>CAZXFH010000124.1:0-1546 GCA_964640055.1 uncultured bacterium | reverse complement strand
TTACTATAGCTAACATCTAGCCAGTTAAGTATTGCTAAATTGCGGATTGACGAAGCTATTTCTTCTTTATTTAGGGGTGGCTTACGTCGCTTCTTCCAGTTCATCACATAATCAAAAACCTCTTTTTCGTCAATCTTTTTCCAATTTGTTTTCTTCTTTAAATCCTTAACAGAATACATAATCGTTGTTGTAATCTCAGCCTGATCAGTATTCATTCTAGCAAACAAGTCGGAAATATGTCCTATAATCTTTTTATATTTAGATATAAATTGGAAATATTTCTCTCTGTATTTTTCAAAAACTGGACCGACTTTTATCCTAATCATTTGACCTCTTTGTTGTTCTTCTATAATTCCATGGTTTGCTAGAATACTAATAGCTTTCTTTACGTCGCTTGAAAATGGTCCATAGCTTTTTTGACTAAAGTTAAAATTGGTCGGCACCCCTTCCTCTGTTGCTACATAACAGAGCTTCTGAAAAATCGTTCTACCCACATGATTGCTATAAGGTTGTTTTTCCAGTTCATTTAAAATTTCAACTAATACAAGCCAGCTCGGATTCAATTTATGATTTATAATTTTTATTTTTCTTGGGGTAGATTTCTTATAATTACGGAGATACTCTATCGATAACAACCTTGGTGAGGTCCCATAAGGGGCATATAATTCAACGGGAATATCAATTGGATTAAGAGATTGATATATAATAGGGCCAACTTCTCCCCATTCAAGCTGACCATTGCCGCAACCGAGCGGCGGGATAGCTAAAGATTTGATCCCCCATTCTTTATAATGATCTACAAGATATTTTAACCCTACTTCAATATCTTTAACTTTTGATACAGCGCGCCAGTGTTTTTTAGTAGGAAAATTGATAATATCAGGTTTAAACATGCGTTTGAAGATATATGGTTTACCGATATCAATTTTACCTTGAGCACATCGGATTTTGTAATCCTTATACATATCAGGAAAAGCTTTTTTAAATTCCAGCGCAATTCCTTTACCCATTACACCAACAGTGTTAACTGTATTAACTAATGTCTGGGCCTTTGATTTTAATATGTTTCCTATCTTTATTTCTTCAATCATTACTATTCAGAAAAAAATTGTTGGTTTTACTTCTATCGATAAATTAAATCCAATATCTATTAATTTTGTTTCCACTTCTCGATTATAAACATATGCACCTTGAATATACCTTGGTAAAACCACATCTGGCACTAAAACTTCAGCACATTTAATAGATTTGTTCTCCCATTCGACAAATATATTATCATCTCTCCAGTCCTTCCTGAATATTCTATCAAAATCTAAATTTTCTAAATCATCGGGTGAATCATAAAACCGTACATAGCTACTGCACGCATTTCTATCACTTAAAACCACACCTGTTAAGTTAAGTACATCTGGGCTAATTTTCAATACACATATCTCTAAATTTTGTTCCCTGATTTTACTTAACATGGGATTATGAGCATCAAAGTAGAGGGGAACCCAGCCCGAAATTTTGAACCAGGGGGCTTTGTGGTAATGAGATCAACTTT
>CAZXFH010000123.1:0-1568 GCA_964640055.1 uncultured bacterium | reverse complement strand
AAAATGAGTATTTATGAAAGTATCTTATAGATATATATGCATTGGTGCTTATTATCAAATACCATAAATTTATCTTTATGTTGGATGACTTGATGGCTGACTAAAAATTCGCCCGGCCCTTTTCCCTTTTCCCCAAACGCCTTTACCAGTTTATGACTGTCAAGATCATAAATTTTTATCATTTCAGTGGTTGAATTAAAAAAATCACTGATAACAAGATATTTATTATTAATTATTGTTTTAGGATAGGCTTGAAGCATAAAGGGATCATTACAAAACCTTTCAAACTCCCATTTTTCAGTCTCCGGAAATTCTGTAAATTTTGTATATTCCTCGTAATATTTCCGATAATCATTTTTTGAACAATTGCTTATTATAACTACTAAAACTAGTAATATACAAAAAATTTCTTTTCTCATTAATGACATCCTATCAATTTATTGGAGGATTATTTGAAGGTAATTCGCCCCGAGTGTTATGAAAAATACCCGGGGCGAGTTGTGTCAGTTCTCAAAGGTCTACCCATTGGCTATCCATTCGCCCGGAGGAAGATCATATGGACAAACGTCATCACACCAATGGACACAATAACCCGGAATAATAATCTCGTAGGCATACGCCTTCTGGAACAAACTCACCTCCAGATTGCCCAGTGACATATCTGCATTCCGGCCATTTCCGCTGTCCACCGTCAAAGAAACATTCAGCAACATTGCCACCACAAACAGACCGATGGCAACCGCCTGGAAAAGGTTCTTTTTCTTCTTCATGGTTGACTCCTTTTGGTTAAGGGTTTACTCTTTCTTCTATCCTGTGTCCGGACACTTTTATAAAATTTTCCATCTCTCCCTTTATTTGACTGACCGCTGTTGAATTGATCTTCACTTTCATGTCAATTATTTCCTGCGCCATTTGTATTGCTTTGCTATTCTGATCATACTTTCGGTACAATTTCACCAGAAGATATCGGGGATACATCTGATGAGGCACTATATTCCCAGCCTTTGTATAATAATTTTCAGCCTTCTCAAAATCACCGGTCTCCTTATAGCAATTTCCCAGGGACATATATAAGTTAGGATCATTGAGATAGCGCTCCGCTCGTTGCAATACCGGGAGGGCTTTTTGATAAAGACTGTCAAGGGCCAATGTACCGCCGTAATTGAGCAGAAAACTGCCATTATTCTGCAACACCGGATACAATTCCTGATAAATTTTTATGGCCGGATCATAAGAGCGCATGCCGGAATACAGATTAGCTGTTTTCCATTTTTTATGGGCTTTGAAGTTATTTCTCTGATGAAAAGCAAAAATCGCAATAAGACCCAACAGGCCCAGAGATAATATTCTTTGTGGAAGCGTATTGAGTATAAATTTTCTGTTTGTTCGCTGAACCGTGGCAATACCACTAATCAAAAACACGAATATCACTAACGAAGGCAGAATTTGCAATTGAAAAGTAAAAAGGGAAATAATCAAAAATGCCAGCAATCCACTGAAAAGGACAGTCCTGATTGAACCATTCTTGTTATCTTTGTGATTTTTTTGTAAATATTCCCGGAAAATTG
>CAZXFH010000122.1:0-1813 GCA_964640055.1 uncultured bacterium | reverse complement strand
ACTTTTATCGCTTCAAAATTTGCACCGATAGTAGAAAAATTCCCGAAACAGATGCTGAATTTGGCGCGCTGGATCGCTGATCAATTACCGGTTTCCGACCGCAACATGAACTGGCCCTTTCGGCTGCAGCATTTTCTGAAAGGCTTCCAGAACGAAACCAGTGGTATGCCAGAATTACGCAACCAGTTGTGGCTCAGTGCTTTTACCCATCACAATTTACCCCTGAATACTTCGGTTAATTGGGAGGAACTGTTCAGCCCTACCCTGAAATACAATGGGAATGGTCTGCACAATATTGATCGGTTATCACGCAGCTATATTAATACGTATATGCTGGATGATATCCTGTTTAAAATTGACCGGGCCAGTATGATGAACTCTTTGGAAGTGCGTTCGCCTTTTTTGGATAAAGATTTGGCAGAGTTTATCGCCCGCTTACCGAGCACTTTAAAGATGAAGGGACTAGATACAAAATATCTGTTCAAAAGTGCAATGGGCTCGCATCTGCCCAAATCCATTTTAAAAAGGAGTAAAAAGGGGTTTGGTATCCCGGTGGCCAAATGGATTCGGGATGAATTAAAGGATGAGCTAAGGCAGGCCATAAATACTTTTACAGCTCAATTTGGCGAAGATGGTCAAGACGATTATCTACAAAATATATTTAATGAACATATCAATAGAAAAACCAATCATCAGAAGAAATTGTGGAATATATACATGTTTGCAAATAGCCGGAAATAGGAATTAATGGAAAAATTTATTGTCCTGGCAACGCAACGTTCAGGTACGCGCTTTTTTGAAACAGTTTTGTCTGACCATCCGAAAATCCAATGTTACGGTGAATTATTGTTATGGATGGACTATCATAATCCTGATAATTTTTTCCATTATTGGCGGAATAAGGTCTTGGAATCAGCCAAATTTATCACTCCGCCTTTTGAAGCGGTCGCCTTTAAACAATATCTGGATGACTTATTTACCCAAAACAATGATATGCAAGCCGTAGGGCTGGATATTAAATATGATCAGGTAGGTGTAATACCCAATGAATTGCCTATCCTCCAGGAAAAATTTAAAAAGGCAATCCACCTGATCAGATGTAATTTGTTAAAGACGTTGATTTCTCTGGAATTAAATAGGCGCAAGGAAGAATTTGCCAGAGCGGCTCATGCATCACAAAAGTATGCTTCCGCCAGAATCACCCTACTAATGAATGAGGGAATATTAGGGGGATTGAAAGACCGTAAAAGACAGATTCTCAATTTTCGGGAATACCTCTCAAATCATTATGATACTATTGAGATTTACTATGAAGATTTTTTTGGTAACGGTAATGGAGCATCAAATACCATCAAAAAGGAAGTTCTATCCCAGGTTTATGATTTTTTAGGGGTTAAATCCTGTTTTGATGTTAAAACTGACTTAGTCAAAACCAATCCCAACCGACTTGTTGATTTAATTGAGAATTACGAAGAAGTAAAATTGTTTCTAGAATTGAATGGATGGGGTTATTTATTGGATGAAGAGGGTTATTCAGTACCAGAGATGGTAGCGGTTACAGGGAAAAATGGAAGCGTGGAAGCCGGTAAAACTTATTTACAAAATGGTCAAATAGAAGCAGCTTTTCAATTTTTTAAGAAATATTATCACCAAAATCCGCATGACCCGGAAATAGCATCCTATTTTGGGAATCTATTATTTCGTTCAGGGCAAGTCGAAAAAGCCCGCAAATTATTCCAAATATTATTCGAAAAATATCCGCGCAATGAAAAGCTCACTAAAACCTATCAACTGCTTCAGAGGATTTATCAAA
>CAZXFH010000121.1:0-1919 GCA_964640055.1 uncultured bacterium | reverse complement strand
TAAAAACTGCGATTTTCATCATTATATTTGACTTTTCCCAAAGCAATAATAGTAATTACACATCCATATTGCTCAATTGCTTTTTTAATAGCTTGAGTATCATTAATTACTATTTTGTGGTTTTCTGTATTAATAGCATGAGATTTAAAATCAAAAGGTATTTCAAGAAATCCATCAAAAGAAGTATTGCCATAGCTAATGACATGGAATTTCATTATACCTTTTAAATATTTTTGGCAGAGATACTCAAAATAAAAGCCAATCCACTCCATTTGTTTCCAGTGTTTAAATTGATTTTTCTTCATCTCTAGAATCGCTTTTTCTCCATCCCAGTTTTTCGGTATTTTTTTAAGAAATTCTGCAATTTTAACTACTGTCTCTCTTTTTAGCATAAAGATTTAAGAGAAACAGTATTTTTAAATCCTATGTTAAATTGGATAAGCTAAGACAATGATATGTTCAGATATATTAATGTTTTTCATTATGGTATTAATATTTTTTGAAAAAAGTGTTGACAAATAATTATTTATTTCTGAATATATAAATAAGAGAAACGAGGGAATAAAATATGAGGAGAGATAATTGCGCAAGGCGCAGAGGCTTTTTGTTATTGATATTAAAAGTATGAAGAAGAGATGAAAGGAAAGAATTTGAATTTAAAATTTATAAATAAAGCCCCGCACTGAAGAGATGAGCTTCATGTGCGGGGCGCATCACTACTCCCAATTAATGGGAGACAGGAAAGTTGAAATTACTTGAAATTCAGCGTAGTTTCAACTGTAATGAGAATTAAATAAGGAAACACGATGTCCTCGAAAATACCAATAACAAGCCTAATCGTATTAACCATAGTTTCTACGCTACTCTGGCAGTGCCCGGAAGATCTTGTAAAACCAACGGATCCCGATACTACCAGCCATAACTTTATTTGGGAAGTTGATACTCTGGGAATCTATGGCAGCTACCTCAAAGATGTCTGGATTGTGAACGAGAATGATATCTGGGTGGTGGGAAAGATCATAATGCCTGATCCGGATTCCTCTTTTAATGGTACTGGTAGGGAGACCTTCAATGCCGCTCACTGGAATGGTAGTCGTTGGAATCTGTCTAGATTCGAACGTGGTGCCCTGCTTAATAGCATATGGTATTTTAATGAAAATGATATTTGGGCAAGTGGAGGTGTACCAATCCATTGGGATGGTAATACCTGGGATTTTTATCATCTATGGGATATGGGAGTATTGGATCAAGATGATGGTGGTGTAGAACACATTTGGGCTTCATCACCGTCTGATATCTATTTTGTCGGCCGGAAAGGTTCCATCGTGCATTACGATGGTTCCAATTTTGAGAAGATGGAAAGCGGGACGACATTGGACATACAGGACATTTGGGGAGCGAAAAATAAACGTACAGGAAAGTGGGAAATCCTGGCTGTCGCATCTAACGATCAGGATAAATGCCTGCTTCGTATCCAAAATAAAACGATTACCAAAGTATCAGATGATGGTCTATCTAATTTTCTCGATGGAATATGGTTTATCCCCAATTGTCAATATTATGTGGTAGGCGCCGGAATTCACTTTAAATCCAAACTGGATAATTCTCCCTGGAGTTGTTATCCCAGTGGTGAAGTCACCAGTTATCATTCAGATGATATTACCGGTAGTGGAACAAATGATATTTTTGTAGTCGGCAGTTTTTGTGAAGTGGTGCATTATAACGGTTCAACCTGGTACAATTACAGAAATGAGATTCCCATAGCAGGGGGAGCATTCGGAGGTGTAAAAGTTAAAGATGACCTTGTCGCCATTGCCGGATCGATTGGTAGAGCTGGCGTCGTTATTATCGGACGAAGGTAATTGTTAAGAAATTACATGGAAAATTAAATAACCAATCAATCAAAAGTATGAAAAGTA
>CAZXFH010000120.1:0-1947 GCA_964640055.1 uncultured bacterium | reverse complement strand
AGGGACACCTTTAGCTACCTTTTTCTGATCCATAAATGGGATTTTTAGGTTATACCAGAATTATCCCAATCCTTTTAATCCGGTAACCACAATTCGCTATGCCTTACCCCAAACTGTACCTGTTGAAATAAGTATTTATGATCTTACCGGAAACAAGATCAAGACAATTTTGGCGAAAGCGCAACAGCCAGGCTATCACCAAGTCCAATTTGAAGCGCTAAATTTATCTTCCGGACTATATTTTTATCGGATAAAGGCCGGGAAATTTCAGCAAACGAAGCAAATGGTGTTAATGAAATAATCATAAATTAAAAGAAGGAATATGATGACAGCATTCACCTTCAATATCTTACAGCACTCTGTTCAAAAAAATACTATATTAGTATTTTGGTTCTGGATCGTAAAGACAAGTAATTGGAGAGCATTGACCCGCAAAATACCAGTTGTTATTTCTATATTTTTATTAACTGTTTTTCATTTCAGCTGTTCTGTGCCCCATAAAAGCCCTGAAACGGAGATCGGATTTCTCCATACCAAGGATAAAATCATTGTGGCTGGTGATGGATCTGAAGTACGCTTGCGGGGAATGGGATTCGGAGGCTGGATGATTCAGGAACCCTATATGATGCAGGTAAGTGCCAGTGCCCCGGCCGGACAACATACTATTTTTGAGGATATCGAAGCGTTAATCGGTTACGAGAATCTGGAGAGCTATCATCAGGCCTGGCTGGATAATTATTGTACTGCTGAAGATGTTGAAAAATTAAAGGATATGGGGTTTAATTCCTTACGGGTCGCCATGCATTATAATCTTTTTACTTTGCCAATCGAGAAAGAGCCTGTCCGGGGACAGAATACATGGTTGGATAGAGGTTTTACAATGATCGATAAACTGTTGGGTTGGTGTGCAGATAATCAAGTCTATTTGATTCTGGATCTACATGCCGCTCCCGGCGGGCAGGGTAAAGATGCGAATATTTGCGACTATGATGAAAGCAAACCCTCACTCTGGGAAAGCCCGGAAAACCAACAGAAAACAATTGCGCTCTGGCGAAAACTGGCTGAATGTTATGCCGATGAATCCTGGATTGGCGGCTATGATCTGATCAATGAACCCAACTGGGATCTGGGCCCGAACAACACAGCTTTAAAACAATTATATGACCAAATCATCGCTGCCATTCGTACAGTGGATCAGAACCATATTATTTATATCGAAGGTAACTGGTTTGCGAATGATCATAGCGGTTTATGGCCTTTTGATGATGATAATATTGTCTTGAGTTTTCACCGTTATTGGTGTGAAAATACGACAGAAACCATCTTACCCTATCTCCAGATGAGAGATCAATATAAGGTACCCCTCTGGATGGGAGAATCAGGAGAGAATAATAATGCATGGTATCAGGAGGCCGTACAATTATTGGAGGATCATAAAATCGGATGGGCTTGGTGGATATGGAAAAAAATGGAATCCGGATCAGGTGCTTATTCTATTAAAGCACCGGAAGGATATGATGAATTGAAATACT
Source organism: uncultured bacterium (assembly GCA_964640055.1). GTDB lineage: Bacteria > Fidelibacterota > UBA2242 > UBA2242 > JAFGTP01 > CAZXFH01. The sequence goes on along the minus strand of CAZXFH010000120.1, from coordinate 415 downwards.
ACTGGGAACAGGGAGGCCCAAAACCGGATACGGCCTTTGCATTTGATGTAATGTTGACAGTTGCCGAAAATGTTTTATTAGAGAAATGCACTTTAAACGGGGGCGTGATTCAAGCTTTACTTCATAAGTGATGTCTTTCAAGCGCCTGGAATTTATGGGCTTATCGAGTTCAAGGATTATCAAAATTATAAGTAGATGTATATCAAATTAATAACATATTATGAATTAAGAGTGCTATTGTTATCAGATTGTATTTATGGATATAGTTGCGATGCCAGATGGTACTTTTAGCTGGTTTCAGACCAAACTATGGTCTTGATAATTAAAAAAGGAAGCAATCATTATTGGTTTAAAAAATATGGTTCATCCCCCAAATGCGTACCCATTCGTATATTATAGGTTAAAAGAGGATAAG
>CAZXFH010000119.1:0-1953 GCA_964640055.1 uncultured bacterium | reverse complement strand
TTGCCATTGGTCTGTTTGTGATGGCAATGTTGCTGAATGTGTCCCTGACGGTGGATTCCGGGAACAGCCGGAATGCGGATCTGTCGTTGGGAACTCTGAAAGTCACCTTATTTCAGAAGGCGTATGCGTGTGGAGTTGTTATTGTTCCGGGAATGTGCGTTTACAATCCAACAATAATATGTGAATTTTATATGGAGGGCGAAATTATTCAGATTGAAGATTATATCAGACAGATCAAATAATTGGAAATAAACCAAAAATAAATGCAACTCATCAAATCAACGGGTGTACAGTATATTGCTGTTTTATTTGCGTTTTTAGTAATGATTATATTTTCAAATCTTATTAATAAATATTTTATAACTAGTAGGAATGAATCGCTACAAGGAAAAATCATTGATTTTCCGGACTATCTCACAATGGTTAATTTTGAAAGAGGAGACAGTTTGATCCGTTTTGATGACATTAATAACATATATAAATTAATCTGCGTATTTAATGCCGGGTGTGGATATTGTATAATTAACTTAGGCTATACTGATAATATCTTCCAAAAATATAATAATTCAACAGAGATTAGTTGTTTTTCTATCGCAAAAAATATGACAACCGATACGGTATTGTTGAAATATATATTAAATAAAGCAAACATTAAATTGCATACACCGGTCTTTATGGATACAACCATGCGTTTTTATCGGAAAAATAAGGAAATATGCTCAATTCCTGAGAACATGCTATTTTTATTAGATAAAAACAATAAAGTGATCCTTTATGATAAAATAGATGAAGATGGCGCCGGGTTGGAAATGATTGAACGTTATATACAATAAATGGGTCAATTTTTAGAATAAACAAGAGAAATAAGCTGAAAAGAATATCAATTTGTATAAGCATAACCGTACTTATATTTTCTTACTGTAGTAATGATAATTATGGGAAATATTTTCAGAATTATGAAATGTTCACTGAATTTCCCAAAACGGAAAAATGGGTCTTTGAGAAGTTAGCAGCTATTACCTTCCCATTGCCACCTAAGATTAAAGTTATAGATGACCAGTATTTAATTACGGCAAGTAACAGCGATAAGAAAATGATACGAATATATGATCTTGATAAAGGCAAATTAATAAAGAATTTCGGACGCAAAGGGCAGGGGCCCGGTGAATTCGTTTCCGTATGGAATATATTTGATGATGGTTCTGCTGCCGGCCGCTTCTGGATTTGGGACGGCAATCTACGAAGATTGACCCAATATAATGTGGATAAAATGAGAAGAAGTACAACGATCAAACCGGATACCATGATTAATATGAGTGCTGATGCGGGCTTCCCGCATCGATTTATTTGTTTAAACAGCGATACTTTCGCTGCTATTGGGTCCTTAAATAGCAGGCTCTGTTTTTATAATTCGAAGGGTGATACCATCAAAACCAATGCATATATCCCGGGTAGAAAAGGAGTAGGCACGGCCAGCATGTTTCATTTCCAGGCTTATCAAAGTATGCTTGATTACCATTTCCAAAGAAAAAAGATTGTTATCTGCAATTTTTTCGGAGATCTGATCGAAATATACAGCCGGGAGGGCAAGCCGCTCAAAACGATTCACGGGCCTGATTTTTTTGTGCCTCAATACACCATTGATCAGCATTCAGCAACACACACCGTATTCAGGCAGGGATATACCGATCTGTGTTTATCGGCAAATCACATTTACGGCATCTATTCCGGGGAAAAATACAATCCCAAAAAAGGGGAATGGATTAAATCTTTTGGTAAAAATATTTTTATCTTTGATTATAATGGCCAACCGCTGGTAAGCGTAACATCCGAGCTGCGGCTGGGCAGGATAGAAATATCTGCAAAGAAAAACATTCTTTATGCTGTCTGTTATGATGGTGAGGAATTCTTTATCGGCTATCATCAATTATAAGGCAAATGATAAATAATTTT
>CAZXFH010000118.1:0-1968 GCA_964640055.1 uncultured bacterium | reverse complement strand
TTAAATAAATAGAATACAATTTTTTGTCAGCTTTGTGCTTTTTATAAACTTGAAGATATGAAAACTTTAATCCTGATGGTGTTCCAGAAATTACCGAATCAATGTTTTTTGAAAACAAACAATCTAAAACTACACTGGCTTTTTCTCTGTATCCGTTCATTGTTAAACATTCATCTTGAATCCGTTCAATTGGCATTTTGTAATAATTCTGAATCTCCTCATCCACGTCAAAGGAAGAATAACCAATTTTTTCAGCCAACATGTTTCCAATTGTTGTTTTTCCAACACAACTAATACCAACTATATATATAATCATAAAATATCTGGTCAACGTTAAAAATCATATTTTCGTTTTTCAATCGGAATGGATTTGATTTTCTCAATATTTTCCAATATTTTTTTGAGCGTAAAACCCAATCTTTCTTTATCTGGTGGATTACCCCAAAACAAATCATCCAATTCATAGTCCTCAATTTCCATTATCTCTTTGGTAAGCTTTTCAGCTTTCTTAATATATCCAGTCTCATTTTTACAGTCATAAGATAGCAATCCATAATGCAAAGTCAAATCATGAGTTAATTTCTCTGCTTCTATTATAATACCATCATAAGCTTCTCTTGATAAATCATCTGTATCCATATGCAGGGTGTTTATTTTGCTTGCTGCCAACGGTTTGCGGTATGAAAAGTTGCCGGTTGCGGGCGATCTCCTGTCAAGTTACACAAAAGTTAAAGCGGGTTACAAGCCTTGAATAACCTACAGTCCCGACAATTCTTTATGCCGTAATGTTAGATAACGTGCATATTTGACATTTCAAATATTCGCGATTTATTTATCATTAAAAGTAATTCTTTCTCCAACTACAATATCAAAGTAATCGTCTTTATAGGCATTTTTGAAGGCATCTATACTATCATCACAACTGTCATGGCCAGAGACACCAGTGATTTTGATTCCATGGAATTTTAACAACTCAATATTACTTTGTATGTCTTTTTCAGTTAGGGGATCCCATGGTAGTCTATTCGTGATAACATACTGGTATATCTTACTAATATTTCTGCATTCACTAACAGGTAGATGAAAACCACCAAGCAATCCAAAAATCTCTTCATTAAATAAAATTTCTGATCTTAGAATGAGTTTCTCTATAGTCTGATGGCCACAGCCAGAGATAATTACTATACCCTTACCCTTTACATTAATTGCCAGAGCTTGTTCACCAATATCTGTGAAAAACATTGGACAAGGTATAACACCGATTGTTGATACTCCTTCAGCAATTTTTATCGGCTCTCTGGAATATATAGGATCAAGTCCAGGGTAATCCATAGGCGTTGGGGTATATACTATCTTTTGCCCAAGATCAATTTGATTCTTCGTTAAAGAGAAAGTTGGTATGTTAGTCCATTGGTTTCCGCCCACATGGTCCCCATGGTTATGAGAAATAAATATTATATCAATTTCATCTAAACTTACTCCTAACCGCTCCATATTATTTAATAGGGGGGATGGATCAGAATTATTACTGTTAAGTCCAACGTCAAATAAGATTGTTGCCTCATCTGTTCGAATGAGATATGATACTCCAGCCTCACCAATCAGGCTTTCATCTTTAGTAAACCAATCAATTAAGGGTAGCATCTCAAATCGCTCTGTATACCCGATATTATCAAGGCATTTCAGATTCTTCTGATCAGCACTCCATATTGAGTCAGAAATTCGAACTTTTGATTTATAGTCCAGATAAAGTTGAACAGGATCGCCAAACTTTGTTACAATTTGAGCAAATAGGGTGTCTTCTGCCATAGCATTGTTTAAAGCATCTAATTCTGAATGCAGCAATTCTTGGTTGACATGTTGACTCTTTAGTGAAAGAGTAATGAGTGAGATACAAATAAGAAAGATGGCTCTCTTTTTCATGATATTAGATTTATATTGAGGTAAATAAATGCATGTTATCTAACG
>CAZXFH010000117.1:0-2088 GCA_964640055.1 uncultured bacterium | reverse complement strand
ACCAGTTAATCCCCGCTACGCTACAATATTTATCTGCTGTGCTCTTGATTAAATAATAGCAATTATCACGATTTCTGGCAAGAAAAATTTATCTTTTCAGCCTGAAAATGTGACATTTTGTATGTATATTTACGCGCGTAAAGCCCGGAAGTGTTAAACCTAAACTACTTCCCGAGACAGAAAAGCCATCCTGGATGGTCTGAGAGCGTTTATAAAAAAGCGCCCTGGGATATAACACAGAGAATTGGCTGTATTATTTACTCAGATATATCTTTTCGGTTTTTTAGCAGACCCGGATGAGTCTGAAAACCGTCATGAAACAATAAGTCAGACCATGAGATCGCCGGTGAACATTGACACGCTAAGAAGAAAATTTAACTGACGCAGAGGAGACTATTTTTTGCTTGCTTTTGCAGGACAAATATAGGTTATAGGTTTTAAAAGTTTTCAAATCAATATTACGCTTGCCAAGTATGTCCACATTTAGGACACTTTGTTGGTTCACGGTCAGCAAGTAGTGCAAGCAATCCGATTGGGAAAAAGCAAATCGCTATGATGATTTGCCAAGTCTTAAATCCACCGCGAGTTGCCATCTCATTACATTTTGGGCAGGAAATTTGTTGTGCCATGTCATTCTCCTTTTTATAGAGTTAACCTTAATATCCATACAAAAAATAAAACAATAATTATAGTATTACTACTTAATCGAGATATCTGGGAAATGCACATTTGTGTTGTATAAAATTTTAGAGCAATAATACGTAACGGAACCTGTGCAATAATATAGAATAATAAAAAAACACCCGCAGGATTGAATTGCCATGCAAGAGATAGGTTCCAATTAGACATAGAAAGAAGGCTTCGAGTTACTCCGCAACCAGGACAAGGAATATTCAATATTTTTTGAAAAAGACAGAAATGAGGTATTGATGACAAATAGACATGATGGTTATTCAAAAGCAAAAGCAAAAAAATTATAAGAATACTGGTAATTAAGACATTTGCATGAATTTTACTAATTTCATCATGAATAAACTTATTTATTATGAAGCGAGGTATGATCGCTATTTCCATTAGAATTTTCCTATTTCATTATATACAACTAACATATGATTATACAGCATATTGTATCGATCTTCTGTTTTCTCGATAGATAAAACCCATCCTGTCATTTCTCGCTATCTCTCTCAAAAATATTATTGTATTCATTAATATTTCTACTTTCTAAACCGATGGGGACAAATATTTCCCAGCTACGGCTTCGACCCGTCAGTCCCAGGACGCTGAACATGAATCGTTTAGGACATTGACCTCATTTCATTTCAAAACAGGTGCTAGAAGCTATTTGAGGTACCGTAAGAATTGCATATCAAATCCGTCTTTGAAATACGTTAAAACATTTTACTTTTTAAATCAAGAAAATAACCAGTTGTATTTCTCTCTCGACGGGACATCCACTCAGAAACGCTCTCAGACCCCTTAAACGGCATTTGATCAATTTTAAACCAAGTTTCCCGACGAGAGGCTTGATTCTGAATGGTAGACTACCGACACTCCCAATACCGCATTTTTAACCCCCTGAGTATCAGGCAGTTACAAAGCCACTTTTTCGCCTATGAGACCCAATTTTGCAGGTAATGCCAATGGTAACGTAAGCAAAATTAAATAATCGTAAATATATGCGCCGATTGACACGGTGACTGAAATGATGTTCCGTACCCAACCGGATGATCTCCCTTATCTTCTCTATGCGTATCCCCCTGTTCGCCATTGATCCCTCCTGCTTATTGATATTGGCAAAAGGGAATTTGGCACTATACCCAGGAAAATAGGATTGATTTTTTGTACCTGATATTTTACCCCAAAATTGTCATTTTGGGAATTCCGGAAATGATCCATGAAGTGGTCAACTTTAATCCGGAATGGGTGGCAGGTTTGAGCCAGAATCTACAGACATTCCAGTCTGTGAAAAATCGCCCCAGATCAGTATCTGAATAATTACTACCTGAAAGAGGTTTATTTATCGGAAAATATGTGCTATGAATCTAAAAGTATATCCAAAAAACGCCACCATTACGAAAATTATGC
>CAZXFH010000116.1:0-2278 GCA_964640055.1 uncultured bacterium | reverse complement strand
ACAACCGATTATTCGCAATACTTATTTATAGTTATTTATGCACTGTTACTTATAAAGAACCACCATCAGGCATTGCATCTCTGGCATTGATGGTTAAATTCATGATGACCTGCTCAAGATTTGCCCGATCTCCTTTAATTGTCCAAAGATTTTCTGCAAAATCAGTTTTCACATCAATGTCTTCTCCAATAATTCGTTTTAACATTTTTAACAAATCTTCAATCGTTTTATTCAGATCAAATGTATCAAATTCCATGGTTTGCTTGCGACTGAACAGCAGCAACTGCTCAACCAATTTTGCAGCGCGATGAGACACATCAGTGATCTTCTTGATATAGGATAACATCGGATGATCTTGCTCTATTCTTGATTCCACAATTTGAGCATTCCCCTGAATAAGCGTGAGCAGATTGTTAAAATCATGGGCAACACCGCCAACCAGTTGTCCTAGCGATTCTAATTTCTGCACTTGACGAAATTCCTTTTCTAATTGCCGCTGTTTCGTAATATCCAACAAAGAGGCCACACTTTTTTGAGTACCCGGTATCATGGCAACTGTCAGCAATATATTTTTTACAATTCCATTGCGGTCTTTGAATTGAAATTCATATTGATGTGGTGCAGCTGTGGAGTTTTGCCGGCGAGTCGTATGATAATGCTTCATCCTTTCCAAGTCTTCTTTAACTACAAAATCAGTCCAACTTATTTTATTTTCAATTTCCTTTTTCTCATATCCAGATAATTTTTCAAATCGTTTATTCACATAAGACAAGGACGTATCCGGTTCAATAATTACAGTTGCTGCACCTGTATTTTCGATAATCGTACGATAATGCGCTTCACTTTCTTTTAATGCCCTTTCTGCTTGTTTTCGCTTGGTAATATCCCGAGCGATTCCCAATACCAGGATTTGATCTTCAATTTCTATCGGACGGGTGGAAATTTCAACCGCAACCTTGCTGCCATCTTTTCTAATTAAAGTAAATTCATCTGGACCAGTTGATTTGCCTTGGGCATTTTTAGCGAAGTTTTCCTGTGCTTTGACCAGCTGATCTTGGGAAAGGATGTCTAGTTCTGAAAAGTTTTGACCAATCAGTTCCTCTTTTTTATAACCAATTAATTTTTCTGCTTTGGAGTTTCCATCAATAATATTGCCTTTAAGATCACTGAGATAATAAGCATCAGGCGCTGCTTCAAATATGATTCGCAATTTTTCTTCAGCACGTTTGATTTCAGTAATATCCTGTAATACGCCCATGGAACCAATGACCTGACTGGTCTTGGGATCCCTGACAGGTAAAGACCGATCACTGATCCATTTTATCTGTCCAGCTGGTGTCTTGATTTTTAATTCAGCCCGGTAACGCTTTATCTTACCCTGCTTAAAAAGCCGATTATATTCATAATAATCAGTTACTGCTTTAGGATCAATGACATTTGTCTCTTGTACAATACTTCTCAGTTTAGCAAAGGTCAATTCCTTTTTCCTGATGCCTAATAAATCATAACAACCTCTACCTATAAACTCATAGCTTTTATCTGCATAATTTAATCGATAGGGCACACCCCGGGCTGTTTTACGATAGATATTGTGAATAAAACGCAATTCCTCTTCTTTGCTCTGCTTATATTTGGCATCAATCTCTTTTAATCGGCTAATCTCATTTTCCAGCTTTTTAACTTCTTGAACAAGTTGTTCTTTTGATTTCTTACTCAATACCATCTGAAACTCCTATGTAATTTTTATTCTATAAATCCTTTGCCTAACAAACCATAAAAAATAGCCTCTCCAATAATCTGCATCCCCTCAGATTATTAGCTCCCTCAATTTTTACCTAAAGTAGCCTGATTAATCTAATTTCTATTTAATAAATTATTTTAAAAATGTCAACACTTTTACAATATAAATATATAAAATATTAAAACGTAAAATCTATTGAGTCTTTAAGTCAGTAAAATAGAATGAAAATGAATAAATAAAATCTCTAATATATCTCAAAAAAACACCCGCCATTTTAGACGGGTGTTTTAAAGAACATTGGTATTTAATTGACCAATGTTAATATGAAAGTAGTCTGCAGTTACTTCATCAACAATACCTTGGTTGTTGCATTATATTTTTTACTGGTTAACTGAATTAAATACACACCACTTGCGACTGGATCATTGGCTTGATTGACACCATTCCAAACAATCTGATGATAGTCAGGCCTATACATTGTTTCCTGCTGCCATATTTCTCTTCCCAACATGTCATATACAGCAATTTTTACCTTAG
>CAZXFH010000115.1:0-2365 GCA_964640055.1 uncultured bacterium | reverse complement strand
TTTAAAACATACCTCGATTTTTCAATCAAATGATACTTCACCGCCAGAATCAATAAAATGCCTCCGGAAGAACCCAAAATAGCGGAACGGCTCTGGACGGCCGGCAATAGTGACAGGCCCAGTATAAAGGTAATAACTCCCACATATTTTATTATCCGGTCAATATTCTCCTCTGATTCAATCAATAAAAAGGCTCCAAGCCCAAGAGGCAGAAAAGGCCCCAGAAAAGACCCGTAAGGGGACGGATTGCCAAAATTGCCAAAAACCCTAAATCCACCGATATTGTGGGGTACCGGAATAATATGGTATAATTGTAACAAACCATATATGATTTGACCGAATCCGCTCAACAGGAGCAGTAACAGTAATATTTTCGCCGTAGATATACCTGTTGTTTTCCCGGATGAGGCGAATATAGCCTTCCATGCAAAGTACAATCCCAGGAGTAGAGTATGCGTAAGCAAGCGGGTATTGGCTATGGGTGTATTGGGAGTTAACAACATTCGGATAAATGAGTAGAAATAAAAAATGAATATGAGTGCATCTAACTTGGAAAAACTGATCTGTAACGGCCGTTTGCGAAACAATAATACCAGGGCGATACCAGCGAAAACAATTGCACTGATCAGATAAAAATAAAAGGTCTTGGCCGTATACCGGCCATCCACCAGCTGATCCGACCAGATATATACCGTGAAAAACGGCAGGGCTAACAGCACGGCGAAAAAGTGATTGCGATCTCTAATGCAATTTATCAACATGGTTTAGTTTTTTTTCAAACTTTTCTTTTATATTAATAAAGAAAAGTTGGCCGGCAATCCCAATCATTAAGGTAGCATCAAATGGGATTGCCAGCCAACGCGTGAAAAGATGGAAAAAGGAAAAAATGTTATCATAAGATATACTTTCCTTATCAAGCGTAATGTTTACCATAGTTCCAAGGCTGAAAGCATAAAGACTGCACGCAAGATTAAGAAACAGGAGAGCAATGAAATTGCAGATAAGGCTTCAATAGTGGGATGGGTGGCTGATATTTCGTCAAATCCCGATAATAGCACAATTAGAATAATTATGTAGGGTAATGGTTTTTTAATGATCAGCACCATTTTTTTCTTTAAACAATACTTGTTTAAAGTAGGATTTGCCGTATCAATTATCTTTTGATGCTACCTTATTAAGAATATATTCCTTTTCGATATATTTGTCAACTCTTTTCTATTAAAATTTATTTTTTATTTACCATAAGGGGGGGGTTATGTTTATAATATTAAGTTCAGCGTTTTAATCAAATCCGCCGTAGTAAAATCCGGGGACAGATTATGCCAGAATTTGAGCCGGCCGTTTTGATCCAGAATAAGCACCAGTGGTGTCTTCAGAGTGTTGAAATTTTTCAACAGGAACTGACGCATCTGATTATGGGTGTCAAAGTAATAATAGGATTCGTGATCTATTTTATAAATATAATTTTCCAATTCTGTCCGGCTGAAATCCCCGGACAAAATATAGTGCAGCGAAATCCGCAGCTCATTATTACCACTGATTTCTTTTATTTCCCTGATGAATTTTTTCGTAACAGCATGCGCACACTGGGAACAGTCCAGGGGTGTCATGAAAAAATAAATATTATATTCACTGAAACATATAAGCTCTTGAGCGGTGTTCCGGTCAATATAATCACGCAGGGTTTCGGTAAAATTGTGTAATCCGGTGTGAGGTTCAACCCGATTGCAAAATTGTTCATTAACAAAAATAAATAATAAAAGTATCCGGAAAGCGGTTTTCATTCTGCGACTCCCCCTAAATTGCTTATGATTCAAAAAACAGCCTGCTAATCCAGCACCGGCCATTTATAGATCACCAATTTTGAATCATCATCACAGAGGCCGACAATGTAGTCATCATTGATATCAAAATGGTCCACACTCTGCGGTAATTTCAGGCTGATGATATATTGTAGATTCTCAGCTTCATAAAGATCAAAGCAGGATTTTTTCTGCGACGGATCGTAAGCCTCGATCAAAACATAATCCCCATTACTGGCCATTTCAGCTGCCGTATACAGGGCTTTGGCATCCACGCGGGTCAGGGTAAAGACTTTCATGAATTTTTTGATATCAAAACCCGGGTTTTGCACACCGTCCACGGTGGTGGTTCTTAAGACCAATTGCTTGTGTTGACATAATCCTAGGTAACCAGTACGGCTATTGGCATAAACAAAGCTGGTATCGGAAACGGCCGCCATTTCCGATTCGTAATACATGGTTTTTTGACTCATGGTTTCAAATTCTCTTTTGACCAAAACACAGCCGAAATTACAGACCGGATGTCCCTGGTAATCATAAACCGAAAAGAAATTACCATCATC
>CAZXFH010000114.1:0-2464 GCA_964640055.1 uncultured bacterium | reverse complement strand
AACAACCGATTATTCGCAATACTTATTTATAGTTATTTATGCACTGTTACTTACATTAAATCGATTAAGCATATATAGTAAAAATAAAGTAGAAGAGAAGGGTCTCTTCATGCCGGATACAATCAAAAAAATAAGTTCCGCTGCCGGCAGGGCAATTCGAATTGCACGCTTGGATGGTGCTACTATAGTTGCAACGGGGATATTTATTGATAGTAAATTATGCTTTTATAACTCGGAGCTGGATACCATAAAGACGGTGGGAAAAGTACCGGGGAATATTACAAATGAAATTCATAAGTACCAATATACTCAAACTTCGGATATCGTAAAAAATGATGACATAAAAAGAATAGCATTTGCCTGTAAAAAAGAAGGTGATATTCTGGAAATACATAATTATTCGGGGGAAATAGTAAAGACGATCCATGGTCCGGATGTTTTAAAACCATTTTGGATTGATAAAAAACAAGTACAAAACAGGGTTGCTACTTATAATGGAATTTGTGCAACTGCCGAACACATATTTGCGATATATTCCGGTGAGATACCGGGTAGCATGAAAAATTGGCTGGCCGCTCAAGGGAAAAACATTTTTGTATTTGACTGGGATGGAAATCCCATAAAAAGAATAAGAACAAAACAGAGAGTATGTGATATTATCATTTCAGAGTCCCGGAACATAATGTATGCGGTGTATTATGACGGCGAATATTTTAGAATCGGATATCATCAATTGTAAGATAAATAAAAGGGTGAGATGAAAGGTTTTATAAAGAGTGTCCGGACACAGGATAGAAGAAAGAGTAAACCCTTAACTAAAAGGAGTCAACCATGAAGAAGAAAAAGAATCTTTTCAAGGCCATTGCCATTGGTCTGTTTGTGATGGCAATGTTGCTGAATGTGTCCCTGACGGTGGACAACGGAAACAGCCGGAATGCGGATCTGTCGTTGGGCAATCTGGAGGTGAGTTTGTTTCAGAAAGCGTATGCCTACGAGATTATTATTCCTGGTATATGCGTTTATAACCCTAAAAATGTATGCCCTTATGATTTAATCGGAGACTGGTATCCTGCCTAATGTAATTATATCTTAAAATAGAGGCCATTACAGATATAAAACATTTATATATCCGTAGTGGCCTCAAAATTCTTTGTTATATTAATTACCAAAAAAGAAGACTACAATAATGAGAAAAATTATTATTTGTTTTATACTGATATTTATAATATTAAATAATTGTTCAAAAGATCATTATAGCCAATATTACGAGAATTATAGAACATTTAAAAAATTTTCAGAAACAGAAAAATGGGAATTTAAGGAATTTTCTGATGGTGAATATTTACTCCCTCCCTATCCTTTAATTATTATTCAGGATAAATATTTAATTTTAGGGCCTGATGATAGCGAAAAAATCAAAATGATAAAGATTTATCGTCTTGGAGACCGAAAATGTTTGAAAGCATTTGGGGAGAAGGGCAAAGGGCCCGGTGAATTTATTTATATCACTGAAATGTTGGTTGATCCTAAAAATAAAAATAAATTTTGGGTATATGATATCGGTCAAAATAGATTTAGTATATTCAATATAAAAACGATTATAAATACTAATAATTTTAAACCTGATACTATAATGAAAATAAATTTAGAGTCTGGTAAGCCAACTGATTTTTGTATTTTAGGGCGTGACACAATTGTGGCAACCGGCATATTTGTTAAAAACAGATTATGTTTCTATAATTCAAAATTAAATCCAGTTAAAACCGTAGGTAATATACCTGGGAATATATCCAATAAATTTGAAAAATATCAATATGTCCAAACTACAAATATTGTGAAAAATCCAGAGAGAAAAAGAATAGCATTTGGGAGCAACAGAGGAGATATTTTGGAATTATATACTTTCCAAGGTAAGGCAGTGAACACGATCCATGGACCAAATATTATTAAGCCTGTGTGGATTGATAAAAAATCACAAGATAATACTCCTAAGGGATATTTTGACTTATGCTCCTCATTCAAATACATATATTGTGTATATTCAGGTGAAAAACAAAAGAAAAAAAGCGATTGGCTAGCCGGTCTTGGGAAAAACATCTTTGTATTTGACTGGGATGGAAATCCCATAAAAAGAATAAGAACAAAACAGAGAGTATGTGATATTATCATTTCAGAGTCCCGGAACATAATGTATGCGGTGTATTATGACGGCGAATATTTTAGAATCGGATATCATCAATTGTAAGCAGGATAAAGAAGAATATGAATATAATGTCCAATAGAAAAATACTTTTATTACTGATTTCGGTCCTTTTACTGTGTACTTATATTTTGGTAAGATCAAACCTGAAAATAGATTCCCGAGATAAAGAAATGGATCAGGGTTCGCAATTATATTTGCGAAAACTACGGAAAGATTTATCGGATTTGGGGAATATATCCTTTATAAAAGAAATCTTTACTG
>CAZXFH010000113.1:0-2887 GCA_964640055.1 uncultured bacterium | reverse complement strand
TTATGATTATAAATGAATTAAGGTACAAATAATTGAAAAACTTTTGACACTACTATACAACTCCGTAGGAGTTGAATATGAATAAAAGAATGAGATCTAACTCAAAAAGTGTACTCTTACCGGGCGACTTCCCCCCGGTTGTCAGCGGGATTGCCACCTATTTCCACGAGATATGGAAAGTTCCTTACATTGTGTATGTCTATGGATCGGAAACCTTGCAGATCGGGTATCATTCTGTTTTAGCCCGGTGTATAACATTATTCTACAAGGGGTGCGCTCTTTACTCAAAATAATAAAACCAACGGATTACTAGCTACCTATCAGCGCTGGATCAGCATTACACCGGGAAACGTGTTTTATCAATACCAGTTCCTAATGAAAATCTGGTTGGAGAGCATCTAAATCCCAATATTATTTTGCAAGAGACAGATTTTGCTACTCTTGATTGTTAGTGCTTTTTTAACACTGAACGCTTTGTCCCTGATCCGCCTGATGAAAGGACATCAGCTGGAATTTAAAAGGGATTATTCACCACAATTCACACCGGCCAGCACCCGGCATCGTATTGTGGTCATCTTACTGGATTCTACACCATACAAAAAATTTTTCAGCGCTAAAATGTCCTTCATCACTTCCCTGAAATCATCCTCAGCCTGGGGAATTTCCAGGGTTAATTCAACACCTTTTTCTATGGCGGGAGATCATGCTATTTTCGCTGGACAATTATCGAATTTTTTGACAATTTTCGAAGATTTCAGTGGTAAACCCAGCGCATACGACAATGTTTTCCGGCGGGTCACAGATAGTGGCAAAAGGGCGGTCATTGTGAGTTCACATTGTCTTAGCGGTGCTTACAAACAAGACACGGATAAAACCGCCTACAAACGTCGACATTTTAGCTTCAGAGATTTCCGAACGGACGCCCAGTATCACTACGAAAGTGCAATAGAACTAATGCAAAAGGGTGATTGGGATTTTCTGGCAATTCAGTTTGTGTCCCTGGATTTTGCCGGTCATCTCTACACACCCCAATCAGCGGAATACGATAAAATGCTGAGCATCATGGACGGTTATTTAAAAGATATTATCAATGAAATGACATCCAAGGATTATCTTCTGATCACGTCAGAGCATGGAATGGATGACAGCGGATTTCATGTGGATTTATCAAAGGATATCGTCGAAACGCCCTTTATCCTGAAAGGTCCTGGCATTTCTGTTGGTGGACCGGTTACAGTATCCCAGATTGACTGGGCGCCGACGCTATCGATCCTGGCGGGTGTTCATCCGGTTTATCCCTCACCTGCAGTCCCCATTTTACCGCTGATGGAACTCACAGAGAGACAATCGGCACAACTTCTAAACGATTTTTCAAAACACTTTGATCTCGAAAAACCAGTAAAAGATTACCCCCAATTAATTGAGACCAGAAAAACCTTACTGATCAACCGCTTGCCGAAAATTTATCTCTACTCAATTGTGACAATGACCACGTTTTTTCTGATCGGAATATTCAGAATATCCAATATCATCAGATTGGAAAAGCGACATTTTTTGATCTTCTTACCGTGTCTTCTTCTGGTCGGTTCAGCCTTGATTTATCTGCGAAATGATATTATTACAATCCTAGA
The DNA here is from genome assembly GCA_964640055.1 of uncultured bacterium. Classification (GTDB taxonomy): domain Bacteria; phylum Fidelibacterota; class UBA2242; order UBA2242; family JAFGTP01; genus CAZXFH01. Next base: position 1,256 of record CAZXFH010000113.1, on the reverse strand, counting down.
TTTATCAAAATCCGCTCCTTTCAGTGCTAACTTTATCATGCAGCAGCCGGTAAAGTCACTGCTCATCTGCGTATCGATCTTTATGAGCGTTGCTTTCTTATTTTTTATATCGGAATTCCTGCATGAAAAACAGAAAGGGCACTTTATTTTCCTTGTCTCTCAAATCGGGTTGGTGATGGTTTACCTGGCATCAAATCCTTATCATTTACTCAACTGGCTCCTACTTTTTTTACCCATCGCTCTCTGGTTTTTTACCCAACAAAAGCGCTGGCTGACGGTCTCTGCCCTGTTTGTCATCGCTCTCTTAATCCGCCGAATCAGCTATTACGACTTTTCAATTCCTGACCGCTGGATAATAATGAGTGGTTTGTTACTTACCAGCATGATTTATCGACTGATCCGGCGAGAATTTTACAAAGCGCCTGCTCTTGAAATTTTCTGTATCCCGATAATCATTGTTCGGGGTGTTTGGGAAGATGTCTATTCTGCGGCGTTTATTTCAGTATTAATCCTAATCGTTCTGCTGTTCCGGCCACGATCGGATCACAGATCTTATCGGTACGGATTGGCTCTCTGGACAACAATATTTTATTTGGCGGTATCCGGTAATATTTTTCACTTAACACACATCGTCGCACTGCCATTATTTCTGACATTATGGAATATCTCCGATAAATCCGACGGCTTTATCGACGGTTATTTACCAATTCTAGCAGTTTGGTTCCTGTTTTTCATTTCTGGAAATACCATCAGCCTAAAATTATCGGAATTGAGTGATACTTTTATTCTCAAATCTGCCAGTGGCAATGAAATCATATTCATTGTTCTGATCATTGCCGCCCGGTATCTACTCCCGCTGCTGCTCTTTTTCAACGGGCTGTATCTGACCAATAAAGGGCCGCGGCGTAGCCATAATTATGCCGCAATTTACACCGCACCAATAGTTGCTGTCAGTATCGAATTATATACGCGATTCAGCCAATCTACTACTTCTGTAAACCTTGAGCAAGTGACAAAATTACTCGTTCTGTTTTGTTATATTCTACTGTTGTTCTTATCTTTAGTAGTTGTAAAGATTGGTGGCGCCTCAGGAAAGCTGACCGAAACCGGGAAATTATCATCCATGAACTCCATTCATGGCTAATCAAGTTGAATCCCTCTGGGATTCTTCTCCGAATACCAATGTATCCATACACCAACAAGACAACTCCGAAGGAGTTGAACATGATTAACTCCGGGTGCAACCCGGAGAAAAA
>CAZXFH010000112.1:0-2962 GCA_964640055.1 uncultured bacterium | reverse complement strand
AACAACCGATTATTCGCAATACTTATTTATAGTTATTTATGCACTGTTACTTAGTTGTTTCAGTGGGCTATAAATGGTGTTTGCTTACAAGCGCTAAGATCCATTCATACGAATTGAATGTAAATATCCGCCGGCATGCTGATATACCCACGGATATTGACTTGTTAATAGGTTAATTGTTGAGGTTAAATTAGAAGTTTTTTGAGCGTCGCGAACCGCCTCGGTTCCGAGGACGGGCCTTATCTACTTTGATATTTCTGCCCATGAATTCTTGGTTGTTTAACTCCTCAATTGCTTTGGTGCCTTCCTCGTCGTCTGACATTTCGACAAAGGCAAATCCTTTTGACTTGTTGCTGTAACGGTCCTGGATGATATTGACCGATTCGACCTCGCCGAATTTTTCAAACAATCCTTTCAGATCTTCATCAGTGGCATCATAGGACAAGTTACCGACGTAAATGTTCATTTCTTTTTCCTTTCTTAATTTGAACCGTTAATCGCAATTAATCAGTATCTCAACTAACGGCATGAAATTGAGATATGATTATGGAATATTGTTGTCAATATTCCTGTTTCCAAAATATTTTGATTAAAAATAATCAAGCTTAGCCTGTATAATTACTGGACTGAATTAGTAATAGAGTATCAAAGGTAAAAAGTTTTATGAGATATTGGAAATAAGTTATTGTTAATTCCTGTTCATAACGATAAATATCCATGGAATATACATAAATAATTAAATAAACAAAAGAAAATAATTTAGCATTAGGCAAAAATAATGTTTTGCGACCCGTGATAAGAATATTTGGCAGTCATTTTTGAGAATTCAAACCCGGGTTAACAGGTGATCTTGCCTGCTGCTGGGTGATGTTTGTGCCAAGGCTGGCTAACCAAAGCAAACGTCGACTCATTTTAATAAATTTTTCAAAAAAAGCTTGAATTTTAATGTTTAAAAGTTTAACATATGTTCAACTATATAATTGAAAGGAGAAAAAATGGACTTGAACCAAATTGATGATGTGAAAAAACGGTTTCAGGAAAGCGATATGGATTGCGAAAAACTACTTGAAATACTCAATATGCTTTCCAACAAAATCCGTTTTCGGGTCTTATGCCTACTCAGACAAGGCGAATTTTGTGTCACTGAAATTGTCGAGATTATTCAGGCCGGGAAAATTTCCAATGTGTCCCAGCAGTTACGGTTACTGACCATGTCTGATGTTCTAAGTAAGCGACGGGAAAAAAAGAAAATATACTATACCTTAAAGGATAAAAAAATTGCCCGTCTGATTGAGTTTCTTGAAAAAACATTTTTAAATGGATAATTAACCCATGCGAAAAATTGTAATCTTAGGTGCCGGTACAGCCGGCACCATGATGGCTAATCATTTGACCCGTAAAGTTGACCATAAAAATTGGTCGATCACGGTTATAGATCAACATGAGACCCATTATTATCAACCTGGTTTTCTCTTTATTCCCTTCGGCAAATATTCTCCTGATGACGTTAAGCGTCCAAAAAGTGAATTTATCCCCAAGAAAGTAGATTATATCACAGCTGAAATCGAGCAAATTAAACCTGACAGCAATCTAGTCAAATTGATAGATGGCACGGAAATAAATTATCATATTTTGATCATTGCTACCGGGGTAAAGATTGTGCCCGATGAAGTAGAAGGCCTGGCTGATGAGGGGTGGTATCAGAATATTTTTGATTTTTATACTATCGAAGGGGCTGCGGGGTTAGCAGATAAATTTAAAACCTGGGATGGGGGTAAACTAACCATTCATCTGGCGGAAATGCCGATCAAGTGTCCGGTTGCCCCGCTGGAATTTGCCTTTCTCGCGGATTGGTATTTTACCCAGAAAGGTATGCGGGAGCGCGTGGAAATTCAATATGTGACTCCTTTATCAGGAGCCTTTACCAAAGACGAGTCCGCTCAGGTTCTGGGCTACATGCTGGCAGAAAAAGAGATAAAGCTGGTTCCGGATTTCAACATTGAGCGGGTAGACAGTCAACAGAAAAAGTTGATTTCTTTTGATGAGCGTCAAGTTGACTATGATCTGCTGGTCAGTGTTCCCCCAAATATGGGAGATGAACTGATCGAACGATCGGATATGGGCGATGAATTGAATTTTGTTCCCACGCATAAGCATACCCTGCAGTCACAGGACTATGAAAATATTTTTGTGATCGGGGATGCCACGGATTTGCCGGCTTCTAAAGCAGGTTCCGTTGCTCATTTTCAAGCTGAAGTTCTGACAGAAAATATCATGAATTTTATTAACAAGCAGCCTTTGGCAGCGGATTTTGACGGTCATGCCAATTGTTTTATTGAATCCGGGTACGGCAAAGCCTTCCTGATTGATTTCAATTATAATGTGGATCCGGTACGCGGACGATTTCCCCTGCCCCTAATCGGACCATTGCCACTGCTGAAAGAATCACGCCTAAATCACTTGGGGAAGTTGGCTTTTAAATGGATTTATTGGCATATATTATTAAAAGGATTACCTATGCCGGGAATTCCTACGCAAATGAGTAAATTAGGTAAAAAAATACAACAATAAATAAAGAGGAGTTTATTATGCCTGAAAAGACAATCGCTGGTAAAACTGTCCAGGTAGATGAGGAAGGTTATCTGACTGATCATACCCAATGGACCAAAGAAATGGCTGCCGAACTGGCTCAGGAAGTCGGAATTGATTCCTTAACAGACGATCACTGGAAAGTGATCGATTTCTTGCAAAAGGATTATGAAGCCAAAGGTAAGCTGCCCAGTATTCGCCGAATAAAAAAAGTAGGCGATATCCCTACTAAGGAATTATATGATCTCTTTCCGGGTGGACCGCTGAAGAAAGCATCCAAAATTGCCGGATTCCAAAAACCGGCCAGCTGTGTCTAATACTGGTAGTGTCAAAAGTTTTATGAAAGAATGAAAGAGGATCTCAAGACCGGATG
>CAZXFH010000111.1:0-3013 GCA_964640055.1 uncultured bacterium | reverse complement strand
TATATCGAAAAAAAGATGTAAGTTGATTTAGCCAAATGTGATAAAATCTATTCATTGGTTAGTAGAATACAAATATCCAGGCTAAATATTATAATGTCTTTGCGCAGTCAATAGGCACTGACGGTTGATTGCCGCCGCCAGTCAGGCACACCGAGGTAGCAATGGGTTTGATAATTAACTTCGATCGCATTTACATCACCGATGTGACCCCGGGTTACTATAGTGTAGCCTTTATTTTCCAGTTCAGCTTTCAAGACCGGAGATAAAAATGCCTTTTCAAAATGAACGATATCCGGGAGCCATTGATGATGGAAACGGGGCGCGGTTATGGCATCCCGAAGCGACATATTGAAATCGATTAAATTAATAATGACCTGGGCGACTGAGGTAATAATGGTGGCACCCCCCGGTGTCCCCAGGAGCCAGTAAAGCGAGTCATTGCGACAGACAATCGTGGGGGACATAGAGCTGAGCATTCGCTTACCCGGTTCAATGGCATTGGCTTCGGCACCAACCAGCCCATACATATTGGGATAGCCGGGTTTAACAGAAAAATCATCCATTTCATTGTTCAGTAATACGCCTGTCTCGCCGGCTACAAAACCACCGCCGAAACTACCGTTCAGAGTTGTAGTAACCGCCACTGCCAAACCGTTTTTATCTAGTATGGAGAAGTGGGTGGTTTGTTCGCTTTCCGGATCGATAACATGTTTTACGTTTACACTAGCAGCAGCCTTTTTGAAATCGATCTGCCTGGCCAAGCGATCATTCAGACTATCACTGATCAAATAATCAAGTGGTATATCAACAAAATCCGGGTCACCCAGGAAGTGTGCCCGGTTGGCATAGGCCTGTCGCTCTGCTTCTACCAAGGCTTGAATTGTTTTTAGAGCATGAAATCCATGGTTACACAAAGAGAAATTTTCTACTATTTTTAATATTTGTGCCAAACAAATACCGCCGGAACTGGGAGGCGGCATACTAAAGATATCATATCCGCGATAGGAGCACCGAACCGGATCCCTTTCCAATGCCTGATAATTCATCAGGTCAGCATAGCTGATAATGCCACCTGCTTCCTGAATACAGCGTGCTAATTTTGCTGCGGTTTCCCCTTGATAAAAATCAACGGCACCATATTCAGCAATACGGGTTAGTGTTTTAGCCAATTGAGGAAATTGAAGCGTATCCCCGATTTGGGGTGTTTTGCCTGCTGGGAAAAACATTTGCATACTGCTGGGGAATTGCTGCATAACAGCTCGTTTTCTTTCTAGCCCCTTATGTATGTGGTAAGTCACCGGAATGCCCTGATGGGCCAGTTGGATGGCCGGCTTTAATAGCGCTTGCCAGGATAAACGGCCATATCGTGACCATATTAAATGATAACCGGCTACGGTGCCGGGAACTCCGGCGGCCAAAGGACCCATTCTGCTCAAAGGTGGGTTGGGATTTCCCTGCTCATCCAGGTACATATTGCGCTGTGCAGCTCCCGGGGCTTTTTCGCGGAAATCAATAGATTTTGTATCCCCTTTTGGAAACCGGATCAGCATGAACCCGCCGCCACCAATATTGCCGGCCTCTGGCCAACAGACCGCTAATGCAAATCCCACGGCTACAGTAGCATCAATGGCATTACCACCTTTTTTCATAATGGCAATGCCGATGTCCGCGGCAATGTCAGAGGCGCAAACAATAACTCCATTTTGGCCGGCCTCAAAAGGCTGAGCCGGAGAAATAGTGTTTGTAAATATAATTATCGCGACTAACAGTATGGTGAATCTGTTCATAACCGAAAAGCATCCTTATAGTGTTTGATTTTTGTATTATATCGTTGAAAATGGACGGTTATTACATCAAAGCGACAGTCAAGATTAGGGGCCGGATGTTCAGATAAATATCCATCGGCGATCTGACCCAGCTGCTCCATCTTTTGTATATTAACCCAGGTTTCCGGTGGTGCGAATCCCGGCCGTCGCTGTGTTTTGACTTCGATAAAACACAGGGTCTCCTCCTTGCATGCGATAATATCCAACTCACCAAAGGCACCGAAATGAAAATTACGTTCCAGAATCTGGTACCCCTTTTTAAAGAGATGGTATACGGCCAAATCTTCACCGTAGCGACCAATCAAACGCCGATTAGGGGAATAAAATAGTTGCTCATAATATTCTTTCACCCGTTGAAAAGATTTGCGGTGAATCGGGCTGGGTAAATGTTTTTTGATTAGCTGGCAATGCTGAGGGGTACCATAGCCTTTATGGATTTTAAAATTATAGATCGGGAAAAGGTGGTCATATTGTTCCATGAGTTGATCGCGATAGACCTTTGCTATGATCGAAGCGGCCGCGATAGAATAACACCGCTTATCGCCCTGAGGAATTGCCTTGTGTGAATAAATTTTATCGGGCAGTGGACGCCCATCGATTAACAGAAAATCAACAGGTAGATGCAAACGGCCCACGGCTTGTCGCATGGCTTTGTAAGTGGCGTTCAGAATATTAATATGATCGATTTCCTCCGGATCTACGCTGCCAATACCAACTGCTCTGGCTTGCTTGAGGATAATCTGGTTTAAACTGGCCCGTTTTTTGGCGGAAAGGCTCTTTGAATCATTGATTTCAGGGATAATTTCAGTTTCCCGGTCAAAAATGACGGCAGCCGCTACTACCGGACCGGCTAAAGGACCCCGTCCGGCCTCATCAATACCGGCCACAACAGTCTTGCCTTGTTGCCACAGGATCTTTTCATAATAGAGGGTCTTCAAGGTGTCCTTCATCTTAATACAATTTAAGGGAATTACTGATCATTTTCCAAGGGGAATTGGCTGATGTTCTACCACCTCTACTGTAACGCTTGGTTATAAAGGACCTCAATAAACAGGATATATTTTATTCTGGGTCCCGTCCGTTTAACAAGATTGATTTTACTTAGTTTATAGGTTTGTTTTTACTGTTTATTTATTAAGCACCAATGCATATATATCTATAAGATACTTTCATAAATACTCATTTTA
>CAZXFH010000110.1:0-3017 GCA_964640055.1 uncultured bacterium | reverse complement strand
AGAAATGGAACGGAGGTAAAATTATGAAAAATGTTACTAAGTTAATGCTGTTACCATTGCTCCTTGCATTGGTAATTCCCTTGGCCGCTCAAGGGAATGTTTTGGGACCCAAGATTGTCATTCAGCCTCAGGAGATTGAGCTGAATGTGGGTGATTCTCTGGAGCTAAAAGTGGTTTACCATGATACCAACAATGTACCGATTGATACCATGGCATCCTGGTTAATCACCCCTGATTCTTTGGGTACGATCAACACAAACAGTGTGTTTTTTGCAGAAAAAGTGGGTAACGGCTGGATCCATGCTACCCTGGATACACTGGTTGATTCTGTTGAGGTGGAAGTTAAAACGGATGAGGAAGATGATTATCCGGAGGATCAGGAACTCCCGGAACTGGTCATCAAGCATGAACAGGAGGAGGTTGTCGCAGGCGATTCCTTGCAACTGGAAGTCTTTTACATCGACACCAACGAGGTCAGCCACGATACCACCGCGACTTGGACAGTAATTCCCGACTCTCTGGCTTCTATCTCTCAAACCGGTATGCTGTATGCCCTGGATATCGGAGAGGTAATGGTAACCGCAACCCTGGACACACTGGAAAGTTGGACACTGATCAAAATCATCTCAGAAGAGGATGAGGAAGAGGATTATCAGTATCAGAACCGCGTTGTGCTCTGGCCACAGGATACCGTGGTAACGGTTGGCAGTCAAATCCAGTACCAGGTTTTTTGGAAAGATAGTGCCGGTGGTTACCAGGATACAGTGGCCGACAGCTGGTACATGCAAGGCATGGAGATCGGAACAATCACTTCTGCCGGCCTTTTTACAGCCGATACCACCGGATTTGTTATCCTGCATGCGCAAGTGGGCGCATATGATGGCAATGCCATGATCATTGTGCAGGAAGCGGTCACCGACTCCACCACACTGAACCAGATAACCATCACCCGTGACACCCCCAATCCTCAAGGGTATAATGTAATGCAGGTTTTAAAGGAAGGCGAATTGTGGAAAATCGGTGGTTTACCCCATCCCATGAATGTGCTGAATGGCGGTGGTGTTTATTTTCCGGTCGGCAGTTTGTCGGACGACATTCGTATCCACATCAGTTTGCCGGGTTTCGCACATGTCACCGGTGAAGGCGTCTCCTACAACCATGAGGGCGTCATCGCCGGTATTGAATTCAAGGTAATATTAGCGGATACAGTTCAGGAACCTTACTATTTTGACACTCCTTTATATGTTGGCCTGATTTATAAACGCGGTCTGCTAAATAATCTGGGTATTGATCCCAACACTTTGGGACTCTACTTTGCGGAAATGGTTGATGACAGCGTTGTTTTTGATACCACCGGTATAGGTAATATTATCGTCGATGAAAACTTCAATCGAATCTACTCTTCAGTAGCCCACTTCAGCGCACTGGCGGTAAAGGGCGAAACCGGTACGGTGGCAACGGATAATCCGGAAAAAGCACCTGTTGCAACGGCCTATCAATTAAAGCAAAACTATCCCAATCCATTCAATCCGGTTACGACTATCCGCTTCAATATCCCCACTAGTGAACATGTGACCCTGACAGTCTATAATATCCTGGGACAGTCAGTTACCACTCTCATGGATCAATACAAACAGGCCGGACAGTACCGTATCCAGTGGAATGCATCCGATTTACCTTCTGGCATTTATCTAATCCGCATGGAAACCGGTCAATTCAGTGCTGTTAGACGCAGTGTGCTTCTGAAGTAGTCATCAATAAATACCGATAAAAGAATCGTATTAATAAGGGGTTGTTTTCAGGCAACCCCTTATTTTTTATATGCTATTGACAATTATAGTGTAAAAGTATTTGTCTGATATCCTTTCTTAGAATTCTAGGAAAATACTATGAAAATTGATATTCAGAGTAATACAGTCATACAATTTAATATTTGAAAAAGTTTGTAGCTAAATGGTAGGGAACTGTATCTAACATAGTGAGTTTGTTACAAGATTGAACAGGAGCGTTGAAATGCTTAATCATAAATTGGGACTTTTCATACTCATATTTATTCTCTTGCAAATAATACAAGGACAGGATACCATGAAATACAATCAACTTACCCCTGAAGAACAACAGATTATTATTCATAAAGGCACAGAGCGTCCTTACACCGGTGAGTACTACCAGCACTCGGAAGCAGGAACTTACACTTGTAAATGCTGTGATGCACCTTTATTTAGATCTGAGGATAAATTTGATGCGGGTTGTGGCTGGCCCAGTTTTGATGATGCAATACCTGGGGCAGTGAAACTGTCCCTGGATGCAGACGGTATCCGTACAGAAATCACTTGTGCCAACTGTGGCGCCCATTTGGGGCATGTATTCGCAGGCGAAGGTTTTACAGATAAAAACACCCGCCATTGCGTAAATTCCATATCCATGAATTTCATACCAGAACCCGGAAAAACAGCCACGACCCAGAAAGCTATATTTGCCTCTGGCTGTTTCTGGGGTACTGAATATCATTTTAAAAAGATAGATGGCGTGCTGAATACCCAGGTTGGATTTACCGGAGGCCATACCAATCATCCCTCTTATAAACAAGTCTGTCGCGGGAATACCGGCCATGCTGAAGCCTTACAGGTAACCTATGATCCGGATAAAGTTAGCTATCGAGATTTGACAGAACTTTTTTTCGAAACCCATAACTTTAGTCAAGAAAACCGGCAAGGTCCTGATATTGGGGAACAATACCGCTCGGCAATTTTTTACCAGAATGATGAGCAGAAAAAAATTGCCCTAGATCTGATCAAAGAATTAAAGCACAAGGGATATGAAGTGGCCACCGAAGTAACGCCAGCCACGGATTTCTGGGAAGCTGAGGAGTATCATCAGGATTACTATGAAAAAAATAACGGTGCTCCTTATTGCCACATTTATCGTCAGATTTTTTAGACCTCGTACCCCACACCCCACGCCCCCTCCTCGAGGAAAAATCCCGGCCCTTCGGTCGGGATTTTTTTTATATATGA
>CAZXFH010000109.1:0-3057 GCA_964640055.1 uncultured bacterium | reverse complement strand
GTTGCGGGCGAGCGTTATACGGTCCCCCTTATCAAAGGGGGATAAAGGGGGTTGTAAGAACTGTAATCAAAAGAACTGCTGATTGTATGACACCCCCCTTCACTTCCCCCCTTTCATAGGGGGGACCTATTCTGGTCTGGTCACGCTGCGCTGCGGTGGAACCTCTCAGCCATCCGCCCCATTGAATAATTAACACAGATTGGTTATTTTTAAAGCAAGGCAAATTGCCTTACTTTTTAAAAAACAAAAAAACTATAAAAGGATGACTCTGTCATGGATCAAGTAAAATCAATTGAAGCGCGATACCAGCAACGGGAAGCCGAGCTGCACTCCCTGTTGCTGGCCTCCCGGGCCGTGCTGAAATATTCCAGCTTCCAGAAATCAGCCCGCGCCATTTTCGATCAGGCCAAACAGATCACCCGGGCCACGGCCGGCTACGTGGCCCTGCTTTCCGAAGACGGTCAGGAAAATGAGCTCCTCTTCCTGGATGCCGGCGGTCTGAAATGCGAAGTGGATCCGGAACTTCCCATGCCCATCCGCGGTCTGCGCGCCCAGTCCTATCAGAGCGGCAAGCCTGTCTTTCATAATGATTTCATGCATACCGAATGGACCCAATTCCTGCCCGAGGGACATGTGGATATGCGAAATGTCATGTTCGCACCCCTCAATATCGAAGGAAAAACCGTCGGCCTGATGGGACTGGCCAATAAACCCGGCGACTTTACCGAACGGGATGCTGAAATGGCCGAGGCCTTTGCCGAATTCGCTGCCATTGCGCTTTACAACAGCCGCAACCTGGATAAACTGCGCGATACAGTGGCGAAACTGACCAAGACACTGCAGGAGGTGAAGACCCTGAAAGGCATTGTGCCCATTTGTGCCAATTGCAAAAAGATCCGTGACGATGATGGCTTCTGGAACCAGTTGGAAGCATACCTGTACACCCATACCGAAGCCGACCTTTCCCACGGCATTTGCCCGGATTGTATGCGCAAACTCTATCCGGATTATACCCCGGATAAAAAAGAGTAATCCGCCGGCCCACGCCTTACGATTGATCATGATAAACCGATTGCGAAATTAACTGATTTCTCGTAATTTCAAAGGCTCTTTAACGCCCCCATAGCTCAGCTGGATAGAGCACCGGCCTCCGGAGCCGGGTGCACAGGTTCGAATCCTGTTGGGGGTACCACCCAGATAAATATTTATATTAAATAGCATTACCGTATAAATGCCTGTATGCTATTATTGTAAAATCATTTCTGTCATTATGTTCTTAGAATAAATTAAGGACCAGTATGTTGATTGTATTTTAACTATTGATTTGTTAAGTCGATATTGTTAATGTATAAATAACTATGTTTATGGTATTCAATTCTGATCCCGAAAGATATCTCACTAAAAAGAACAGAAGAGATTTGTTTTGATACCTATTGAATTTGATTTATACCATTATATGTATTTGTATGATATTAACCATTTTAATTAAAAAATATTAACATGATATATTTTCATGGATATCAGTCCTGAAAGTATAATCTGTTAATGAAGAACAGGTGTTATCCAATGCAAAAAAACAGAATCGAAGAACTGAATGAAAAAATTAATAATTTTGCAAAGGTTCGTAACTGGGAACAATATCATTCCCCTAAAAATCTAGCCATGGCTCTTGCTGCAGAAAGTGGCGAGCTGCTTGAAATATTTCAGTGGCTTAAAGAAAAAGACAGTTTTAATCTTGGAAAAAGTAAGCTGAAAGCTGTAAAAAATGAGATCGGTGATATACAAATCTATCTGTTAAGAATCGCCTTTCAACTGGGTATAGACCCTATCCTAGCCGCAGAAGAAAAATTAAAAATAAATGAAGAAAAATATCCAGTTGATAAGGCTTGGAATAATGCCCGTAAATATACGGAGTTTGAAAAATGAAATTATATTCAGGTAATACTGTGCAGTTTATTGATGATAGTATCCATAATAGAATTTCAGAGGATTTAAGCAGGGCATATTTTAATGCGTTTGGTTACAAACCATCTCCGGCAGAATGCAGGTCTTGGAAGAATTCACTAAGAGCTATGAGTCAGATTATAGATTATTCAGACCTTAAAGATCATGGTATAATTCTGGAATATCAGTTGCCTTTAAGCTCACAAAGACTCGACTGTATGATAACCGGAAAAAGTAAAGAGGATAAAAAATATGCAGTGATTGTCGAACTGAAACAATGGGAAAAAAGTCATCCAACTGACGGTGAACGTGAGGTGCTTACCTGGGTAAGTGGTGCGAATCGTGAGGTTTTACATCCCTCTGTTCAGGTGAGTCAGTATGCAACATATCTACAGGAAGGGCATACATCTTTTTATGAAGTTAATACGCCTATTGACTTAAAAGCTTGTTCGTATCTGCATAATTATTCTTTTGTACCAAAAGATCCTCTAAAAGAAAATAAATTTTCCGATTACTTGAAAGAATCGCCGATTTTTACTGAACAGGATGTTAATATATTTAAAAAATTTTTACAATCTTATTTAGAAAAGGGTGAAGGCTTACCGATTCTAGAAGTAATTGAATATGGTGAGTACAGGCCGAGTAAAAAATTGATGGATCATGTTGCCGATGTTATTCATGAAAATGATAAATTCACACTTCTGGATGAACAACTTGTTGCCTTTGACCGTATTATGACAGCGGCACGTACCGGTTTTGATCTTTCCAGAAAATCTGTTGTTCTTATCAATGGTGGTCCAGGTACCGGAAAATCGGTCATAGCTATAAATGTGATGGCTCAATTGTTAAAAGAGGGGTATAATACTCATTATGCAACCGGATCAAGGGCATTCACTCAGACACTCAGGCGAATTATTGGTAACAGAGGTGCTGTTCAGTTCAAATATTTTAACAGTTATATGAACGCAGAAAAAAATTCTGTCGATGTTATTGTATGTGATGAGGCCCACCGGATCCGCGAATATAGCCACAGCAGGTTTACACCAAAGGAAAAGCGAACCAATAAGAAACAGATTGATGAAATACTGGATGCCGGAAAAGTAAATGTTTTTC
>CAZXFH010000108.1:0-3107 GCA_964640055.1 uncultured bacterium | reverse complement strand
CTTTCGCCGCTAATCTTTGACACAGGTTACGCGCCAGAGTTCTGTATATGTTTTGTAAACCGGGAAAATCCGCCAGTGCTTCCAGGTGTCCGGCGACGGTTTTCCGATCACCTCTGGCGATCGGCCCGGTAATTGTTTCATCTATATTTTGGGTCCAAGCTTTCCTCAAGGTCTGTTGAATTATCGGGTCCAATATCTGATGGTTAGTCACGGATTCTAACTCCACCTGCTCACCCAGTTCCCGCAGACCGGCAATTGTGGCCATTAAATAATTATTCAACAACACCGCAGCGACATGAATTACTTTTTTTTGTTCAACAGATACCCGGAATCCTTTTCCGCCGATTCGGGCAACCAGTTTCAATAGTTCTGGCGCTAAATAACCTTGACAGGTATAGGTCGCCAAAGCTAAAGAAATTTTACCCTGTACTGCACTGGGGACACTTATTACCGGATGCAAGGCTCCGGTTTTGGCACCACGGGCACGCAGCGGATGTAACACATCGGCGGCATAGAAGCCTGACGTGTGAAATACTTTTACCCCCGACCAATCCACATCTAATGCAGCTAAGTCCCTGGCGACTCTAGTAATCGCACTCTCACTCACTGCAATAATAAGCCAGTTTCCCGGATTGTGAATATCTTTAATAGTAGTGGTTGATTTGTTAAAAGGGACTAGTTGCACTGCTTTTATGAGTTTTTCAGGCGATCGGTTCCAGACTAAACGGGGTTGATATCCAATACGGAACAATTGAAAGGATAGGGCAATTCCCACTTTTCCAGCGCCACATAAACTGAAGGCCTCTCCCTTTTTTCTCATAACCAATGAAATTCGGGATTATAAAAATAAATCGGTAACAAAATATTATGAATAGGGTGGATATTAGGCAAGGGGTTATTTCTCAAACACAGCGGCAGAAACATATCCCACAACTTGGTCTTTCATACCGGACGTATCACCGGAATTGCGGTAATCCAGCGCCTTGCAAGCCGGTTGGCCGCGGAGATGGGCATACAGCAGCATGGTGAGAATCGGTCCCAATCCGCACGCTTCCAGAGCTTGGGTACTAAAGCCCTTCTTCAAACGTTGCAGGTCATAAGCCTCAAGGGCCTTGATCAAGTTTTTATCCTTTTTCACTGCTTCATTATAGGGATGATAATGTGAAAGATCAGAGCTAGCGATAACCACAAATTCGGCTTGGTTAGACAGCTCGTTCAGACCTTTGGCCAGGATTTCTATTTGGTCCAAATTGGCCTGTCCCATAATAATCGGTAATAATTTAAACTCCTGCTCCAGTACCACTTGTAAAAAGGGTAATTGTACTTCCAGGGAATGTTCGGACCGATGACCGGCTACACTACTGGAAATACTGGCAGTTGAATCGACAAGAGTATCTCTCAGCGGTGTATCAAGGGGCACCTGACCTAAGGGTGTCTCGTAATAATCACCCGGATAGACCGAGAAGCCATCTAAAAACTCCCGGTGACTGGGCGCAATGATTACCACATGTTCAAAACTATAATTCTTCAGAAGTTGGTATCCGAAGGCAGCCACTGGCCCGGAATAGGGATATCCCGCATGGGGAGCGATGAGGCCATATAATTTTTCCGGTGATACGGAAAGATCTTTGACCTCTTTTAAATAATGCTGTATATCGCTTTTTAACCGCTTTGCATTCCCGGGATAAAACATTCCGTCTACCGTGGGTTTGCGTACTTTTTCATTATTATTCATAACGGCAATCACCTTTCTTGAAAATATTGAAAGCCTTAAAGAAAATCAAGGGCTTCCCGGCTTATTTAACCTAAGGTTTCAACCTCAACATTACTGGACAAACGCTTCTTCAGGTGGTCCCAGACCCGTTTATAACTAATTAATTCGATCTCCGCCGCTTCAGCATTCCAATTTTCACGCAGAATGTTAGTGTTATCCCTGAGCGTAACCAAACCATCAATATCACGAGAGGGTATTTTCACCCGTATCTGTGTCTCTTCATCCTTTAACTCCTGCAGAATGGCATCCCTTAGTTGATCGATACGCAAGTGTTTCAAAGCGGACAGAAAAATAGCATGCGGATAATCCTGTTGGGCCTGTTTAAAACTCGATCGGTCCAACTGATCGATTTTATTAAATACAACAATTTCAGGTGTATGAACGACACCCAAATCCCTAAGCACCTTGTTGACCGTATGCAGCTGCTTAAAGCAATGTGGCGAACTGATATCGTTGACTTTGATAATCAGGTCTGCATTTTCAACTTCTTTCAGGGTTGTGCGAAAAGAGGCCACTAAATCAGGCGGCAGTTTACGAATAAATCCCACCGTATCACTCAGCAGCACTTGGTGATTCTTATCCAAATCACATTTACGAATAGTGGTATCCAGGGTAGCAAAGAGCTCATTTTTTATCACAGTCTTAGTGTCCGTAAGGATCTGCATCAGAGTCGATTTACCTGTATTGGTATATCCCACCAGAGCAACTTTATATTCCTTATCACGGTGTTTGCTCTGCACAGCATGTCGTTTTTTTATTTTCCGAAGTTCCCCTTTTAATTGTACAATCCGGTCCCGAATAAGCCGGCGGTCAATTTCTATCTGGGTTTCTCCGCCACCCCCGCGGACACCGATACCTCCGATCTGACGCTCCAGGTGTGTCCAGCGCTTGGTCAAACGGGGCAGCAGGTATTCCAGTGTAGCCAGTTCTATTTGCGTTTTAGCTTCCCGTGTGCGGGCATGTTTGGCAAATATATCAAGAATAATACCGCTGCGATCCCGCACCTCCGCACGCAATCCTTTTTGTAAATTACGGGTCTGAGATGGTGAGAGATCATTATCAAAAATGGCTTGTTCTATTTCAGAGGTAGCAATTATATCTTTTAGTTCGGCGATCTTACCGCTGCCAATATAGGTGGCAGGTTTGATCTTATCGCGCTGCACCACCTGAGAATCAATTACCTGGTATCCCAGGGTAGACGCCAGAAGACCTAATTCTTGCAGATGCTCGTCTATCTCTCCGCGTTCCTCAGGCGTGGTAACGACTCCGATCAGGATAACCCGATTTTCGTTATTGTTATTTTCCTTTAACACCATATTATTATATATATAAT
>CAZXFH010000107.1:0-3181 GCA_964640055.1 uncultured bacterium | reverse complement strand
ATTATAAATGAATTAAGGTACAAATAATTGAAAAACTTTTGACACTACTTAACTGATAACCAGGAGGTTTTTATGAAAACCATGGTTAAAAAACGTCGGGAAGAATGTATTACCGAGAATATCAGTTTTACTCCCGAACGACTGTATGAATGCCTGTCGAAAAAGAAGCACTGCCCCTACCGGATCTTCTATGGTGATGCTGGTTTTTGCACCCACCCGGACCGGGAGAAATTCACCATTGATCCGTCCTATCATTATCCGGGGGTCCGGGAGCAATAGGAATCTAGGATGGTTTAAATGCTTGCTTTAATTGAAGAAATTTTATAATGTATTCCAAAGAAGGAGAAAGGGATTGAAAGATTTACCTGTAAAGAGCTTACCACCGGATATTGATGTAGAAACCAAGTCGGTATTACGTCAGTTAACCGCCGCCAGTCGGTATTTAGCGGAATTGAAAGGCATATCGAAGACGATTCCCAACCAGGATATCCTGATCGCAACCCTACCACTGTTAGAAGCAAAAGATAGTTCCGCCGTGGAGAATATTATTACAACCCATGATGAACTTTACAAAGAGTCCCTGTTTGAAGATCTGGTAAAAAATCCGGCAGCCAAAGAGGTGCAAAACTATGCCCGCGCCTTGCGTATTGGTTATGAAAAAATTAAAAAGAGTAATCTCTTTACCCAGAATCATATACTTGAGATTCAATCGGAAATAATACAAAACAATGCCGGATATCGACAGCTCCCCGGTACTGCTCTTAAGAATGATTCTACCGGGGAAACAATTTATGTCCCGCCCCAGAATTATGATGAGATCGTTCGTTTGATGGATAATCTGGAAAATTTTATGAATCAGGATGACCTTTATCCCATTGACCCGCTCATTAAAATGCCGATAATCCATTATCAGTTTGAATCTATCCACCCGTTTTATGACGGCAATGGACGCACAGGAAGAATCATTAATATTCTTTATCTAGTTCACAAGGAATTTCTGGATATCCCCGTACTTTATCTTAGCCAATACATTATCCGGAATAAGTCAGACTATTACCACTTGCTGCAAAAAGTCCGGGATGAAAATGACTGGGAAACTTTTATTTTCTGGATGCTCAAAGGCGTGGAAGCGACGTCCAGGGAAACCATTGCAATAATCCATGCTATCAGGGAGTTGAAGCAAGATTACAAACAGCGTATCCGTTCTCAATTCAAGTTCTATTCGCAGGATTTATTGAACAATCTGTTCAAATATCCCTACACAAAAATAGAGTTCCTCGAGAAGGATTTGGGAGTTCATAGACAAACAGCAGCCAAGTACCTGGACCGTCTGGTAGAGGGAGAGTTTTTAGAGCGCGTCAGAATTAAAAAGTTTAACTATTATATCAACAAGCCCCTATTACAACTGTTTATGAGGGAATAACATGTCGATAAAAGCATGGATTTTCGACACAAGATTAGTGTCATGTCGAAAAAAACGGAAAAATTCGACATGATAAACAAGACAGGTTGAAAATTACCAATAATTGCACCTTTATCCGAGTCGAAAAATTTGAGGTTAATACCGCTCTCTTTGATGTGCTAAACGTGTTGGTTTAGGGATATGGCAAACATTAAGGAAGTAGCCGAAATTATCATGGGGCAATCGCAACCATCATCAAGCTATAACGATAAAGGTAATGGATTGCCGTTCTTTCAGGGAAAAGTTGATTTTGGATTTATACATCCTATACCACGAAAATACTGTGTTAAACGGCGTATTAAATTACGACAGAATCGGCGCATACTTTTACGATTTTCGGGGTTAAAGTTGGCCGGAATATAGCGTCATTTTGCAGGTTTGGCTGTATTAAATTCACATCTGGTAATTACAAGGAGTGCCAGATGTGTAAAGAGCGCTTATCCCGTAGTGATGTGGAGTTTGCCTTAAAGATGAAGCGATTGGATTATGTCAATAGGCGCATATATTTACGATAAAAATCGGCGTATACATTTACGATAATAGAATTCCACTCATTGGTAGTCCCTGCAAAACCAGGTCTCATAGGCGAAAAAGCGGCGCTGTAACTTGCTGAGTATCAGGCACTTAAAAATGCGGTTTTGGAGGTGCAGGTATCATACCTCTCAAATGAGAGTCCTCCCGACGAGAGGGCTCTTTCTTTATTGGTGGTAAAATGCCGTTTAAGGGGCTTCAGATCGATTCTGAGCGGACTTCCCGTCGATAGTTTCGCTCTTCACAAGCGACATTGAAGCCCATCTGAACATAGCGCGCCGATACAACTAAGAACCCCAAGACGGCTAAGCGAGCCATATATTTTAAGAATTCCGAGAATCCCAAGCGACCTTTCAAAATGACATTTAGTATATTTACGAGCGTCAATATTTGTGCATTCACAGCTCAAAATCTACCCGTGCCACTTTCCCGAACCGTATTTTGATATTTTTATAGATCCCGCTGGTAGACAGACTGGCCAGGATATAATTCCAATCATTATAAGTCACCGTAAAACGATAAAAACCCTGAAAATTAGTTACGCAGGTAAAAGTGGTTTGATGGCGGGTATACTGATAATCTTTGATATACAAATAGACCGTTTGTGATACTTGCGGCTTGCCATCCTGAGTGACATATTCTTCCACAATATAAGTATTATTTTGGGGCAGTGATCGGTCGGGATCCAGCTCTAATTCGGTGGGTGAGGTACAGCTGATCAGAAAGCCGGTCAGTACTATCATCAGATATTGGCTGATATCGTACTTTTTCATGAAAGTCCGCATGTGTAATATTTCTGAAATATTTTGTAAAATTTCAAGCTTGAACTCAGAAAAGTGGATATTTACTGAAAAATGCCGTTGCAATATCACTGGCAAAAGAGCACGTCAAACCGCAGCTGCTCAGAGGCAGCGGTTAGGAGAATCAGTCACTTAATATCAGGTTGGTTTTGCAGATACCCTGGGTTCTTTATGGGGGACTCAGGGTATTTTGTTAAGCAACCATTCTGACCTGTTTTGGGTGAGCGCTGATCCGATTATTTCGCTGATAAGCCG
This sequence comes from uncultured bacterium, assembly GCA_964640055.1. Lineage (GTDB taxonomy): Bacteria > Fidelibacterota > UBA2242 > UBA2242 > JAFGTP01 > CAZXFH01. Next base: position 133 of record CAZXFH010000107.1, on the reverse strand, counting down.
CTGCCATTCAAAGGTAGGGGGTATTCGATTTTCAGAACTATTTCTGATTTACTATTGACATAATTAATAAAATTTTTTATTATACCTAAAAATCCCATTTATGGATCAGAAAAAGGTAGCTAAAGGTGTCCCT
>CAZXFH010000106.1:0-3279 GCA_964640055.1 uncultured bacterium | reverse complement strand
AAAAAAGTAAGCCCGGCCGTAATTTTTGCCATATATTCATAATATAGCTTAGCCATAGCAACGCTGAACTTCAATTGAATTTCCTGCTACATAGAAAATCCCGCCGGTTATCGACGGGAAAGGGGGTGTGGCTCGGGCCGTCCCGACTAGCCGGGGGAAGCGCTATTTGGATATAGAGGGGGTATGTAAAGTTATCTGGGCCTGAATATAGTTATTATAGGATTAACTAAAAAGTAGCCATAAACAGAAATATCCCTACTTAGCTATCCCAAACCATACCGAGACATTATTTTGCTCATCATTCCGTACCCTCACTATCGCCCCCAGGAGGGCATTTTTATTATGGTTAGATGGTTTATAGTTTGGATACAATATAGTTGCGCTGGTTAAATGTTTTTCCTGTCAGGATTTAAAGTCTTGATTTAAAAAGTAAAATGGTTTAACGTATTTCAAATAGCGGTTTTGAAATGCAATTATTACGGCACACCTCAGATTAATTTCAGATTTTGTTGAGAACTGTCTAGAGGCTTTTTTTGAATTGTTTTTTAACCCGATATTTTGAGTATAGAGTAAATGATAGATAAACGGGCTACTAAATTTTTTAAAACCAATGACATATTATACGAATAACAACATGAAGTATTCGTGATCAGTAAGAGTTAGTATTTTAAAGAGAGTCCTACCACCTGAAAGTATAGGAGTATTCGGAGCATAAGCAAAGAGACAGGAATCAGTGAGCAAACGATTCGGAATTGGAAAGAACAGAGTAAAAGTGTTAAATTGACTTCAGAGACAGATGAGAAGAGTCCACACATTTGCCGTCCAAAAGAGAAATATCCCGCTAAGGCGGGATGGAATTGGCGCGACTCTCAGAAGAAGATCTGGGTGGTTTTCTACGGGAGAGAGGTCTTCACTCGGAATATTTAACCTTATGGGATCAAATGATCAAAGACAGAAATGATAAAAAGGACAAAGAACTGAAAACGCGACAGAGGCGCACCCGTGAGCTGGAAAGAGAGTTAAACAGGAAGGAAAAAGCCCTGGCGGAAGCCGCCGCGCTATTCGTGTTAAGAAAAAAGCTGGACGATCTTACGAGGGAAATCGGAGACGTCTGATTCCTCCGGCAATCCGGCAGGAGATCGTAGATTTGATCGAAGAAGCACATAGCAACGGCGCCAGATATTTTAAGGCCTGCGAGGTGGCCGAGATTTCAGTACACAGTTTACACTGCGGGATCATTAGCCATAATCTTTTCGAACAGGTGTCATTGGGACAGAAGGACTGTTTTCCTGTTAAGAGCCCGGCAACCGACGGGGAAATACCACAGTCCGCTGAAAATCGGACATGCAGCCCTAAGGGGTAATTTAGGCTTATGAATTGATTAGGTTAAAAACATTCAATAGATCTATATGTAAGCCATGAATCCAAAGATATTTGTTATGAAATTAGGCGTTGTGTTATTATCGGTTGTGCTGATTTCCGTAAATGCACAAACCGACAGGCAAAAGATAGATGCAGTCAACGCGATGACTTATGATTATATTGTTAATAACCTGCAGGCATCAACTGATAGTTTAGAACAGAACGTTGCAGCGGCCAGAATAATTGATTATCGATTTGGGGAGGCGCAGGGTTTATCAAAATTGAGTATTGCCTATAATTTACAGGGTGATTTCGAAAAAAATACGGCCAGCAGTCTGCAGGCCATTCAGATATTTGAGGACCTTGATTCGTTATCCCAGCTGGCTTCGATTTATGGATTGTACGGATACCAACTCAGAAAACGTGATCTGGGAAAAGCCCGGCAATATATGCGCCGGGGGATTCGTCTTGCCGAACAGATCGAGGCGCTCCGATCGCTGGCAGGCATGTATGATAATTACGGTGTGATTTGTGAACAGCAGGAAAATTTCGACAGCGCCATGGTATATTACCGGAAGTCCCTGGATATAAAGTACGAGTTGAAGGATTCCGTTGGAATTCCATTCAGTCTGAATAATATCGCCGGTATTTACGCCCTGCAGGGAAATTATGATAAGGCTTTTGAATATCTTGAATCATCGGATGAGTACCGAAAACAAGAGGAGGGCGATTTTGGCAGAACGTTTAATCTGGTCCTCTATGGTGAGATATACGCTTTGATGGATCAGCCCGACTCGTCTTTAAGGTATCTGGAAGATTGTCTTAGAAATGCAATGGAGAACAACTATAAAGACCTGATTCAATACTGTTATCTGAAAATCTCCGAGCTTTATGAAACAAAACACGATTTTAAAAAGGCTTTGAAAAACCATAAAAAGTATGTTGCCTATAAAGATAGTATCTTGAACATCAGCACAAATGAAAAGATCGCCCGGCTCGAAATTGCCTATGAAACCGAGAAGAAAGACCGCCAAATTGCAGAGAAGGAAATGGCATTACGCCAAAAATCGTCGCAACTGATCCTGGCAGTTAGTTTCATCGCCGTCCTGATTGCTTTTTCCGTAGGCCTCTTTCGACTCCATACGCTAAAGCGCAATAATATGCGCAAAGAGTTGGAATTGAAAAGTAGTGAACTTAAGAATAAAATGTCCGATGAAAAATTGCGCATTGCCCGTGAATTACATGACAATATCGGTTCCCATTTGACCTTTATGATCAGCTCCCTGGACAATCTTACTTACCAGGCAAGTAACAGGGATAACGACACTCTATATCGCTTAAGTACATTCGGACGCAATACCCTCCGGGAATTACGGAATTCCATCTGGGCCATGAAACAGACCGACGGTAGTCTGGATAAACTGGTTCTGCGCCTGAATGAGTTTAAGCGACAACTGCCGGATAACAATCATGGACCGGCCATAGAAATTTTCAATAGGATCAGGCAGCCGGTGAAATTGAACAGTCTGCAAATGCTGAATCTGTATCGTGTTGCCCAGGAGGCGATCCAGAACGCCGTAAAGCATGCCAGGGCCAGCCTTGTGCAGATTATTTTTGAAAAGAGTGCCTTTGGATTTTTAATGCGAATCAGCGATGACGGCAAAGGGTTTGATATTGACACAGTCGATAAAGGGGAAGGGCTGAAAAATATTATTTATCGTTGTAAAAAAGCCCGGGGCGAGGGGCGGATAGTTAATGGTAAAAATGGGACTGTTATCGAATGCCGGATCCAGTTGGAATCGAGCCAAGAATAATGCAAATGCCGTATTGTCAATCAGCGGAATCAATACTATTTTCAATTGTACCTAAAAATCCCATTTAGAAAAGTCAGTTGCAATTTTCCCAATATTTTTCATA
>CAZXFH010000105.1:0-3336 GCA_964640055.1 uncultured bacterium | reverse complement strand
GAACACCCGCCAAACCCGGTTTCAGTGCATGCAATGAGCCAACCGGGTTTGGGGCATGTTGACATCTGCTCCGATTATTACCCGTTCTTTACAACCCCCTATTTCCCCCTTTGATAAGGGGACCTTTTTGTTTGGGAAACTATTAGCTAGGCGATCTGATCATCGAGACCAAATCCAGGTATCTATATCTCTCCAGCCCTGATTTTTTACACACAGCGTCTGACTTCTTTGCATGATCAATTCCGCTGTATTTTCCAGGGCAGTTGCTTTATCCGTCTCATCGTCAACCAGCGACAGGATGTATTTTAATCCCTGATTGTATAACTTTCCGATATCTCCAGCGACTGACCCGGCAATGACATAAACCGGAACTGACATCTGACGGGCTTTCGCCAACAAAACAGCAATAGTTTTACCATAACTGGTCTGCGCATCGATTTGTCCCTCGCCGGTAATCACAAAATCAGCTGCTGCCAGCCGATTCTTGATCTTAAGGCTTTCCAAAACAAGCTCCGCTCCGCTGTGTATACCCGCATTTAAAAAAGCCATTAATCCGGCACCCAGTCCTCCGGCTGCACCTGCACCAGGATAATCCCTGACTTTCCTGTCCAGCTGTTTTTCAACCCGGTCATAGAAATGACACATATTACTTTCCAACCGGGATAAATCCTGTTCCCGAGCCCCTTTTTGCCGGGCATAAACATAAACGGCGCCCTGAGGCCCTAGTAATGGATTGGTCACATCTGCCGCAACCCTGACATTGATCTGGGACATAATTACTTCTAATTCATTCAGATCAACCGCCGCACATTTTCCAATCAGTTCACCATTCAGGGGTTGCTTAATAAGCCGCCCTTTTTTATCAAAAAAGTTCGCACCCAGGGCCTGGACCATTCCAGCTCCACCGTCACAGGTAGCCGAGCCACCGATCCCCACCATAAATTCTCGGCAACCTTGGGCATAGGCCTGCCGGATCAATTGCCCGGTTCCATAGGTGGTGGTCTGAAGCGGATCTCGTTCAACCGGGGTCAGCAGTTCCAATCCCGATGCCTGTGCCATTTCAATAATTGCCCTATTCTCTGGATATAGTATACCATATTTTGCTATGATCCGGTGTCCCAACGGATCTAATACCGAACACTCAACTGCTTTTCCATCCCGGCCGGTCAGCAGGGCTTCCAGGGTGCCTTCCCCGCCATCAGCTAAGGGAACCTGAATAATTTCGGCCTGCGGAAAAACAGCCCGGACCCCCTGAACCATGGCCCGACATACCTTAATAGCCCCGAGACTGCCTTTAAAAGAATCTGTAGCGATCAAAATTTTCATTGGGATTTTCCCATCATCGTAAATCCGTGTTGTTCTGGTGCATAAATTATCAAATCAAGCTTTAAATCAAACCTAAAAATTATGGATGCTTCAAAGACACCAAGTCCCTAAGAAAGCGCTATTACTCCATTTAATGGATGATCGTTTTCTTAGCCATAGGTGTCAGCAATTTACTTGAAATTTGGTATTTATAGTTTGAGACTTTTAAATTCAGCGGGTTGACCATTATGATATTTCCATTCGCAAACCGTTAAATTCCAATACAAAATAATGAGGTGATCTATGAAAGCATTAACCAAGCACATAACCATGAATGTTCCCCAACGAAGGGCTTTGATAAACATAACCCCAGAAGTGGAAAAAGTGGTTCAGGAAAGCAAGGTCAATGAGGGTCTGGTCCTGGTCAATGCCATGCACATTACGGCCAGCGTGTTTATCAATGACGATGAATCCGGCCTGCATCAGGACTTTGAGGATTGGCTGGAAAAACTGGCGCCGGAAAAGCCCCATTCCCGCTACCGCCATAATCGTAGCGTGGAAGACAACGGCGATGCCCATCTCAAGCGTACCATTATGGGCCGTGAGGTGGTTGTGGCGATTACCGATGGTAAAATGGATTTTGGGCCCTGGGAACAGATCTTTTATGGTGAGTTTGATGGTAAACGACCCAAACGCTACCTAATCAAAGTGATCGGGGAATAAATCCCTATTCCGGCCGGCGCATATCTGCTAAAGGGACACGCCCGATAATCCGTTTATAAAAATCGGCAAAATAAAAATGTTTCTCATCAATGCGAAAGCCTTCCGTTTCATTGGAGGGCAGCAGGAGACTGTCACATATTGTCTCAGTACGCAAATCAAAACAGATCAGCCGGTCCTTGCGACGGGCACTGTATAACAGGCTGTCTGCGAGCGTCAAAAAGTAGGCCCGTTTTGGATATGGGATGCTTTTATGATATGCCCCATCTAAATCGAAAACAGCGAGATAATTACACTGCAGATCCTGAAACAGCACATAAACATGATCCTGAGTAGCAGCCATGCCGCTGATAAACTGGAATGTCAAAGTATCCAGCTTGAATTCCAGGTCAGTCTTCCCGCTTTGCAGATTATAGCGCTTTATGCGTTCACCCTGTTGTTCGTAGAAAATATAACCCGTGGCATAGGCCATATAATTTCCGCTTGTGTAAGGGACTAATTGATCGAGATTGCCCTTTCCCAGATTATAGCGATACAGTCCATGGGCGCCAGTGGGATGAAAGAAGAGCAGCGTATCTCGGAACTCGAAATCCTGGAAACTGGTCCATTGCGTGGATATGTGTTGACTCCTGACAAAAACCTCAGTACTTGGATAAGGATAATTCAAGAGATTAAAAACAGTATCAGTCCTGAAAAAAGCCTGATCATCAAAAACAAACCGAAAACTGAGCGAGAGCGTTAAGGGAGATCGCTGCACTTTTTTAGCAAACTGATAGGTAAATGTATTGCTGTCATTATACTGAGGAAAAATGGTATCCCGGACAGCTTTACCATCATATTGTTGATAAGCGAACAGGATATATCGCAAGGACCTTTCAGAATAATGAATAGGTGCTGCAGATGCGATCACAAGTCGATCATAATCCAGCTGCTGAATGCGGAAGGACCGCAATTGTTTTAATTTGGGGTTTTGGTGCAGGATTAGCGCCTGATCGATCCGTTCACACCGACAAATCAGCAAGCTGACCAAAACCACCCAAATTTTAAGACTATTCGGAATGAAAACGATAAGTTGATGTTTATTTGAAATAGGCGGCTCTGAATTTTTTCAACAGGACTCTTAGTTCTTCAATATTTTTTAGATCTGTAGTTTGCTTGCAATGCATAGCCTCGACCAGCATGGCATGCAGCAGGGTTAATTTCTCCAGATATTCATCATAATGATGGTTATCCGGATCAACTGGTTTGATACGCTGGGTCATAAAATATTGGGTCACGATCTCCTGAAATTCATTGGCATGGGTTTCCTTA
>CAZXFH010000104.1:0-3445 GCA_964640055.1 uncultured bacterium | reverse complement strand
AGTAGTGTATTGAAATGCTGTCTGAAAAGATATCTGGATAGCTGTGAACCAAGAGGAATGCTTGGATAAGCCGGAGCAGTAGCAGCAATGCTTCAGAGTCTATGTCTTGTTGCACTCCCAATACACACTGTCTCCTTCCCGATTTTTATATGGAAAGTTTAGTTACGCACTAGAAAAAATACCAAAATTCCGAATAAGAATACCACTGTTCCGGCGGCGATGAGATGCTTGCGGCGCTTTTTTCCGTGGCATTCAGCGGTCTGATCAATCCAGCCTGACGCTTTTTGTCTTCCACGATTTTTCCGATCAGCAAACCCAGGACCACCCCCAGAGCCGGCCCGACCCCGAATAGTCCGGAATGACCCGTAATCCGACTAAGGGGTACTCCTAAACCGGCAAAGATGGCTACCCCGATGCCCATCCACATGCCAATAAAATGACCCTCTGGAAAATTTTTGTTTTGATCATCGGTCTTATTTTCCATGTCAACTCCTCGTTTAATGGAATAAATAATGCTGTAGCAGTTTAGTCAAAATACAAAATTTAGTAAAACTCTGTTTTTTGATCTCCTGTAAGGAATATCTTTTTCCAGAAGCAATGGCATCAGCTGCTAAGCGACCGCTCCAGATAGCCGGACCAATGCCCTCGCCCATATCCTTGGTCGCCAATCCGGCCGCGTCTCCGATCAGAAATATACGCTCCTTTTGGAAGGTATCCACGCTATTTCGTATATAGTAGACATATCCTTTTGCTGCGCACGGCAGCTTTTTCACCAGCGAAAGCCGGGCCAATTCCCGTGTAAAAACCTGCCACTGATCTTTAATATTATCATTATTAGCTTTTAGCCTTTCCAGGAAACCACCGATGCCGATATTCAGGTATCCATTATCTTTGGGAACATACCAGGCATAGCCGGGTAACTGGTTAAAAAGAAACCAAAGATGACAGTCGTCATCCTGGTAATCATAATGGAATTCCGCTTCAAGCGTTGCTATTAATGAATCTTTAGCCCGCGGATGGGATGGCTTGAAAAAGGTGCGGTAGACCGGACAATAAGTGCCGCCGGCGCCTACTAAATAGCGGCAGTGGAATTGATCGTCGATAACATAATAATTACCTGCTTTTTTGACGGATTTTACATCATGGGTTTTTACCGCAACCCCGGCACGTTTTAAAAGCCAGTCATCGAATTCATATCTGCGAATGGCATATTGATGCACCGGCAGGCATATCTCTTTTTTGTAAATATGAATATGAAAGCGATTGAATTCCGTCAGGCTAAGGGGATAGTCCTTTACCTCGATCTCCAAGTCTTTCAAGACCTGGGGAGTGATCCAGCCGGCACATAATTTTGGTCGCGGAAAGGATTGTTTGTCAAGCACCAGACAATTAAGGCCCTTTTGTTTTAATTTCCGGGCGCAGCTGGCACCAGCCGGTCCGCCACCGACAATAATGACATCGGCATAAATCATGAAGTACTCAGTTTATTCAGTAAAATTGTACCTCCGCAAGTGCTTAGAGCCATTGTGCATGGGAAATTTAAGTAATGCGGCAATCGGGTTGTTTGCGGCCGGGTTTGGTCATTACGATTTGCCATAATTGGTGAGTGCGGGACCGGAAACCGCCGGCGCTGCTGAGCAGATAATAACGCCACATGCGAAAAAAACGGTTTCCATATTTTGCTCTCAATTCCGGCCAGGCCTGCTCAAAATTGTGATACCAGGCTTGCAGGGTTTTATCATAATCTGGTCCGAAATTGTGCCAATCTTCAATGACAAACAGGTCTTCCATGGCCGCAGCTATTTGAGCGACGGAAGGCAACATCCCATTGGGAAAGATGTATTTATCAGTCCATTGATTGGTATGAGTGGTGCTGACGTTGCCACCGATGGTATGGACAAAGGCAATTCCGTCATCTTTAAGACAGCGGTCGACTACCTGCATATAAGTGCGGTAGCTTTTATAGCCCACGTGTTCCAGAATTCCGATCGAAATCACGGCATCGTATTGGCCCTTAGCTTCCCGGTAGTCCTGGAGCCGGATGTCGACCGGCAAGCCCTGACAGAGTTCCCGGGCCATTTTAACCTGTTCTTTGGATATGTTCACCGCCACAACCTGAGCGCCATACTTTTCCGCAGCATATTTGGCAAAAGCACCCCAGCCGCAGCCCAATTCAAGCACAGTCATGCCGGGCTTGAGGTTGATCTTTTTACACACCAGGTCTAATTTGGCTTTCTGGGCCGCATCAAGATTTTCCGCATTTCGCCAGTAGGCACAGGTATAGTTTAACCGGGAGTCCAGCATAGCTTGGTAGAGGTCATGGCCCAGATCATAATGCTGTTCACCTACCTGACTCGCGCGGGAGCTCGTCTGGCGGTTAAACAGTTTGGTTTGCAGGACAAATAATTTCGTTTTCCAATTGCCTTTTATTTTTTGATCCAGCCGGGCCCTGAGCAGGCGATTAATAAATTCATCCAAAGCCTTGCACTCCCACCAGCCGTCCATGTAGGCTTCGCCCAAACCTAATTCAGCCGCACTGAGTAATCGGCGGTAAAGCCGTTCATCGTGGACCTGAATGTCCCAGGGCTTGGGTCCGTTGATTCTAATACCGGTTCCCGATAATAAGTCCGCTACGATTTGTTTGGCTTTCATTAACACTACTCCTTGGAATAATATTAAGGACATTATTGAAAAAAGCAAATGTTGAACTGCCTAGTCAGCTAAACAGGTTGGTTGTTCAATTATAAATGATAAATGAGAAGACCGGCTACATCGGTGCAACGGGTTTGGAAGCGATGGCCAAACCAATAGCCTTACCGGTTTGACATTCCTTTAGCACATTTATAGATCACCGGATTCAATTTAGATGACTTAGTTTGAAATACAAATGAATTATGGCAGAAAAGACTATTTCTATAATCTATGCAATTGTCAATATTTTCCGTTGACATTCCCACGTAATTTCGCCAAATTCCGGCGGTTAAAACGGAGGAACCGCGTATGTCGAAAGTATGTGGAATGTGTGGCAAAAAGCCTTTATACGGCAATAATGTCAGTCACGCCCATAATAAAAGCCGCCGCAGATTCGATCCAAATCTACATAGAATTCGTGTTAATCAGAACGGCACCATTCGCCGCATCCGGATCTGTACCAGCTGTCTCAAGAAGGGCGATTATGTAAAGGCCTGACTCTGAGCCACCTGACATTGATTTGAAAGCCTCTGATTATTTCAGAGGCTTTTTTTATTGGGTATGTCATATTACTCTGAGCAAAATTTCATCGGTTCTGATCATATAGTCTATTAAATCCCACCATCAGTTGGGAATGAGTTGATGCAACCGTTTCCCACCGTAGCGCGAATTGTCAATTCGCGCCGATGAATGCTTATGCGCTAAATGTCAAGAAATTTTGGACACAATTAGAGTTTATTTTCAGGTTTATTAA
>CAZXFH010000103.1:0-3855 GCA_964640055.1 uncultured bacterium | reverse complement strand
AACGGCTAGCTTAAGAATCCAAAAAGGTTTACACAAATTAATTTACAGTACCGATGAATTACTTTACTGGTATAGCCTTCTTTATATTCAATCTTCCAAGTGGTATCGCTGATCTGAATCTCATTAATTAATTTGGGTACAATTGGATTGCTTATGGTAGTTTGGATTAATATGAGAAAAAACAGTAACACTACGAATACTTTTATGGTTTGCATGGCTATTGTCTCTTTTGCCATTTAATTTTCAAATTATGTTCAGGCATGAAATTTTTTAGGTGTATATAATAACAGGTGTATGCTGCACAGCGTTCTGATTGTGTGTAGGGTAGAGACAGTTCGACCAGTTCCAGACGGGATGGAATTTTGATTATAAAGTCTGCCCTTTCCAGGGCTTTTTTCCAGGAGCAGGTTGTGAGCAATATGTATTCAAATTGATTACCGGCGGATTGCTGGCGGAAATGAATCCGGTAACCACTGATCGTATCCGCTTTAATTTGAACATTGAAGCGAATTGCCTCAGGCAGGCGTTGATACCCGATCGGATGATCCGTACCTATTCTTATTGATGGCAATGGTATCGGGGTAGGCCAGGCTGAAAGGAAAAACTAAAATCGTATTTATCATCTTAGCGGTGCGGTTGCGGAAATAATAGTTACCCGCGACCAACACAGGGTGGTTGCCAATTGTAAATTCAATCCTTTCCCGCTGGAAATCAAGAGGAGCTTGCTCCGGAAATAGTCTGCTTAATATTAGATTTGTCAATAGTGAAAACAGGACTAATAAAAAGATAAGCCCATTAATAAACCGCATGTTTTATCTCCGTTCTTAATTTATTTTAAAACATAAACTCATAAAAAGCAAATTAACTTAAAGACTGCCTCTTTTATGATTGAAAAGAAGCAGGCCCAAAAAATTAATCCGAAAGTAAAGGCAGGTTAGCTGCACTCTATTTCAAAAAAACTGATAAAAAATTCCATTTATAAATAATTTTTGATATTGATTAATAACCTGCGTAATATTGATACTGATTATGATGTTTAAAACCGATTTTATAAAATATCAAATAGGCTGCGATGATATGCCAATAGGTTAGTATGGATATTTATCAGATCATTGCCGATAATGCCTGTACATCCAATTTTATTGCTAAAAGCAAAGCAGATGCATTACGAAAAATGGCATTGTTATTGGCCGCTTGTGTGAAATCTAAAAGTAGCGAAGAGATCTATCGGGCTTTGCAAGCCAGAGAAAAAATGGGTTCCACCGGATTTGAAAACGGAGTGGCGATTCCGCATGCCCGTCTGAAAGGCCTGAAACAATTTGTACTTGGAATTCTGATTTCCCGCAAAGGAATTGATTTTAAAAGTATTGATCGCAAAAAAAGCCACCTCTTTTTTGTGTTTATTGGTCCGGCTGAGCAGGAACATGACCATTTGAAATTACTGGCCCAGATATCCCGGATTTCCCGTAATCCCAATGCCCACCAGGAGTTGCTGCGTGCCAACACCAGTCAGTCACTCAAGGAGGCTTTTTACCGCTACACCAGCGGAGAGCCGCAACCAAAGCAATCAGATGAAAAGCAGACCTTATTCATCTTGCTGCTAAAAGAGATTCGTTTTTACGAAAACATTATTGAACTGTTTATCGAGCAGGATATTCATACGGCCAGTATCTTTACGGCCTCAGGAGTCAAGGAACAATTATCCAATATCCCTCTTTTCGGGGATTTTTTAAACTTTCTGGGAAACCGGCCCGAGGAACACAAAGTGATCATGGCCATTGTAGCTGCACGCCAAGTGGAGGTCCTGGTATCTGGAATCGAAGATATCATGGGTGATCTGAATAAACATCCGGGGGCTGTGGCATTGACCACAGACCTGACATTCATCAAAGGCAAAAATAGTTAACCTAACTCTAGTGAAGGAGCCAAACCAAGATGCATCTCAAAATATTTGCTGTCGGCGGAACTATCGATAAAATCTATTTTGACCATAAAAGTACCTACCAGGTGGGTGAACCCCAGGTCAGCGAAATATTAAAGGATGCCAATATTACCTTTGATTTTGGTTTGGAATCCATCGTCCACAAGGATAGCCTGGATATGACCGCTGGCGATCGTCAGATGGTCTTTGACCGGGTGCAGCAGTCCGCTTATGAGCGCATTGTGATTACCCATGGCACCGATACCATGATTGCTACGGCGAAGCAATTAAAAGGCATTCAGAGCAAAACCGTGGTACTGACCGGCGCCATGCAGCCGGCCCGTTTTCGGAACAGCGATGCACCCTTTAATATCGGCTGCGCCATCGGCGCAGTCCAGAGTTTACCCCACGGAACTTATCTTACCATGAATGGCCAGGTGTTTCAGCCTGATGAACTCCGTAAGAATATCGAAAAGGGTGTCTTTGAAGAAATAAGGCCCCAAGAATAAAAACACCTTTCGTTTCAACCATTAGTGTTTATTTTAAAGATCTATTTTTCATTTAAGGCGCCCGGCCGAACTTACACGCCTGAAGTCAAATCCTCCGGTACTTCCAACGGTTTCTATCGCAATAAAAGCAGTCGCCGCGTTTGATAGATCTCTTTATGAGACTGACCACCCGGAGAATAAGTTTTAAAAGCATAGAAATAGACGCCGGAACTCACATCCAGACCTTGCTCGTTTCGCCCGTTCCAGTGAACTTTGTTAACACCTGAAACCGCCATATCATCTAACAGCGTCTTGATTTTTCTACCGGTAATATCATACAAGGTAATTGTAACCCGCTGGGAGACCGGCAGCTGAAATTCGATTGTGGCTCTGGCATTAAATGGGGAGGGATAATGTTTCAATTGAAAGTCTAAGTCTGTTGCGGTTTGATTATTGACAATAATTTCTGTATCGATTACGTTTGATAACTGAACTGCATCAATTTCATCATTATTAACTGTTCCGGCATAGGCCAGGCGACCATGCGCCAGGTAATGTAAACCAAGAATGGGGAAACGAATCTCGGCATCATCAAATGGATTGACGATGTGGATATCACCCATGTTGAAATTAAGTCCGCAGATATCGCAACTTTCAGTGCCATTGTAAAGATAATATTCAATATAGACCTGATCATCCGGTGGCGTTTCCCCGTATTCAATAATCGGTAAATCGGATATAAATTTGATTAAGTTTTCCGCCACTTCGGCCCCATCGGACAATCCATTATCATTGCTATCGGAATCATTTTGTTGGGCACTAAATTCCGCTTCAATATCATCCCTTAAACCATCATTATCAGCATCCGGACTGACTATGATGGCATCATGAGAGTGATCATAGGAAGCCAATATGGTTTTCAATTTTTCAATATCCACCCGGGTGGAGTCGGTCAATTCAGGATAGGGAAATCCTGACGTATAATCGAAGGAAAAGCTACCGTTTTGCATGAAATGCAGGGCCATATAAGTAATGTTCATGGCAAGGTCCCGTTGTGGATTATGCAATTCAAGATAGCCCATGGCAATTTCCTGTCCACACACCGGACAGACCACGATGCCATCCATATCCCGGCATATTTTGTAACATGAGTCGGATGCTGCTTGCCCGATCTCGATATATTCCGGGAGTGAATCAATGATCTGATAGTATCTTTGGGCCTGGATAACGCTGGCCAGGGAATCCAGATCATAGGGAGCATATTCATGTTGATGCCCGAGCAGAACTTGTTCCTGATTACTCAAGTAATTATCATTTTCATCATTGGGCACAGGTAATAGATGAGGATTTTTATAGTCGATATCCAGGACCTCGGCTAATTTTAACACGTCGATCTCACCCTCATTGGTACTCCCGGCATAACTTAGTTTGCCATGAGCCATATAA
>CAZXFH010000102.1:0-3976 GCA_964640055.1 uncultured bacterium | reverse complement strand
GAAAAATATTGGGAAAATTGCAACTGACTTTTCTAAATGGGATTTTTAGGTAATACTTTAAAACATTTTACTTTTTAAATCAAGAAAATAACCAGCCTGAGCAAAATTTTCTCAATCTTATAAGCTATTTTGTAAGACTAGCCCCACTATTTACACCACATAACTCCTACTCTAATCTGGGGATAATACTCTCTCGACGACACCCCCGCTCAGAAACGCCCTGAAGCCCCTTAAACGGCATTTGGTCAATTTAAAATCAATGTTCTCGTCGAGAAGACCTTCGTTTGAATGGTAGACTACCTACACCCCCAAAATCGCATTTTTAAGTGCCTGATACTCAGCAAGTTACGGGGGCACTTTTTCGCCTCTGAGACCTGGTTTTGGGGGTATTGATTGGGTCAGTATGGAAAAAGCCGGAGTGATATCGGGGTGATGTCATTTTTGAATGTAAATGTATACACCGATTTTATTCATAAATATATGCGCCGATTGACAGCAACCCCTTTTCTGTGGGTGACATTATCCTAAATACCAAAATATCCTGATCTGCCGAAATGTTTTATTCCAGATACATACTTTGGAAAAAAATCGTTGTGCAAATTCCAAATAGGGGCTTGTTCCCGCCTGCTGCGGGCAGGCAACCCCTGCCTGACCCGTGAAATGCTTGCCCCGTGAAATGCGAAGCATATTTCTATCGGGCGAAACATATTTCACTGGGGCTTGCACGCTGACGCTATGCGCTCAGGTGCGAAGCAGATTTGTTAGGCGATTACTCCCCGGCGAGCTGAGCCACGATTGCATCACTAGTCGTCACGTACGCAAAACCAAACGCAAGGTTCAAGAGACTCGCTATATGCATCTCCTCATTTATCGATCCCGTCCCGTCGGCCAGAAAGAAAACCCGGTAGTCACGGTAGTAAGCATCTCGCGCTGTCGATTCGCAGCACATATTGGTCATTACTCCCGAGACCACCACATCTTCCACTTTTAAGCAGCGTAACACGGTCTCAAGGTCAGTGTTGTAGAAGGCAGAATACCGGTGCTTCAAGACAACTTTCTCCCCTGGCCTTGGCGCCAAGTCCGGATGAATCTCACTCTCCAGACTTCCTTCAATACACCTGCCCTCCCACCACCAACCCATGATCCCGGAGTCGAGGTCGTCAGGATGGTGTACATGCTGGGTGAATATCACCGGACGGTTCGCCTGGCGAAACGTTTCAATGAGGCGTCTCACCCTCGGGAGGATTACAACACCGCCACATGTGAATGTAGGTGAAGCTGCATCCAGAAAAAAATGTTGCATATCCACAACAAGCAGAGCGCTCGCCGTCGCATTCAGCCGCATCTCATGTTGATTGTAAGGACGGATATGCTCCAACCATTCAAGGGTTTTGGATTCGATATTCTTAGCAGTTACATAGGGTTCCAACGACTATCCTCGCTAAAATAATTTTTCACTTAAAAGGCGTGCAATCAACTTTGCCAACCAGGTAGTTGTCAAACTTTTTTGGACAATTTTTGACGTTATTTTTTGGTATAAAATTATTCAATTTTCATAATTCTCTGGTTTATTGATCCAAACAAATTGGGGTACATTTTTAGGCTTAAGCAGCTCGTCCTTAAAAATATTAATCATAAAATATTATCTGCATTTGGACCAATGACCGAATTTCGCCTCGCAGCGAATCTATCCAATTCTGCTTATAACCATGGCTAAATGATTCTCCTGCTAGAGGTTTTATGAATAATCTGAGGTGCCGTAAAAATTGCATATTTCAAACATCTTTTGAATACTTTATAACATTTTACTTTTTAAATCAAGCAAATAACCAGTCTGAGCAAAATTTTCTCAATCTTATAAGCTATTTTGTAGGTCACTCCCATTTACTTCCGACGACATCCCCGCTCAGAAGCACTCTGAGACCCCTTAAATCGCATTTGGTCAATTTAAATTCAATGTTCTCGTCGAGAGACTTGATTTTAAATGGTAGACTACCCACACCCCCAAAACCGCATTTTTAAACCCCTGATACTCAGGCAGTTACAACGGCACTTTTTCACCTATGAGACCTGATTTTGCAGGTATTGCAAATGGTATGTAAGTGGAATTTTATGATCGTAAATATATGCGCCTAGTCTCAGCGGGAAAAAACCAGTCAGTAGCCCCGGATTTTCAGCTGGTACACTTTTCACGACTCTTGACAACTTTCTAATCGAATTAGCTGTACAAGCCTGGGGGCAAAATGATGGTAATCTGTGACTCCTATTATGAATTGTGTGTTGATCATCCGGGCTCAATCTCCTTTTTCATTCTTTCATAAAACTTTTGACACTACCGTCTACCAACTTCCATTTTTTGGTATGCAAGCGGTTTTAAAGTATTCAGAGTGTCCGTTTAAATAGAATATTTGAAAAACTCTCTAGCAAACATCAGACCTGATCCGCTCATTGCATAACGGAATTAAGCCGAATGTTTAAGGAGATCATCTTAGATCGGGTGAAATTGTGCGATGGTTATCTTAAAATAAAAAAAATCAAACAAACGGACTAGCAGCACAGTAGCTCATATTGCTATGGTTTACCCAAACAGGAGTGATTTAGATTAATGTAATGTAAGTTATTTTAAAAATCTAAATTATTGTCGGTTTTGACCTATTCTTATAATAAAAATATTTAGCCGTTATTCTCAATAATTCTTATTAATCAGTATTATTTACACCGTACTTTTTTCTATAATATTCCGGGTACAGTTTTTTCATACAATCCGGACAGATACCATGTGAAAATTGTACATCAGGCATTCTCTCATTGATATATGTCTCAGGAAATATCCAGGGATGCTCTTCTTTTTTTTCATCTCGAATTCTCTTACAAGAGGCGCAAATAGGAATAAATTTCTCTAATCCCCTTTTCTTTTTCAAAGATCTTTCCAGAGCGGCGAATAATTTCTTCTGTTCACTTATATCTCTGATAGCCCCAAAGGTGGCTTTCTTCCCCTTATATTCAATGATAGCCACGTTGGCCTCAACCGATATTTCCGTACCATCCTTCTTTCTGAAATAGGTTTCATATCTAGATGGCACCGACTGCCCTTTTTGACGCTGGGCCTGCCGCTTTTGTAATATCTCCAGCGCTTTTTCAGTATGTATCATTGTATAATCACTATTCCAGAGTTCCTCTTTTTCATATCCCAGCATACTAGCGAAGGCATCATTAATAAAAATAAATTTTCCTCCTTGACTGATGACAATCGCATCTTTCGAATTTTCCACTATCGTCCGATATTTCAACTCACTTTCTTGCAGGTCCTCCTCCATCTTTTTTCTCGCGGTAATCTCCTCTAATATCCCCATTGAGCCGATCACTTTCCCGGTCTCCGGATCCTTAATAGGCAACGAGCAATCAATTAACCATTTATCCTTTCCGGAAGGTGTGACAATGTATAATTCGGCTTGATATCGCTTCACTTTTCCGGCAATGAATAGCCGGGAATATTCCACCGGATCCGCAGGGGCATCTGGATCAATAGGAATGACTTCCTGAACCAGATCACGCATTGTCTGCTGGGTAAAATTTTCCCGGGATATTTCAAAAAGTCCTTCCACACCCGCTCCTAAAAAGGCATATCCTTGCTCATCATAATTGAATTGAAAAGGAACTCCGTGAGCATTTTCGATTGTCTTACGATAGATATGATGGACCTGTTTTAAGTCTTTATTCTTTCTGGAGATTTCCCGGGTGCGTTCTTCGACTTTTTCTTCCAGACTGATATTTGCCTTCTTTAGCCGGTAAATAATAAAGAACACAATAGAAGCAATCACTAGAATTAAAAGGATTCTAAACCACCAGGTCCCCCATAATGGTGGCGTAATGATAATGGATAAAGATGTTCCTGCTTCATTCCATAGGCCATCATTATTAGCACCTTTGACTTTGAAAGTATATTGACCTGGTGCAGGATTAACGTAATTTACAG
>CAZXFH010000101.1:0-4249 GCA_964640055.1 uncultured bacterium | reverse complement strand
CCGCGGAACATGACTTTTTTGATGAATTTTTTATCGGATTTCCCGGCTTGCATACATTCTAGTAGCGATATTGTAGCGTTCTCAATCTTTCCATTTTTATAATCCCATCCCGTAAATATATTTTTATTAAAAAAATCAAATAATTTTCCAGAACTGTCAATTTCATTGAGTTCATCCTGAAAATGATTATTTGTAAAATAGTCTGAGTATTTTTGAAACTTTGATTCTACCTTAGGAAAATATTCATGCCAGATTTTAATTCCTGCATGAGTTTTGCCCAGATTAAAAAGCAGTGCAGAGATTTCGGCTTTCAGCAGATCATCGCGATGTTTAGACAAATTTTGTATGTCAGTCATCTTACACCTCCCTGCCTGTCGCGTTCACGACGTTGACAGGCGAGTATTCTTTCAGGAATGATGAATCCGGAGAAATCAGTGAATCACCTTTGCGTTTTATCAAATCGAGGTGATCGGCTGTAACTCTGCCCCAGCCCAGCTTGGTCTTGGCGCCGATCTTGACTTGGGCGTCATTTTCATTTTCCTGAAATATACGCTGCAATCCGGCAGTCAGCAAATCAAGATCATTTTGGACTTCTTTTTGAAGTTCCTTATTGCTTTTAGCGATTCCATCAGCCGGTATGTATAGCAGCTGAAATATGCCGGAAGCGCCTTTAGGGACGACTTCATAATAGACCGGTTGGGTACCGGCTTTGGTACGGCGTTTGTGCGGATTGATCATTTCCAGCCCGAGTTTGTCGAAATAGGTCGGATAGAAAACCAGGCGACCCCGCTGGACTTGTAAGAATTTTTCTTCTATTTTTTTCCAGATTTCATCATCAATATTATCACGTTGCAGATTAAGTTTCATCCCCAGTTTTGTCAATGCATAAAAGCGAAGATTTTTCTTAAATTTTTCTTTTGACTTTTCCTTCTTCACGTTTTTGATCAGTACTCGGAACTCATCAGAACCGGAACCGAACAGACGCACAAAGCTGAGATACTTTTCCAATAGATTGTTATTATTGTTTTTTATAACTTCCCGCACTGCATTTCCAATAATCCCTTTCCAGCTGCTCCCGCGCATCATGGGAACTTTGAAGACTTTCTCCTTCAAAACCGGATTATCGATGATATAGTAATGATCATCATCGGCGGAGTAGTAGGGGGATTGCAGATGAAATTCTCCTCGAATAATGAATGAATAGGTTAGTGATTTATTAATATATTTATTCGCTTCAGTATTCAATTGAAGAACACCCGAATCTTTATTGTAATCAGAGATATTCACAATTTTCTTTTTCACAAACGG
Organism: uncultured bacterium; assembly: GCA_964640055.1. Taxonomy (GTDB): domain Bacteria; phylum Fidelibacterota; class UBA2242; order UBA2242; family JAFGTP01; genus CAZXFH01. The sequence continues at coordinate 2,941 of CAZXFH010000101.1, read as the reverse complement.
ATTGAATCTATCATATTTTAAATAAGCAATCGGGAAATCTTTGGTAGATATCTTTTTAAATTTTCCAAAGTCTTTACCATCTTGATAGTATGCAAACATTTCATCAAAATCTGCTCTCGTATCAATACCTTTTTGGGGTTTATATTCTAACTTAATATCGTTAGATAGTTTGCGGTTGGTTTCAAGCGTACAAAACGAGATATAGTCATAAATGCTTTCTATTGATTTTTTTTCATAGTTCTGCTGAAAATACTCTCTACTATTCATGTTTCACCTCCGGTAAATGAATGATTCCCGCATAGGAGATTAAAAAAGGGATGAGTCTATTATCTTCTTTTTTAATAAATGGTATTATTTTGGTGGCTTCTGCATTCTTTTCTTTTGTAGAGCCGAATATTTGGTGGCGGAGTTTTACATTTTTGATTTTTTTTCTTAAATCCGATTTTATCTTTAATAATATCTTAATATTATCAATATATTTGAATTTATCTGTTGAATTAATATCCATATTTACTTTGTTTGTGTGTATTAGTTTAATTTTATATGGAATATCACTAATGTCATTATTCTTACCGTTGTTTCCCAGGATTTTATCAATTATATCTTTCCCATCGTTGTTATTATCTTTATCCAAAAACTGATTTTCTCTTATTGGTATACCCATTATTTTAACATGATTATTGGCGAGACCATTATTTACATTTTGTATACGTCCAAATCCCAGATTATTCTTGCCTCCTAAAAATGCATAATTCTGAATGAAATTCAATAATGGCAATAAAATATTTTCTGCGATCTCTGTGCTCTCTGTGGTAAAAACAATCTTAAATTTCCCCCAAAAATAGGATTTTGGGAAAAACCAACAATGACATTTTGTTTCTTTACATTTATGATCATATTTCTTTAAGTCTATCCACGTTTTTGTTTCATCACAAAACATTATACCAAAAGGGAGATTTAATCTATTCCCAAAGGAACACTCATTTGTTAGTTTAATTGTTTCGATGCCAATTTTACTTTCCCAGCTTGTCGCTCCAAAATAATATTCAGTTGGAGAGAGACCTAGTTTTTCACACACCTCGTGCTTTGGAATTTTCTTATTTTGCTTTGCTTCATTATATAAAATATTTGTATAAATTTTCTGGGTATTTTCGATTCGTTTTTTCTTATTATCATCTTTGAAATGTTTATTAAAACCCGAAAAATGACATATCACCTCAAACCAAAATCGCAGCGAGCCCATGATAGAGGCGGGTTTGATCTCGATCATTTCCTGATCTACATCGCCGGTAAAGAGCGGCGTGATGGTTTTAAATTTAACTTCTCTCTTGATCATAATGTCTCCTTTTTTTCACCACAGAGCATACAAAGATTTTTTACCACAGAGAGCACTGAGAACACAGAGTGTTTTTTTTCTATCAGAAGAATTACTTTTATCAGTCAATATCCCCCCAGCCAATGTTCCAATTTACACACATAAATAAAATATTCTCTGTGACCTCTGTGCTCTCCGTGGTGAATATCATAATACAAATCTCTTAATACCGTTTTTCAGAAGTTTGATATTGAAATTGATCAACAATCCCAGCCTGATCTCAGCCAGTTTCAGGTAGGTTAGAATTTGCGCTTCATGGATAGGTAAAGTCTCCTGAACACTTTTCAGTTCCAGGATAACCCTGTTTTCTACACAAAAGTCAATTCGGTAGCCACAATCCAGTTGATTGCCCTTATAGGTCACTGGCAAATCCTTCTCCGCTTCGAAGGAAATTCCCTGAAATTGAAATTCCTGCGCCAGACACTGCTGATAAGCACTTTCCATCAATCCAGGGCCCAGAACTCTATGCACTTCAATGGCACAACCAATAATTTTGCGGGTCAGTTGATCATCCATAAGGTTCCTTTTTTACCACAGAGGACACAGAGAGCACGGAGATTTTTTAATTTTAAAATTGGAGAACTGATGACTTCTGCTTGCATTTTGTCTATTAATTTGCGAATTGGACAGCATCTGTACATTATTTTCGTTTTCGTGTGTCGCTGAATAATTGTCATGATATCTATCGGGATATTGATATTAATCCTTTTCACAGGGGAATATTGCCGCCTGGCGATTCCATTACTTTTTTCACCACAGAGCATACAAAGATTTTTTACCACAGAGAGCACGGAGAACACAGAGTGTTTTTTTTTCTATCAGAAGAATTACTTTTATCAGTCAATATCCCTCCAGCCAATGTTCCAATTTACACACATAAACATAAAATATTTCTCTGTGATCTCTGTGTCCTCCGTGGTGAACCTATACAAAACAAAACTCATAATAGGCACATTTACGGCAGGCCCGGGTCTTTTTCACTTCCGGGATTTTCCGGTTGATAATCGCAGCAATCTCCCGCTGCACTTCCTCAAGACGCGCCACATCTTGAGAGGTAAGTTCCACCATAACTGTGCGTTTCAGCCTGGGATAATCCAGCTTTCCCCGAAAGCCCTCTATACCAAATTGCCGCAGGGCATACAGGTAGTATTTCAATTGCCATGCATGGGCTTTCTCCATCTTGTTGGATTTCTTAACCTCATGCAGAATCTTATGCTCTTTATCTATATGATCCAGCACAATATTGTTACCCAGCCGTATTTCTTTCTTTTTCCGGTCGTAACTCTCTTCGTGGATCACTTTGCCCAAAGCCACCAGGTCTGATTCCTGTTCCATGTTGATTTGATGGGAGAAGAGCCAGAGCTTTCGTTTGCAGATGAAATAGTAATTGATGTGCGTAGCGGTGAAGGTGGTTGAATCAGTTGAAACGGATGAATTAGTTGTATTTGTAAGACCGACCATTTTTTATCTCAATTGTCTCTACCAACATTAAATAATATTCTCTCGTTATCGACAAATATAATTTTCGATTGATGATTGCCAGAGAGAATTTTACCTCTTATTAAT
>CAZXFH010000100.1:0-4985 GCA_964640055.1 uncultured bacterium | reverse complement strand
GTTTCAATTCCACTGTTGGTCAGATTAATACCGCATTTTTCAGGGACTTACAAAGATCACAATGTCAAAGAACGTAAAAAATGTCAAAAAAGCAAGTAATTTTGCAGGGAATCTCAGTGGATACAATACATCACTGGTGATCCACGGTATTTATGTAATGCTAATTTGGTTTTCGGGAATATAGCCATTCTTATCGGATAATAAAAAGATTCAGATAAATCTTTCGATAGGTGACTTCTCCACACCGATTACTTGTTTCGTGCGGTAACGACTATTACCCAGATCAAAGATGATGACACTGTCTTTGTCCTTTTTGATGATCTTTTTCAGACCGGATTTCAATTTTTCCAGTTTTGCGGGCGTTAATTCACCCTCAAAAACAGAATTCTGAATCCAGTGCATATATTTTTTTAAAAATTTATGCACTTTGCCGACGCGTTTTACTTCAATATCATAAACCACTAAAAAATACATGCAGCACCTCATTAATGTAAATTTTAAATCCTCACCACCAGATATGAAAGGGTTTATAGGTTTTTTCATTTAACAAATGTTTGATCAATTTATATAATTCCAGCCGGATCAACCGCTGATAGCTGACATGGCGATTGAGTTGCCGGTGTTTAACCGTAGTACGCAAACGACGGTCCCATTCCTGTAAAAATGTCTTGCGTCCGGATTCATCCAGATAACAATAGTTTAATTGGCGGTCAAAATCTTCCAGTTTAAGCATTTTTTTATTGATCAATTTAAAAATTAACCGGTCAACCAGCAGCGGCTTGAATATTTCGGCAATATCAAGCGATAGTGAATAGCGCCGGAAACCGGGTTCGTGCAGATAACTAACAGTCGGATTCAATTGAGTATGATAGATCTCCCCTAGCACAGTGGTATAAAGCAAAGAATTACCGAAAGAGACCAGGGCATTCAATGAATTCTGGGGAGGTTGTTTGCTACGGCGGATAAAGGGATCCTCCCAGTTTAAAAAATAATCCCAGCATTCATAATATAATTTACGGATATGGGCTTCAAGAGACATCAGTTCCTGAATATCCCCGGATTGTTCTATTTTTTCTTTAAGTGCTTCAATCTTATGCAAGCGATTCCTCACCGGCTTATGGGTAATACGACTTTTAAGGTTTAGTAATACATGAAAAGCAGCCGCCTCTACAAAAGCCTGGGCCAGTTTCAAACGCTCTTCCGGCTCCAGATAATAACCGACCTGCTTGATCAGAACTTCACCGGCCACTAATTTTTCACGGGGATAAAAGCTGCCACTATAATACCCGTAGTAATTGAACTGATGGAGTACAATGCCGTGTTGGGAGAGGAAATTAAAAAATTTAGAATTGTAATCATTCTCACCGAAACAATAAAAACATTCCACGGTTTCAATGGGAATCGTTTTCTTAGAATCCAGTTCCCCTTCTTCAGTATATTTCTCGAAGATAAAAGTATTATCCTTGCGTCTTAAGCGGCCGTCATTGAGGATGTAATATTTACGTTTCATAAGTTTTCACCACAGCGCACGCAAAGATTTTTCACCACAGAGAGCACGGAGAACACGGAGAATTTTTATTGAGAAAATTAGTTCTATATGCATTTTATTAATGAACTATTTATACCTGTATATTTACATGAAATTTCCAAGGCTTTCATTAATAGTACGATATTGTCTCTGTATATATAAATATTCATTTATTGTGATTTGGATAATAATCCTTTAGTTTTTTCACCACAGAGAATACAGAGGACACGGAGTTTTTTGTTTGAATTATATGGGTTTCTTCCATACGCATATTTTATGATTTTGACAATAAGCCTTTTTTTAACTTAATATTACTGCAATCCGAATTCGCGGAAACACTGCCGGGACGCCAGACTATTTTCAAATGTGCCTCGAAATTTTGGTCCTTTTTATCTACATGATACCAGGGAGACTGAGAACCTTTCAGGATTTTGAAACCTTTGGAGAAATGGACGACCGGTTTTTTATTGGTAATCTCGAAACGTTTGCTGTCATTTGATAAATTCCATTCAGAGGACTTGGTCAATGTGCTAAACTTTTCCAATTTCATCATGCCGAAACCGTAGCTGGCTTCGCCGCCGACGATAATCGTTAATCCTTCATTAAGATAGTCATCTACCTGCTTTTCTTTCTCAATTTTCAAGATACCTCTCCACGAAAGCCGCCGAACGCCGTTCTTTTTTGAAGCAGGCAGCAATATCTCGATTTCATGCAGCCCCTGATCTTTCGCAGATTGGTGCTCAGGAAGTATGGATGTGGACATGATCGTATCGGTAAATTCATGACGGAATTCTTTCTCGGAATAATCTCCAAGACAGATCTCTCCCTTTTTAAAATTGGGGAAAAGAATGTTATCATTTATAACCGGATAGAAGTTCGAGATTTTAGTAAAGGGATCGATTTGCAATTTTGCCTCTGTTTCGTCACGAAAACGTCCCAATCCGGCGGTCAGTGCGCCCCACATGGTATAGCCGGGGATGAAAAGCCGCGTCGGCGCTAATACACCATAATGCCCCATGCCGATATGAAGTGGTTGTAATTGCTCGAACGTCAGTTCTTTCCATTGCTTACTCATTTTTCGTCTCCCATGGCTTTCAGGTGATAGCGGGTGTAGGTCAGGATTTTATCCAGTATGTCTTTAACAAAGAGGAGATCGGTAAGATTATCGGCTAAATTTTGAAAATATTGTTGATTTAGCTTTGCTGGCTGTTTTGGTAAGTAGTTTTTCAAATCTGAAAGTGAATTTGAAATTTTTGCCCATATTTTTTGATAATCGCAATAAACGTAGAATGCATAGACACCATCATTTGCCAGAATACCAATAGAATTCTCTAAATCATTTTTAGACTTCTTCTTATCTTTAACATCATCCGCTAGTTTATAACTGACTTCATTTATTTTTGCATCGAGGTTCATAATTTACTCCTTTTTTTACCACAGAGGGCACACCTGCCCGACTGATCCCTTCAGGCGGGGAGAACACTGAGTTTTTTTGTTTAGTTTATTATAGATATTTGGTTGTCTTTGCTGCGTTTGATTATAATACATCGGTTTAAGCGCTAATATCATAATTTTTTCTCTGTGCTCTCTGTGTTCTCCGTGGTGAATCCATCTTTAACCGGCCGAAGCCGCGGGTAGTCATTCCGCCGACGCCGAGGGATTCATAATAGTGCTTGCTGTCATTCAGAGCATCAAAAAAAACATTTTCAGCAGCTAGGTGATTCCCCGGTCGATTAAAGAGATTGACCTTGCCATAAAACCAGGTGGCGCGAGGGATGGCTTCCGATGTAAACAAAGCGCCCTGTTTGGCAGCGCCGGTATTGGGATCGATAGCCACTGAAGTGCGGACTTCGAGGTTGGAGTTGATGATCTGAGAGATAAGACTATCCGGTACGATGATTATATCTTTTTCCTTTAGACCGTTGAAATTTGAGAGCATGTGTGTGTTTTCTCTCGTTTTTGTCTCCAGATTCATCCACCCGAGATTAAGGTATTTTTCCTGACTATCCTGTTCCGACACGGCGATTTTTTCATTTGTCAAATTCTCAGTTCTTTTCGCAATGAATCCCGAGTCGATGAGAATCTGCTCAGAAGTAATCCACCTTGTTCCCAGACGCGTATAAACCGGAAAGAAGAGGATATTCAAATCAGAGAAAGCCGCCAGACCCTGCCCGGAGCGATCCTGCTTGGAAAAACCAAAGGTTTTACAAATGATACAGTGACCGCAGTGACCTGATTTGAAAGATTCCATTCCAATGATACTTTCGTTTGGAAGGTCGTCGCTTCCGGCACATTTGACGGCAGCGTAGCGATTGCCTTCAAAAGTTCTTGCCCATTCCGGAGAATCCGATCTAAAAAGATCAGTAAGGTTCACTCCCTTTCTTGTTTCCCGTTTACTGCGATAATGAACAGTATCATTTTCCAGAAAATAACTTTGCAATTGCAGCATCATGAAGTAGCGCCAGGTGCCGCAGATGCTCGAACCGGGAATCTTGGGAATGCGGGTGATGGGATCGCGCACAATCGTATTATCCACCCGTCCGATGGTATAGCCGCCGGTACCGATATAGACCGGATCGGTCGCCGTGGCAAACAACGGATAAGAGTTTACATAGGTATTCATTTAAACCTCCTTCAACGTTTTATGATAAAAGTCGTACATATCGATGAATTCATAGATTAATTCAACAGAAAGAATCTTCGGTATTTTCTGCCATTCCTCTAAACCGAATATTTTTCCCAGTCGATTCTGATCATCGGATTTCATGTTCTTCGGCTTCAGGGTATTGATAATCGCCGAACCCGCCAGTTTCTCAAGCGAGGCGTCATCATCTTTCCAGTCTTCGATCAACGAATATAATAAGGTGATTAGATTATGCAGCTGCCTGGATTCGCCGTCACCAAACAATTCACGAAATTTTTCAAATCTATCCCAGTCGCGCCAGTCAAAGGGGCGTTTTTTACGCCAGGGGACCGTACGTTTGCCTTTGTCTTTGTTATAAAAGATATCATTGCGACGGGTATTACAGTCCAGATACTCGAAGTCGAATGTATTGGGATAATAGTGATAGGATTCCTTAGATTCGAACTTCGATAGAGAGACCGGTTCCTTTTCAGGAGGAAAGTAGAAAGAATATTCACCGTCGCTTGCGTGTTGAAACAGGGCATAATAATCAGGTGGATTGTTAATTCTTTTATCGTCAGTTTCACCATACTTATATTTTTCCGGGAATTCTGTGCTTTTCAGTGTTTTTCTAATAGCATTCCAGTCATCCAGTTCCCGACGGATATTGCGCAGCGCTTTGAGACCGACATAGAGAGGCGATTTGAAATTCTGAACAACCACGCCGATATGCAAAGGCAGCTTGCCATGGACGTATTGGAATTTTTTTTGATAGGATTCCTGAACCGTCTTGATAATTTCCGGGACCACTTCAGCCGGGACGGCGAACTGCCA
>CAZXFH010000099.1:0-5477 GCA_964640055.1 uncultured bacterium | reverse complement strand
GTGAACTTTCAGAAGTCAGCCGCGGGTATAGTAGTTCCGGGGTGCCGGGACGTACGGTGGTGTGAGCGGCCGGAGGGCGTGAGCCCTCCTCTTACTCGATTCTGTGTATGGTGCAAAAGTCGGCAGTGATTAAGGCGCTTTCTGCTGATAAACATTAGGGTTTTTGGTCAGGATATGATCCTGAACTGCCTGCTGTAACTGATCATAAACCTGGTAGCGAAAGCGGTATAATTTATGATTTTCCCGGGTAGGATGGACCCGGTTGGTCAACCAGATACCAAATAGTGCTTTTTGTGGATCGATCCACAGTGAGGTCCCGGTAAAGCCGGTATGTCCATAGGCTTTTCCCGAGAAGTAATGTCCGGATGAGGATTCTCCGCCGGGGGTATCCCACCCCAGGGCGCGGCTACTGCCGGCCACCAGATTCTGACGGCGGGTAAATTTTTCCACGGTTTTGGTTTTAAATATCCGTTGCTGGTCGTAAACGCCTTTGTTCAGCATCATTTGACAGAAGATGGCCAAGTCTTGCACCGTAGAAAACAAACCCGCGTTACCTGAGACGCCTCCCAGATAATAGGCGTTTTCATCGTGAACCCGGCCATGTACAATGCCACCCCGGGCCGAATCATATTCCGTCGGGGCGATCCGTTCCTGATACTTTTGGGGCGGATTATAGCCGGTATGTGCCATACCCAAGGGCGCAAAGATTTGCTCCTGCAGTAGCTGATCGAGTGGCTGTTCTGCCAATTTTTCCAGGGCTTTACCAAGCACAATAAATCCCAGGCAACTGTAGATGGTTTGAGTACCCGGCTCATATTGCAGCTCCATTTGATAGATCGTTTGTAGCATCGCTTGTGGTGTTGCGGCCGTTTCCCACAGCTTATGCCAGGCGGGCAGACCCGAGCTATGGGTCAAGAGATGGTGAAAAGTAACCTTGTCTTTTCCATTTTGACCGAATTCCGGGAGCACTTCAGCCACGGGGTGATTCAGCTGTAACAGCCCCTGATCGTATAGCCACATGGCCGCACTGGTAGTCCCTATTACTTTGCTGAGTGAGGCTAGATCATAGATCGTCCCCAGGGTAACAGAGGGGCTGTCAGGTGCATAACTCAGTTTTCCTAGGGCTTTCTCATGAAAGATAACACCTTCTTTCGCGGCCAGGAAAGTGCAGCCGGGATAGGCGGAGTCCCGGATCCCGTAATGCAGCAGAGAGTCCAGTTTCGCAAGGCTATCACTGTGCATGCTAACTTCATAGGCAAAGCCCCGTTTCAGGATGGGAGGCTGGGGGGCGGAAGGTGACGGTCGGCGAATGCCCCGGGTTGGACCCCGCTGAATACCGTGGCCAAAGGCGACCAAACCGGGTATGGTGACCGGCATACGGCCCTGAATACTGATCTCACCGAATAGGGCCTTTACGGCAGCCCTTTGCATCACACTTTCCCAGCCAAAACTGCAGACATAGGTTCCGATCTGAGGAAATTGTCGCAGGATGTAGGGATTACCAAAGGAAATCACTGCCAGCCGGTCGGTCTTTTGATGGATTTGGTGGATCAATTCGGTATGGGCTGGTGGCATATCGATATAGCCCTTAAAGGCACGGTAACGCATAAAAGCGCCCAAGATCACGAAGGATTCTGCGGACAGCGAATCCAAAATAGGTCTGAATTTGTCCATATCGTCGGAACCGTCAAATAAATGGGTTCTGGCCCCGGGGATATAGCGGGAGATCTCACGCTGGAAAGTATTGTTTGTCAGACGCTTAGGCTCATCATAGAGGCTGATCACATGGGCATTTTTAATTTTATAAGGCAGGGGAATTAAATGCAGACTATCGCGTGCCAAAGTAATGGCTGCCTGGGCAACCTCCCGGGAAAATTGTTTACTTTTTTCAGGGGCCAACTGACTGTTAAGCTGATCCATATCAGCCAGCGGAGCCTGAGGCAGATTTAAGCGTGCTTTGAGAGTTAATATGCGCCGGACGGATTGATCGATACGGGCTCGACTGAGTTCACCGCGTATCACGGCAGCCGTAATGATATTAATCAAGGAGTCAACCGAATGATTATCAGTATTGGTCAGTACATCGCAGCCGGCTTGGATGGCCTTGACAAAGGCATAGGCGACCGTAAAGTTATGTGTGATACCACCCATTCCCATGGCATCGGTATAAACGACACCGTCAAATTCCCATTTTTTTCGCAACAAATCGGTCAAAATTTCAGAGCTGAGGGTTGCCGGTACGCCGGGTGTGGATACCAGGGCCGGTATGTAAATATGAGCACTCATCAGCGTATAGACCCCTTGGTCAATGGTACGACGAAAAGGAGGTAATTCAACGGCTTGCAAACGCTGACGACCGGCATCGATCACCGGGAGATCCAGATGTGAATCCGAATCCGTATCGCCGTGGCCGGGGAAATGTTTGACTGCAGCGGCTGCCCCGTGGGCTTGGCATCCCTTGATATAGGCATTGGCCATTCCGGAGACCAGCGCCGGTGTTTCCCCAAAAGAACGGGTATTGATAATCGGATTATTCGGATTATTATTAACATCGACCACCGGGGTAAAGAGCTGGGTAATGCCCAAAGCCCGGCTTTCCAGAGCAGTGTACTTACCGAATTGATAGGCAAAATCAAAATTACGGGTGGCGCCGAAAGCCATATTAGTGGGAAAGGTTACGGCGCCTCTGACCAGGAAACCGGCGCCCCGTTCGAAATCAGCACTGAAAATGAGCGGTATTTTGGCAATAGCTTGCATTTTTTTCACATAATGCCGGACGGCAAAGGCATCACCACCCCACAGGTGATAGCCGAAAACACAATTATTTTTAATATCATGCTGAATTCTCTGCCATTCCGGTGAATTTTCATGAATGTAGCGGGCATTAAAATTCATCAGGATCATTTGCCCGATTTTTTCCCGCAGACTCATCTGCTGCAGGGTCTGTTCCACCCAATTTTCAGCGGTGAGGTTTGCTTTTAATGGTGATTCTAACTGTGCATTATGGCAGCTGGGTGCGACCAGTAGGGCACCAATCATTGTCCATAACCAGATTTTATTATTCATGAATTGCTCCTTTTTCTCCTCTTAATTTAAACTTCAAAACAGAGAAATAAAGAAATAAATAGAAATTGTCGTTTATCACAGAAAAAAGTACTAAAATATAGCTGGATCTTATAGCTTTCGAGAGTATGACAAGTCCGGATAAACATATACAACAGCGCAAACAGGATCATCTCAGAATTGTGGCAGAGGAAAATGTTCGTTTTAAACATATATCCGCTGGTTTTGAACATTACCGCTTTGTACATAATGCACTACCGGAGCTAAATTTCAGTGAAATCGATTCCACCACGCCTTTTTTAGGATATTCGCTGGGGGCTCCTCTGGTAATAAATCCCATGAGCGGTGGTGTTGATCAGGGCAAGGCCTTGAATCGTGCCCTGGCGGAAGTCGCCCAGGCGGAAAAGATTGCCCTGGGCCTGGGAAGTCTCCGGCCCGCTTTAGAGGATGAAACCACATTGGAAAGTTTCCGGGTGGCACGTGAATCGGCTCCTGATATACCGATATTAGCCAATATTGGTGCCATCCAGCTGAAATCAGATTCAAATCAAGACCAGTTAAGCCAATTACTATCCCAGATCGGAGCCGATGCGCTGACCGTGCATCTGAATCCCTTACAGGAGGTGTTACAGCCAGAGGGGGAGCCCAACTTCGCCGGGGTACTAAGGGCCCTGGAGCAGGCACGAGACCGTTTTGGGTTGCCCCTAATCATCAAAGAAGTGGGGTGTGGTCTTTCAAAAAAAGTTTTGCAAAAATTGGCCGAGATCGGCATAAAATGGGTGGATGTTAGTGGTGCCGGAGGGACTTCTTTTGCCCAGGTTGAGGAGAAACGGAGCAAGGATCCCGTTCAAAAACAGGTCGCTAAAGAATTTTCCGAGTGGGGGATTCCCACCGTGGAAAGTCTGCGCCTGGCCCTGGGGTTACAACACTTGCGGGTAATTGCTTCCGGAGGTGTTGAAAGTGGAATTCATTTTGCTAAAGCGATTGCCTTGGGGTCTGCTTTAGTGGGCGTGGCTGCTCCGGTTCTGCAAGCCTGGCATAAAAAGAAAGCGGCAGGGGTACAGGAAATGATTCAGAGTTATAAAGAGACATTAAAAATTGCGCAGTTCTGTACGGGATGTAAAAGTTACTTGGAATTTTGTGGCAATTTAAATATAATCCGGGAGGTAAAATAAACCGGATTTGCGAAGCTGAAACGATATTAGTTAAATGCGTAAATTAGGCAGTACATTGTTTTTGGGATTTTGCCTGGCCTGTATAATAGCCTTGGCACCCCTTTTCGGTAAATACCGGTTCGCCATCGTATATTCCGGATCGGTCCACGGTGAGATCGATCCCTGCGGGTGAAAGACCAAACGGCTTGGCGGTCTGGCCAGGAAAGCAACCGTAATCCAACAAACGCGGCAGCAGCATGCCAATGTGCTGGTGCTGGATGCCGGAGATTTATTCTTGAAATCTGCCGATCTGCCGCCGAAACACGTCCATCCTAAAAGATCCCGGGCTCGCTTTATGGTTTCCATGTATAACCATCTGGGATATCAGGCCTATAATGTAGGCGATAACGATCTGCTTTTCGGCATAGATTTTCTGAAGGAGTTGGAAACAGATGCTCAGTTTGACTTTTTGTCGGCTAATATTCTGGACAGCCTCACGCAAAAACCGGTTTTCAAACCCTACAAGATTTACGAGCTGGGAGGGAAATCTTTCGGCCTTATTGGAGTGGCGTCTCAGCCTCAGCGTTCCGTAGCCGGCGTGATTGTTGAAAATCCTGTCAGCAGCCTCCAGACCTATTTGCAAAAATTAAAAGGGAAAGTTGATTATATTGTTATTTTAGCTGCCTTGAAAAATTCTGATGAACGCAGATTTACCCAGCAGAGTGAACTGGAGACGGATTTTTTACTGCTGGCCACCAATTACCGTTACAGTCATTATCTGGATAAAACTCGCAGTGGATATCTGGCCCGCTGCGGCGATCAGGGTAAATATGTCGGTTTAATAACAGCCAAATTGGAGCAAAAGGGTAAAATGCTAAAGGACATTTCTAAAACCGAATATCAGCTGCAATACACGCGACGGCGGCTGGAGTCCTTTGCCAAAAATACAGGAGAACAGACCTTAGAAGAATATTACGGGGATCAACCGGCGATGCTAAGGGTGGTTAAAAATCTACAACGCAGCGCAACGAGATTTGAGCAGGAATTGAAAACAGCAGTCAACCCCTTGGATTTTGAGCTGCTACCACTGGATAAGAGCATTACCCATGACCCCTGGGTTTTAAACCAGATCAAGAGACACAAAGCTCAGACAGATCATTAGAAAAAGAAAATTTCCATATCCGGTTGATATGTTTTTTAATAAAATACCCCGATTTAAGTGGTGAATTCATTATAAACAGGTGTGATGTTTGCATTTTA
>CAZXFH010000098.1:0-5556 GCA_964640055.1 uncultured bacterium | reverse complement strand
GTCTGGTATGGCTTCTGGTGTGTAATTAGGGGGCAGCTGGTAGACAATGTGATCCTTTATAGTAAAGGGATATAGGTAAAAAACAGGATGCTCACGCTTTTCAGGTTCCTCAGCACTGAAGCGGGTTCGATGATAAAAGGCCGGATTGATAAAAAGACGGTTCATACTGAGGTTGGCATATTGTTTTGCCCGGCAGCTGAATTTAATACGCGTCGGTTGACCATTTTTATCAAGTTTTTCATAGTTAAAGCGACCCAGTTTTATTCCCGGCGAATACTCACTCAACCACTTCAGTAGTAGCTTCCGTTGCTGCTTGTCATTACGGCTTCTCAGCCGGTTTTTTAACCAGTGATCGCTATTACCGTACTGGGTAATGGTCCCGGTTACATGGGCATGACCGAGATTATCAATTTCCACCTGAGCATTAAAATCAACCCGGTTATCCAGGGCACTGCTCAAAGGAGTACGGGCGACTTGACCGTGGCCATCATTTATGACCAGTACGTTACAGCCTTCATCAGTGGCAGGCAGATCATGAACAGTAGCAACATCAGAGACACAGTCCACCCACAAGGTATCCTTGTCCAGGGGTACGCAACAAATGATGTGGTTAAACTGATCCAGGGGAAAACTGGTATCCATCACCCCGAGATCTCTGACTTTGAGCATCGCCGGATAGGCTGGCAACCCCAGTTTCTGTAACATAGCGATCATCAAGGTCGTGAGATCTTTGCAATCGCCGTACTTATTCTCAAAGACCGTCTGCGCGCAATGGGGCTTCAGTCCGTGAATACCTTCCTCAACACCGACATAATGGGTATTATGCTGAATAAATTCGTAAACGGTCTGAACAATTTTTTCAGGAGTTGATTCCGGACTCAGACTCAAAGATTGAATGGCATCATCAGTTAACCGGTACTGCTGTTTGGCCAGCTGAGCATAAAAATTGCCATACTCTGCCCAACTGTTATAATTACCGTTGATGCCTTCCAGTTTAAAATTCCGGGGCGCCAACTGGAGACCCAGTTGATAATTACATTCCGGAGGCATGCGATACTCGTTTTCTAACTTGGGAATGTCAGATAATGTCCAGGTCCATGTTTTGCCCTGCTGGGTTTTGACTGGTGCTGGCATATCGCCGGTCGAATGAAACCGTAAACAGGGTTTGCGACGGTATCTGATCTGTAAAACAGCTTTATCTACCGCAAAGGATTTCTGCGGGAACCACTCTTTGAAAAAATATAAACTGGCGATTTTCTTTTTGTAACTGTAATTGATGATATATGGTTTTTGATGATGGCTAAGATTGAAAAAATAAAAGTGATCATCACCGTACAATTTTTCTGATGGATTACCATGCCATTCTTTGATTTTATTTTGGTCCAGTTTTGCCAGCCGTCGCCCAGCCAGGTTGGATATGCTGCCCTTTATCGCTTTCACTTTGGAATACTGATGTTCATGCAGAACCACCTGGCCCAGAGATTCCCCCTTCTTATCGGCAACCAATACCTTGCGATTTACAGAGAGGACAGCCTTGCCACTGCGCCTTATGTTAAGGGTGCGCTGATCCAGCAATATGCGACTTTCCGCCTGCATGATTTGATAGGCACAACATATTAATATAAGCAGACATATTTCTTTAATACCACTTTTCATTCACTGTCCGTTATTGGTTTTTTCTAAAACCACCTGTTGCTGATCGTCATTTACCAGGTAGGTATAAAAGGATTTCAGTTGATGATAGTATTCAGGCGCAATCTTTCTTTTATAGATGTTTAAGTTCCGGTGATAGTTTAGTCGATTTTCATTAATTTTGATCCGGCGTTCATAGCGTTGTCCGTTACAATAGCGATAACTTCACTCCGGTACTTCGCTGACGGTATAGCCTTTCGGAAGCGTATAGGTGACTTCTTCCGTATTAATGCGGGGATAGGGATATTCCACCGGAAAATTTCTGTCCTCCAGGTTAAAGGGATTTTCAGCTATTTTTTGTAAAAGGACCGGATTGAAATAGATTTTACCATCGATGACTCTGGCAAAATTATCCATCTGATACAATACCTTCACAGTTAGGGGAACATCACAGCATTCACGGTTGATTATGACAAAACTATCGATTGAAACCTCTGACAGACCATCCAGGATGTCCTGCTCAATAAATTTATCCAGCTCATCATATTGATCACATTTCCGGCGATATTGAACGCCGCGATATCCTTCGAAACGCAGCGTGCTTTGCGCTTTTAGGCATCCCCTGGGATCCAATTGAACCTCGGTCATGGCATGAGCCATACTGACATTATGGGGCGCCGGAATGGGCTTTAACTCGGCACAATCGGTATCAATTAGAAAGCCAATATCCACATGATCGCTGTAGGGCAGTAAACCATAGGGATAATATTCGTAACGGGTATCCAGGTATTGCAGATTGCCCGCCAGGTTTAGGCGCACAATCAGATAGTTGAAAGAAAATATTTTAGGATTTTTCGTATCCAGGCGTCCATGCGTACGGGTGCTGATCATCATGGGACAGGCCGCCAATCCGGTTGCGCGCATTAATCCGGCCAACAGTAAATTCTTTTCGATACGGGTTGCCACCTGATCATTGATTACCCTATGAGGCGGTCGCAGGTTACCATATAAGCCCTGGTATTCATCCAGTTTTTAGTTATCCCTGACATAATTATATAATTTCTCGGCCCGCGCCTCCGGGGTTTCTTCTTCATCTACCACCTCTGCGGCCAGCTGTTGCATTTTGCGGGGCGGATCTAGGTATTGGGCATATTTTTCCATCAATTTATCCCGGATGTCTTCCCAGGAACAGATAAACTCCACATAGTTGTAGGGATCCTTATACAACTCCAATTGAAATTTCAGGGTGGCCATATAATACGAAAGAGTGGTCATGTAAGGTTCTTTCGTAATAGGTTCCAGATCCCGCATGGTCCAGGTGTACCGCGCATATTTCCTCTGGGTACTGGGATTGATTCCCAGCCCCCCCGCGCGGGAGTGTATTCAGGATCGGGTGCATTATCAAGATAGGTCATATATTTGAATCCCTGGGGTATCTTGACGGATAGCCGGGATAGTTTTGTATAAATTTCATTCTGGAATACCCAGGGTTCCAGGAGCGCCAAATATTCGGTGGTTTTTTTATAACGGTATTCGATTACACAATTCTTTTGAACCTGTGGAATAGTGAAGACCTTGTACATCCAGTCATCTTTTTCACCTTCTTCGCGTATATCCCGGCAGCTTAACTTCTTTTTTTCTCCATTCGGTAAAATGACCTGGGCAGCTATCGAAAATACCCGGTCATCATGCCAGAACGGAATGCGGACATTGGCATATTCCTTTTCCTCTTCTTTGAAAATATGGATCCGGACATACCGGGAGATAGTGGCTTCGAAATTTGAGCGGCTGATCTCCATTTGTCCGATATCAAACAGAATCATGGCTTTGGCGCTGGAATCTGCGGGACAGTACATCCGTGCAAGGATTTCATCGGGAACGTATCCCCAGTCATATTTGCTTTTTTCACCTTTTAAAAATTCCAAAAAGGGCATCGGACCCGATAGGATGGAGCCGCTCAATAATAAAAAGATTAAAACTAGCCGAAAACATAAAGATAAACACTTCATCATTTTTTCCTTCCTATTAAGAATCCTTTAGTTTTAATCAATTGTTAGTCACAATATAGGCTGTAGGCGTTAAATCTCAAAAACATTTTTAATGTTTTTTTCGATTCAAAGCAGAGGATAAATAACCAATTCGGGACGGATTTTGGAACACTGCAAGTCCAGTTTATTTGGCAATAATCTGCATGCATTAATTGAGCCCGCCATAATTAACCTTGTTAAATATGCTCAAGTCTTATAAAATGAACTTGATAATAAAAGAGACTATGGAAAAAATTGGTCAATAATAAATGTTGGTTGCCTTTAGGAATAAATTTTCATGACGATAGCGTGAACCTTGTATACATGAGGTGATCAAATTTATAGGGTATATCAGTTTAGAATTAATTAAAAAACAATAATACGGAGGCTGGCATGAAAATGTTGAAACGAGGGTTTAGGATCATGAGCGGGTTCATATTTATACTCAATTTTTTATTTGCAGCAGCTAACTGGACCCATCAGCTGGTCGGATATGCCCCCACATCTACCCGTCCGGTCGTTTGCAGCGATCCGCAGGGGAATATACATGTGGCCTGGACCAGCGATGATCCCTATGGTGAGCTGGTCCAATACGCCACCAATCAGTATGGAGGCTGGGGATATCAGAAAAAGGTGGCCGGTTCATCGAACTATCAGGCTTATACGCCTTCCATCACCACCGATCGGGAAGGACATGCTTATATTGTTTTTCGTTACTATAGCTATGCCTATACTATCCGGTATGTGACCAATCGTAATCTAAGTTCCGGCTATTGGGACAATGAATCCCCTATGTCTTCCGGACACTATCATGAATCCTCCATTGAAGTGGATCAGGATTACAACACACATATTTTTGCCCAGGAAGACACCTGGGGGAGTAATGTATTTTATCAACAGCTGGATTTGAATAATGTGGTCATTCCCGGTGGTACCAGCCAGTTTTTCGCTACGGCTATTGATCAAAATGATGTGCTCCATTTTGTAGGCAGTCATAGTAATAATATCTGGTATACCTATTACAGTAATGGTTCCTGGAGTGACACTCTGGCCATTGATCAGATAAGTACCGCGGCCTACCATCCAGCGATTACCGTTGATAATCAAAATAATTTACACGTTGTCTTCGCTTCCAATGCAGGATTTTATTATTCAAATAATGTATCCGGAGATTGGGGAACACCCGGACTTTTTTCAACTAGTTGTATTTTTCCCGATGTTGTGACCGATGATAACGGTAAGGCCCATGTTGCCTGGTACACCCAGGTCGAGTATGGTGGTCTGTATTATACCAATAATGTCAATGGAGATTGGTTAACAGCGGAATATATTACCACCATCAATGAAGACTATAGTTCAGCCACAGAAGATGCGGCTCATGTAGAGGGGAAGATTGCCCTGGATCCCCACAGTAATAAGGTTAGTATCGTATATGTTGGTGATGACGGAAAATCGATTTATCTGGCCCAAACCTCGGATTTTAATTTACGCAGCACCTATTCTACGGATACCACAACTATGCTGAATGCCGCCGCTGCCCTGAATGAACCGACTGAGATTAGTACCCATGCCGGTGATAAAACAGCCCTCTTTGATTTTACAATTAGCGATCAGAGTGGGGATGGTTTGGCTACCAAAACCAGGGAAATGATCATCCGGCGTGGTCCGGCAATGTCAGAGAAGATCGGTTTTACGGATCTTTTTAACGAAGTTATGTTATACAGCTCTCAGGGTGATAGTTTCAGGGCCGAGATTTACTATTCCAGACTGGTATTTGGAACACCAACTACGGCTCTCTACGATATTCAGGAGGGTCAGGGAGTTACTTTTACGCTCAAGGGAACCTTAAAACATTCTCTGGCCAATGTAGACGGAAAGCGGATTGAATTTAAAATCA
>CAZXFH010000097.1:3902-5605 GCA_964640055.1 uncultured bacterium | reverse complement strand
GCTATCATCCCGAATATCCTTCAGCAACCCCAGCCAATGAACGGCGATTCGATAATAGTCTCTGCCGATATTCTCTTCGAGGTACTTTTCGGTTTTACTCTTTACAAGATCGAAACATTCCCGGGGATAGATATTGAGGATCGGATCTATCATATAGTCGATCGAATCGGACCGGATATTTTTCTGCAGGTACTCCAGAATAGCTGCATAATTCTTGAGTTCTGTCAGAATTTTGATGTAGAATTTTTGTTTGCCGTATTGATCCTGTACGGCAGCGATCAATTGATCGACCGCTGACGGTCCATATTTATCTTTCAGTTCCCTGAATAGGTCCAGGCGTTCCGTCCGTATTGTAAAATGGATGAGCACCTGGGCCAGGAACTCCGATTTTTGTTTTGTTTTGAGATAAGAATATATCTCCCGGTCAAATTTATCCGGCCATTTTCGGAAAGCCACTTCCGCTACCCGGCGGTATTCGGCATCATTTTGCACTTGTTTATAATGATTTAGAAGTTGATGGGCAATCGTGGGATTGTTCGGAAAAAATCTGTTTGCCAGGGCTTTCCATTGTTTTTTATCCTCTAAAATCGCGGCAATTTTCAACTGAATTTCATCGGATGCAGCGTCGTCGGTGCTATATTTTCCGAGCGCAGCCAGCAGTTTATTCGCGACATTCTTATTTACAATGATACTCAGTAAAATTGATTGCAAATGTTTAAGGTGGTAGAAGTCATCGTCTTCGGTCCGTTTTATCCTGTCAAACAGAATCTCGATAATTCTCAGCGCAGCATCCGGTTGGATTTCTGCATGCATTAAATATATTTCATAATTCCGAAGAATTTCGTTCAGGAAATCATCGACTTCATCCCCGATACCGTTCCAAAAAATTTCGACTTCATCTCTAATTTTCGTTTCATCGACCATGAATCTGGCCTCGTATAGCGCCAGAATCATTTTAAAAGCGTCAATCACATTCCCGCTGGCCAGCTCCTGTTTTGCATTGTTAATGGCGCCGCTTAATAGGTTTTCCAGTTCGGAGCGCGCCCCCTCGTACAGAACCGCCCATTCTTCCCGATAACGGCCGTAATTGTCTCCATCATAATCATAGAATCGCTGATAGTTCTCCAGATCAAAATTTTCCAGATCTGCAATCAGGTCGTCTCGCACCTCAGAAATGTCTATATCACTTTCAACACCGGTCTGTCCCTTTAGAAAGGTTTCAAATGTTTTCCGGTACGGTCGCGATTCTTCCAGAATTTTTTTTAGGAAGGTTTTGATCTCTGCGGCAGTTGCTGATTCCAACAGCTCATCAACATTTCCGGTATCATCTGATTCTGTTTTTTTAAGGTTCATGATTTCTGCGGTGTTGTCAATAATTGCCAGTCCAAGGGCGACGCAATGTTTACAGATTCCCCCGAAATCGTATGGGCATGTACAGTGAAATCTGATGTCATTATCAGTCGGAGTAACTTTGACCTGATAATCATAAGTCCCTGAAACAATCCCGGAATAGCCCCCGTTTTCATAATTAACGGATTTGACCTGACCGGACTTATAATATTCGCTGCCTTTTAGATAGCTTTGGGTTGACGATAGCTTCCGGATTTTGTCCTCTGTAATTTCTTCCATGATTGATCCCTTTTTAGGTATCCTATGACACCATATACTGCATAGATTTCAATTGGTAAACCAGTAAAACCAGT
>CAZXFH010000097.1:1316-3802 GCA_964640055.1 uncultured bacterium | reverse complement strand
CACTTTATGGGACATTCGAAAGCCGGTATCATGCAGAAAAGTGGAATAATCCCGAGACGAAAGGCCAATTAGCTGATAGATCGCCGCATGCAACTGGTATTGATAGTTAAAGGGTATAAAACAGGGTTTTTGTGTCGCTGCCTTAATTAATAAACGCATAAATCCGCCTGAAAGATATTAACAATTTTTAAAAAACGGTCTTTTGGGGTTTATCCGGTATTGTTATTGTTTATATATTTAAAAAATATTATCATAAATGCAATGAAAATTTTTAAGTATCTGAGAGCGGCTGCTCCGGCGCCCTGCATTCGTGTGGCTATCAGGGGATGATTGATTAAAATAAAAAGCCCGAATTCGTCATTCGGGCTGTGATATCTTCCCAGGGGTGGGAATAAATTCCAAGATTAGGCATACATAAACGCCACGGCCACAGTGCCCAGGCCATTGTGGACGCCGACCACCGGTGAGATGTCAACCGTATAGGCTGGTTCGTAACCAAGGATATGGGTCAAACGCCGGGCATATTCATGCGCCCGTTCCGGATTCTGGGAATGGACCAGGGCATATTTCCAGAACTTATTTTCCTGCGCCGCCTGCTGCACGATATTAATGATCTTCTTCATATTACTGTGCCGGCTGAAAGACTTGCCATAGGCAATGGCTTTGCCCTGCTCATCAACCGATACAATTGGCTTCAGGTTCATCACTTTGGCCATGAATCCTTTCAGGGGGCTGACCCGGCCGCCGCGTACCATGTATTTGAGGGTTTGTACATCGGTATAGATATGAGTTTTGCGGACCCACTTGTCGGTTTGCGCCTGGATCTGCTCAAAACTCTGACCTTGGTCAATCGCTTCGGCCACCCTTAAGACCGCCAGTCCCAGAGCAGCGGATAGCTGTTTGGAGTTGACCACGTGAATATTTTTATCCGTATAGGGGTCGGTCACTTTAAGCGTATTGCGATAGATACCGGTTAACGCTCCGGAGATATGCACGGCAATGATCGAGTCGTAATGGCTGGTCAGAAAGGAATAGAGGTTTTTCAGATATTGAATACTGGGCTGGGAGCTTTTGGGGTAGTGCTTATCGGTTTCCAGCATGGAATAGAACTAGGGCGGGGTCATGGTCAGTTTGTCCAGAAAAAGATTATCACCGAAAGCGAGTTGAAAGGGCACCATGTTGATCTGATATTTTTCAAATATGTCAGGAGGCAGATCACAAGCCGAGTCCGTCACCAGGGCAATCGGGTATTTACGGTTATGGCTGACCTGATATTGCCGCTGCATGTCATCGACTTTGATCTGGTCAATCTGACCCAGCTCCTTGATTTTATGGAAGAGTTGACTGGGTTGGTTGGTGTGAATATGGAAGTGCATCCGGGCCGGTGAACCGGCAACGATAATCGAGTCACCGAACTTTTTGATCTGGGTTCTGAATTTTGAAATCGCCTGATTGACATGGCTAATCAGTGCCTCGGTACAGTAACGGTATTTGATACGGGCTGATTTGGGCAGGGAATGAATCTCATCCGTTATGGTAACCGGAGGCAGTTCTTTTTTACGAATCAGTTTTTCTCTGTTGATCTGCTTGAAGATGCCCTCCAGGAAATTGACAAATCCCGCTGCGCCGGCATCCATAACACCGGCATCGGCCAAAATTTTTAATCTTTAGACTTTTTAGATACAACGCTCTCTTTTTTGGTTACATTTATGGCTGTCTCATGCAGGGTTGACCGGAATCAAGACCTTTCTTTATATTTGATTCAGTTGGACGATCAATTAAATTACCCTGGTATCAATTGATAATATCAAGGAGGACGGTATGCAAGTATTACGCTATATGGTGATTTGGGGACTCCTTTTGACAGCTATTGGCCTGGCCCGGGACAAACATCCCATAACCCCGGAGGACCTGTATCGTATTAAAAAAGTGTCGGACCCGCAAGTGAGTCCGGACGGAAAATGGATCGCTTATGCCTTACATAGCCCGGAAATTATGGCCAATAAATATCATCGCGATATCTGGCTCATGCCCCTGTCCGGCGGCACACCCAAGCGGTTAACCACCCATACGGCCGATGACCATTCCCCCCGCTGGTCACCGGATGGAAAGCAACTGGCTTTTATTTCGACCCGAGATAGCGTGGACAACCTTTTTTTGATTGATATGAAGGGCGGGGAAGCCCGTCAATTAACCCATGCTGAAACCGATCTGAGTGGTCCCCGCTGGTCGCAAAACGGTCAGTATATCCTGTGTCATGCCCGGAAATTACCTCCCGGTGATATTCAACGGGAAAATTGGACCCGGGAGCAGCTGCCGGCTTGTAAAGCCCGTACTATTGACCACTTACTCTTCCGCCAGTGGCATGAATGGCTGGGTGATAAGCGCAATCATGTCTTGCTGGTGTCGGTTGCCAGCGGCCAGCTGCGGGATTTAACGCCGGCGGATTTTGATACGCCCCCGGTCTCATTGTCCAGTGGTCACGA
>CAZXFH010000097.1:0-1216 GCA_964640055.1 uncultured bacterium | reverse complement strand
TCCGCTGGGCACCTGATAGTAAGTCGCTGTTCTTTAATGCCCGGGATGAGGGGAAGGCTTCAATATTTCAAGTTGATTTAGAAGGGAATCTGACTCAATTAACCCAACAGGGGTATAACACTGGTCTGAGTGTCAGCCCGGATGGTACCCAGCTGGTCTTTTTACGTTCCACCAATACCCAGCCGAACGAGATATTTAAGCTCAGCCTTCAGGATAATGCGATTGTGCAGTTAACGCACACCAATGAAACAGTTCTCCGGCATTTGGATTTAGCTCCCCTGGAAGAATTCTGGTTTAATGGCGCGGAAGGCACGTCCGTCCATGGTTTTCTGCAACGTCCCCCTGATTTTGACCCGCAGAAAAAGTATCCGGTCGTGTTGACCATCCACGGCGGACCCCAGGGCATGTGGGCGGACCGCTTCATGCTGACCTGGTTTACCTTTCCTCTGGTTTCCGCACCCGGTTATGTGGGTGTCTTTATCAACCCGCGGGGCAGCACCGGTTATGGGTCCCAATTCCGGGAACAGGTCAGTGAAGATTACGGCGGCCGTTGTTATCAGGACTTAATGTTGGGCTTGGATTATGTGCTGGCCAATTATCCTTTTACGGATAAAACCAGGTTGGCGGCGATAGGCGGTTCCTTTGGCGGCTATTCCGTCAACTGGATCATGGGTCAAACTGACCGCTTTGATTGTATTGTCAGCCACGCCAGTTTGTATAATCTGGAGAGTTTTTGGGGGGCCACAGAAGAGCTCTGGTTTCCGGAATGGGATTTCGGCGGTACACCCTGGCAGGCTCCACAACTGTATGATAAGTGGTCCCCCTCCCAATATGCACCTAAATTCAGCACGCCCACCTTAGTCACTCAGGGAGAACTGGATTTCCGGGTGCCCTATACCCAGAGTCTGCAATTATTCACGGCTTTAAAACGCCAACAGATTCCAGCCAGACTGGTCATTTTTCCAGATGAGGGCCATGTGATCAGTAGTCCCCAGAACAACATCCGCTGGTGGCGGGAGATGCATCGTTGGCTGGCCGCGTATTTAGAGTAGCTTTTTTTAGCCATAGAGTCATGAAGACACCAATTGAAAACTATTCATTATGATAAATAAACAGGAGTAATAATATTTTTTGTGCTTTGTTGTCTCGGTGGCAGGGCAATACGGGAATATAAGAAGGCCGCCTGCCTGACTGCGCCGCGCAGGCAGGGAATCGG
>CAZXFH010000096.1:0-5716 GCA_964640055.1 uncultured bacterium | reverse complement strand
CGCCGGATGAAATCCGGGGGAAACAGGTACACTCCATCAGGACGAACAACCCCGGGAGGGGTTGAATAATTAAATTAGATCCTAAAGGAAGCACGGGGCAGAGGGCATAGAGCGGAGGAGAATGTGAGACTAGGAGACCTTGGGATGCATGGAGCAGAGAGCAAAGGGCATAGTGTGGAGGAGATTGGGAGAAATGGAGACTTTGTGACGCAGAGGAAGGGAAGTAGTATGGAGTAGGTAGTATGGAGTAAGGAGTATGGAGTATTACAGTTTATTTAATTTAGGTAATATTTTAATGATATTAATAAATATAATATATTAATGATTATAATTAAATTTATACAACCTACTACCTACTGCTTACTACCTACTAAAAATTAGTGGTAGAATTTTTCGGAAGCTAATCTTTGCCCTTCCGGCTAAAGGATCCCGGCGATGTATTCCGGGAAGAGAAGGATTTTCGATCTGTGCGAGGGATCAAACAGGAACGGATCGACGTCCTTCACGAGACGCTCCATATCCAGCATTTTGCAAACGGAGAGGATCGACTCTTTTAAACCACCGGGATTATCTATGCTGGCTTTTAACTGCAGGTATCCGTAATCCGGCTTTACATCCCTGCCCAACAGAAATACAACATCATAAAAATCTCTGCCCAGCTTCCGGGTCCTGTTCAGGATTGCAAAGAACTTCTGCGCCAGTAATACCGGCGGAGGTACGGTGAATACGGTTGTGAAGACCTCAAACCTGTTCAAAATGTTTTTTTCCGGATCATACCGGTAGCCCTGCGATTCGAGATCAAGCCGTATTTGTATTTTTTCCTCCCGGTAATCCGAAAGCCCCTCTTCAAACAGGAGGCCGGGAAATTTGATCAGGCAATGCCACGTCCCCCGCATGACGGATTTGACTTCAACATCATACCCCTCACGCTCCAATTGAGTGTTAATACGACCGATCCATTCCGAAAATTGCGCCTGCTTCAACCGGAGATTATCAAAATCGATGTCTTCAGAAAACCGGTGATTTCCATGCACAATCCGAAGACAGGTGCCCCCCCAAAAAACAGAGGGCGTTGGCAAACGGACCGGTGAACACGATCTCCAGGATTTTATACTGGAGGTATTCGCGTAACATGAAACGCGGAAAACGGTGCAGCGATGATGGAAAGAAGAGTTTTATTTCATTCAGTCTCAACATGGAGGTATGCCTTCAATATGGAGAGCCGCTTACTCAAAGATGGGGAGTTGATATGCGTTTCATAAGCGGTTAATTTTTCCGGATCGGTATGTTCACGGATTGAAAATGGATTCCAGCGCAACGATTCTATGTCTTCAACGTGTTTTATTTCAGGATGCAGATAGAGGTAGTCCAGCAGTGTTTTTTCCGGTTCGGCAATGGCTATCCGGTAGTCTTTCCAGGATACCAACGTATAGCCGAAAAATAACTCTTTTTTCAAATGTGAATAAACGAACGTCGCTAAAGGCGTTTTGAAGCGCTGATTTTTCAAGGTAGTGCAAGCGGTGACACTGAAAACGCCTTCGGGAATGAACCCATGGTATTCCAGTGCGGATTCCAACGAAACGTACGAAGGTTTATAGAATTTATTGGCGGCAAAATACAAGAAATATTCGTCGATGGTATTATCCGTGAAGCAGTAGAAACGGTTTCGCAGCCGGGTAATGTACCCTTTTTTCTGCCATTCCACCAACCGGCGCGGGTTGAAACGGGGGAATTGTTTTTCAATTTCACCAGTGGAGAAGACCGGAAAAGCATGCATTTTTTTCTGAAATTCGATGTAGTTCATGTTAATAGAGGATATATTTCTGTTTTTTGTTAAAAACAACAATTATTGGGTATGTATGAGGAATGAATTGAGGCGGAGGGCGGAGGGCAGAGAGCAAAGTGCATGGGAGCATGGGTGCGGAGGAGCAGAGGGGATTGGGAGAAATGGAGACGAGGAGACTGTGAGATAGGGTGACTTTGAGACTGGGAGACGGGGTGACCTTGGGAGGCATGGAGCATAGAGCAAAGGGCATAGTGTGGAGGGGATTGGGGGACTTTGAGACTGGGAGACGGGAGGGGAATGTTTGAATATGAGTAATGAATTCAGCATAATAATCTGAACAATCAAAGAGCTCGCCGGATAATGAGAAATAGATGCCCAAAAAAAGCACG
The DNA here is from genome assembly GCA_964640055.1 of uncultured bacterium. Taxonomy (GTDB): domain Bacteria; phylum Fidelibacterota; class UBA2242; order UBA2242; family JAFGTP01; genus CAZXFH01. The sequence goes on along the minus strand of CAZXFH010000096.1, from coordinate 3,541 downwards.
AGCGGTAATGTGATATACATCACGTCAGGCCGGCGATCAAAAATCAAAATAATTACACTGATAAAAAATTTAACTGATTGTATAAAAAAAATTTGACAATATAAGTATTAATCAATATATTAATCCTGTATATATGGAGAAAATATTATAATAATTGGAGGCTCTTATGAAATTAACTAAGGTAATAAGTATCAGCTTAGCCTTGTGTCTGGTGTTCTTAATGGTTCCGCAAAAAGCGAATGCGCAGCATGATCTGGTAGTCGGTGGCAATCTGGGTGCCATGATCCCGGTTGGGGGTAATATTAAGGATAATTGGGGAATGGGACTGCCCTTCTCCGCCCATGCCAAGGTCCCGGGTCTGATGGAATTTAGTGGTATGCGCCTGGATGCGGGCCTGGAATTCGGTTTCTATATGGCCAGTGCAGATCTGGCAGCCGATGACCTGAGCGGGATCCCGATCTTTGCCTTTGCCGATCTGGATATGAGCAATATGCTCCCACTGCCGGCAGAGATGAGCCTGGCCGCGGAACTGGGCGTGGGCCTGCATATGCAAAGCCGTGGCGATGAGAGCTTCACTTACCTGGGATTAACCCCCGCAGCAGTGGTGGGCTACAATGTAATGGAAGGCCTGGATGTGATCGTCAAACTGAAACCCATGGAAATCCTGTCCTCGGATGAAGATTTTGGCGGTACCCAGGAATGGTTTGGCTTCACAGTCGGCGTCAACTATACCCTGCCGGGTGTGCTGCCCTTCTAGTACCGTAATAAAAACAAATAAATATTTAAAAAGCTCCGTGACCCTTTTGAAGGAATGGAGCTTTTTTTATTTTAAGTAAATACGGGAACCCTGGGACTAGGAGACTTGGGGACTCTGGGACTAGGAGACTATGAGACTGGGAGACCTTGGGAGGCATGGAGCATAGGGCAAAGAGCAAAGAGCGGAGGAGACTTTGAGACGAAGAGAAATGTTGAATTTTGAATGTTTTACCCTGTTAAATAGATGCTCATTTAACAGGGTAAATTTTGAATTATGAATTTTTAATTGATTTGCGGAGTGAGGTCTGTGGTCACCTGGCTGTCATTCCGAGGGAGAGAGCGGAGCGAACGACCGTGGGAATCTCTTTTGGCGATGTGATGGATTGTTGAATGGTAGTTGCTATCACTGTTACAGATTGCCCCCGATACGTTTCACTATCGGGGCAGGCACGTCTCGAAAAGCCGAACGCCTCGCAATGACAGCTCTGTTACTGGGCGGTAATTTGTTAGGTCAATCGTAGTCCAGATCATCACTCAGATCGCACCATTCCGGATTGCGACGCTTGATCAGGTCTATCTTCTTCTGTCGAGACCAGGATTTGATCTTTTTCTCAAACTCCAAAGCATCCCAAACATTATCAAAGGATTCCGCATAGATTAACTTATTGATATTATAACGACTGGTGAACCCTTTGACCAGCTTGTGCTTATGTTGATAAACGCGCACTTTTAAGCCAGAAGTAATACCACTGTATAAAACAGTATTGTTTTTATTTGTCATGATGTAGACATAGTAAGTCTTTTCAGGCATGATACTTTAAGAATATTTATGTCATTCCGGGGGCGCGAATGGAGTGAGCGACCGTGGGAATCCCTATTATGAGTGCACTGAATTGTTGAGTGGTAGTTGCTATCACTGTTACAGATTGCCACGGCGACTAAAGTCGCCTCGCAATGACAGCTCTGGGATCAGGGAAGACACAGTGGCTGAATCCAACCCGCAATGACAGATTTGGTATCAAAAATCTTTTTTGATAAAAAGATAGTCATAATCCAGCCACAGGGAGAAATCCACAAACATCCCTCCCTCCTGCTGGCCTTTCTGATGGTCTACATTGCGGATGTGTTCGTAGCCGAGGTGCAGGTCGGTCTGGAGATGGACATTTGGTTCGTAGTGCAGGCCGAGCTGCAAGCGCTGGGTGGTCTCGACAATGCCATAAGGAATCTTTTCCTGGTAACCGGTCTCCATGGTGACATCAGGAGCCGTCCAAGGCGTGGTGAACTCGCCCAGAATGGTGCCTTCCCCCTGCCGGATGAGATCATAACCGGCTTCCAAACGAAAATGAGGACTCAACCAGCGGTCGAGCTGCCCTTGCAACCGGCGGAAATCCGTGCCCAGCCAGTGCCCAATGGGATAGTTGCGGTGCACAAATTTTTCATAATTGGTGCCAGTATTGTAAGTGCGGTTGCGGACCTGGGTGAATTCCAGCCAGCTGTGCAAATCATAAGGCAGTCCCCCACCCTCTACACCGACAAGAAAAGCGATCTCATTGGGTTCCAGGTCACCTTTGGACTCATTATCCACCTGAAAATCGTCGACTAAGAGTTCACCGTAAAATTTAAACCGGTTTTGCAAATAATAAGCCGCATCCAGATATATCATGGCATTCAAGTTCTTGGGATCATTATGCTGGGCAAAGTAACTGACGGAAAAAGGATTAGACAGGGTAAAGTCCACATTCTGGTTTACACCGCCATATAAGCCGGCCTGGGCCGCACTTAGGTATAAATTATCCAGCGGATTAAGGGTTATCCGGGCGGCGGTTAAATAACGCCGGGCCTGATACATATTATCCAGCTGGGCAACAAAAGCCTGCACAAAGATCCAATCCGCGCGGGCTTTGATACTGACCAGATCATAGGGCCGGGAAGCATCGGAGACCAACAGGCGGCCATCTTTGCCATAACCCCATTTGACATAATCCCGGCCATACTTCAGTTCTAAAAAGGAATTATTATAAGCCACATAGACCTGCTCCTGAAAACCGCCCCAGTTCTGCCACTGGTCACCGATATAAAGCGTATCATCAGTAGGCTGATGCTGCACAATAGCACTATATTTCACAGATATATGGTTACCAACAGAAAGGAAACCCTTGGCACGCAAATGGCTTTTATTTTCGGATTCGGTTGACTGCCGGAACCTACCCAGTCCGGTAGCACCGATCTTTATGTAGGAATTATAACCAGCTGAGTCTGAGGATACATGCTGTAAATAAGTCAATTCTTTGTGCAGCTCTTCAGCAATACGATTCAACTCGATTAAGGAAGAATTGTTAATGTTTAATTTTGAATGTTCAATTATGCTAAATTCTGAGTTCTTACTTATGAATTCTAACTTCTTAGAGTTTATTTCCTGCCAGAGGGCACAGGCGAGCTGCCGGCGGGTGTAGGGCTGGCAGCCCTGTTCCAACTGCCGGAAATAGCCCTGAACCTGTAATTTCGCTATCGACCGGTAGATCCAGTGACCGGTGGGGATGTTTTCATTGAACTGAGCCGACAAAAATCCCTGCAGTAACAGGATCATACCGATTAATATTTTTTTGGAATCACGCATAGTAACCTTTCGGGGGGATAATTTTTAATTTTTAATGTTTAATTTGATCTGGTCCTGAATTTTGGCTTGTTTCTAATAACAGAGTCATTGGATTAAAACTATAACCAAATTTGCTGATAAAGCAATCTGAAATCATATAACCTATCAATAAAAAAAGGAGCGCGTGGC
>CAZXFH010000095.1:0-6021 GCA_964640055.1 uncultured bacterium | reverse complement strand
TTATAAATGAATTAAGGTACAAATAATTGAAAAACTTTTGACACTACTAATTGTAGAGGAAAGATAAATTTATGAAAATATCAAGACTGTCAATAAAACGGGGCGTTACCTTTGCCATGATCTATTTGATTGCCATTGGCTTTGGTATTTTTGGTTTGAGCAGTTTAAAATTGGATTTATATCCGGATATTACCTTTCCGGTAATTGCCATTATGACTGATTATGGGGGTGTGGGACCAGAGGATATTGAAAATACGGTAACCCGCCCCTTGGAAAAAGCAGTGGTCTCGGTAGAAAACCTGAAGAATATCACTTCCTGGTCCAAGTCGGGCGCTTCTACATTACTATTGGAATTTGACTGGGGTACTGATATGGATCAGGCTGAAATTGATGTGCGTAAACAGATTGATTTTGTCCGTGATTTTTTACCCGATGACGCTTCCGAGCCCATGTCGTTTGCTTTTGATCCTTCAATGCAGCCAATCATGTTTATTATTACCAGTTCAGATCAGTTGGGAATGGCGGAATTGCGGAAAGTAATTGTTGATAAGGTTGAACCCCGCCTGGAACGCATCAAAGGTGTGGCCTCAGCCGGCACATCGGGTGGATTGGAACGTCAAATTAAGGTAATGATCAACCCCAAACAGTTAGCTGCCCATGGTGTTTCCCTCCAGACCATATCGCAGACTTTACGCACGGAAAACCTGCAGATACCGGGGGGGTTGATTGATGATGAATACCAAGAATACGCTGTCCGAACTTATGGTGAATATAAAAATGTAAACCAGATCCGCAATACTGTTATCGGCTCAAAGAACGGCGCACCCATATATTTAAAGAATGTGGCCCAGGTGATCGATGGCTATAAGGAACAAACCTCTATTGTACGTAATAATGGTGAAAATGCCATTATGATTTTTATCCAGAAACAATCGGATGCTAATACGGTGCAAACCGCTCGCAAGATAAATGAAAAATTACCGGAAATTGCTGCAGAATTGAAGCAGGGCATTAAATTCGGGATTCTCTGGGACCAGTCTGGCTTTATTAAAAAATCCATCAGCAACTTGACCAATACCGCCATCCAGGCTTTTTTCCTCGCCTTTCTGGTTTTACTATTCTTTCTGCGTCATTTTCGCAGCTCCCTGATTGCCGCTATTTCTATTCCAGTTTCCATTGTGATTACCTTTTTCGTAATGAATCAAATGGGGATCACCCTGAATATTATTTCTATGGCCGGTTTGGCCTTGGCGATCGGAATGCTGATTGATAACTCCATTGTTGTCTTGGAAAATATATTCCGGCACCGGGGGATGAAAAAGGATATTCGTATTGCTGCAGATGAGGGCACCACCGAAGTGGGAACAGCGATTATTGCTTCCACCTTAACCACTTTGGCGATTTTTATTCCCATTCTGTTTGTGCCCGGAATTGCCGGAGTAATGTTCAATGATATGGTAGTTGCGATTGTCTGTTCTTTATCGATCTCACTGGTGGTGGCACTAACGCTGATTCCTTTACTATCCTCTCGTTTGCTAGTCAGTGAAAAGGTCATTTTGTTTGAAAAACTGGATAAACGGATTGGGAACGGTATTGATAAATTTGAAAATTGGTATGTCAAAATACTGGATTTCTTTCTGGGTCATAAAAAATCCTTTTTAATGGGAATTGTGATTCTAATCGGTTTAACGGTTTTCATTGCTGCTCCCAAAATAGGCGGAGAATTTTTACCAAAAACTGATCAGTCCATTATCCAAATGAATGTAAAGCGAGAAACTGCGGCCTCCTTAACTGCTACCAACCGGACCTTTGAAAAAATTGAAAAGATCATTACTGAGGAAGTACCTGAAGCGATCAATATTGAAGTTGATTTTGGCATTCAGGAAGGCTTTGCCGCGATGTTCGGCGGCGGTTCCAATAGTGGTGATATCATGATCACCCTGCCAGATGTAAAGGAGCGAAAACGATCGTCTTTTGAAATCGAATCCATGCTGCGTAAGCGCCTGGGAAAAATACCCGGAACCAAGGTGACCTTTGAACAAGGCAATATGATGATGGGCGGTGGTGGTGATATTGAGGTCAAGATCTTTGGCTATGATCTGAAGGTTGCCCGTGATATTGGGGATCAGATTACCCAAAAAATAAAAGAGGTTCCCGGCGCTGTGGATGTTACCCGTAGCTATGATCTGCCCAAACCGGAATATCAGATCCGACTCAACCGGGACCGTATCTCTGCCCTGGGATTAAGCGTATACCAGGTCGCCTCCACCATTGAAACAGCAGTTAAAGGCAATGTGGCTACCAAATATCGGGAAGGTGGGGAAGAATACGATGTCATTCTGCGCTTTGATGAAACGCATCGTCAGTCCAAACACGATCTGGAGAATATTTATATCAGTTCCATGACCGGTACTCAAATCCCGCTGAATAATGTAGCCGATATTATTCCCGGCAAAGCCGCTGCGCAGATTGATCGTGAGAATCAGGAACGCCGGGTCAGTATTTCCGCTTCCGTAGCCGGAAGAGACTTGCAGTCTGTCAATGAAGATCTCACGCAAGTCTTGCGTGAGACCCGTTTTCCGGAAGGTTTCAGATGGGAAATCGGTGGATCTGCCGAGGACATGCAGGAATCTTTTATGTACCTGGGAATTGCGATTATTGCCGCTGCTTTTCTGGTTTATATGGTCATGGCTTCTCAATTTGAATCCCTATTGGATCCCTTTATTATTATCTTTACAGTACCGCTGGCCATTATCGGGGCAATCTGGGGCCTGTTTTTAACCGGTACAACCTTAAGTGTCACAGCTTTGATCGGGTTTGTACTTTTAGTCGGAATTGTCGTCAATAATGGGATTGTAATGATCGATTATATCAATCAGCTGCGCGAAAGACATGGTCATAATTTATGGGTGGCGATCTTGATCGGTGGTAAACGCCGGATGCGACCGATTTTGATGACAGCTTTGACCACAATCTTAGCCATGATTCCGATTGCATTAAAACTGGGCTCCGGTGCTGAACTTTGGGTTCCCATGGCCCGGGCGGTGATCGGTGGATTGACCCTGGCCACTGTCCTGACGTTAGTGTTGATACCAATCATTTATCTGATTTTTGAACAGATCGCTTTGAAACGCGCCATTAAAAAACATAAGATCGAAATGAAACCCATCGGACGGCCAGAGGATTTCGATTTGAATAAGATAAAATAACAAATCGATCGAATTTTAAATTTAAGATCAGATCCGGTTATTAATAACCGGGTCTGATAATTTTATGTGAAAATTAAATTAATATAATTTGAAATAATGTTTGTTAGAATTCTTCCCCTTCGATTTCATCGGGAAATACCTCCTGCCCCTGACGGCGATTATTTTTATAATTGTTTATATTGATTTTCACGTTTAACATGACCATCGGAGACTCCCTGTCTCGATAACTATAACTATAAAAATCTTTTCCTCGGTTTGTAAACTCCCGTTTGCCGGTACTAAAAATATCTCTTATCTGTAGAGTTGTCGTGACTTTCCGATTCCAGAATTCCTGTTTTATTGCCAGATTCGTGAGAAAAAAGTCTTCCCGGCGTCCCTGAGCCGATACTGAGGGACTATGATACATGCCATTCAATTGTAAGTGAGTACCTTGGACAACAGTGATATCCGTATTAATGCGGGCATTCCAATTATTACTCTGCCGTGAAAAAGGTTCATTATAAATTTTACCCTCAATTTGATAGCGATACAGGCTGCCCATCAAATTGAGTCTTAATTTTCGATGAAAATTGAACCGAAGATTAAATTCACTTCCGAGCGCAAAATCCTTACCCACATTATCAATCGTGTGTAAACTGACATTCTCGGTATAAACAGACCGGACACGCTCAACCTTATGATGAGTTACTCGATAATAAGCCTCAAAAGAGAGCATATGCCTGGCAAACTGCATTTGATAACCGGTTTCATAGGAGTCAATATATTCTGGCTTCAATCCGGGATTTCCTTTACGAACTGTGTAGGCATCAACCCAAGTTTCAAAAGGTTCTAAATACCAACTGCGCGGACGGTGGATCCGCCGGCTATAACTGGCCATCATTTGCTGTTGTTCAGTTAAACGATAGGAGGTGTGTATTGATGGAAAGAAATCCCAGCGATCAATGGTGAACTCTAAGGTTGTATCCGGGCGGGTAATATTCCGGTAGGTATATTCAGTCCGTAAGCCCAGTTGATAGTCCCATAAAGTTTGTTCGTTAGCAAACATTCCGTATAAGGCTTGAATATTACGCGAGTAGCGAGTATCAAAGCTATATTCGGGCAGTAATGTATAGGTATTATTTTGGTTGTCATAAGAGTAGACTCTATTGGGTTCCTCTGACCAGGTGGAGCGATAATGATACCCGGTTTCGATCTTTTTCATATCATTCAAGGGTCGCTGATAATCCAGTTTAAAGTGGGCTCGGCTGGAAGGTCCTTTTTCAATGGATTTATTCGCACTTGTTATTTCACCTGCGAGAGTCATCAGTTCATGCAGAGATTTTCCTTTTGATTCGCCAGTAGAATAATAAGCCTCTGCATCTAATTGATGTCCATCCTGTTTAAAGCTGTGATTGTAGTTTGCATTAAACCGGTAATGATCCCCGGACCGGTTGAAAATACTATTACTGAGATATTCTGTTGTATCGTATTCAAGGTTGTTCCACTCTGTAAAATCCAATTTAAATTGCCTTTCAAAAGCTCGGGTGCCCCAATAAGCTCCCAGATTTAATACATCCTGATCCGTCATACGATACTCCAAAGCAGCCCGTAAACCCAATGACTCTCTAGCCATTCCACCATCACCACTGGAATTAACATAGGAAGTAATCCCCTGAAGGGTGGTTTGTTGTTCCTCAATACGCTTTCCGTGAAAACTGCGCTTACTATAATCAGCTCCTAAAGTAATACTAAGGCCATCATTTTTATGGTAAAAAAGTCCATTGATACCATATTTGTTATTCAATCCGGCGTTTAGATCGAGCATACCACTGCTACCGGATTGTTTGCCCTTTTTCAAAACGACATTGATAATACCAGTGGTTCCCTCCGGGTCGTATTTGGCGGAGGGATTGGTAATTATCTCGATATTATTGATCAGACTGGCCGGGATTTGCTGCAGGGCTTCACTGGATTCAAGTACAGTCGGGCGGCCGTCAATCAAGACCCGGAAATTCTTACTACCCCGTAGACTGACATTGCCTTCGATATCAACGGTTACCGAGGGAACATTCTCCAAAACATCAACGGCTGATCCAGAGGCAGCGGTTTGGTGTTGCCGTACAGAAACTACTTTCTTATCAATTTGATAGGCAATACCAGGTTGTTCACCCTCCACAACCACCCCATCCATATTGAGTGCTTTTTGATGAATTAGAATTTCACCTAAATCAAGGTTCATCCGGGGCGGCTTTAAGGTAATTCCGGATATATGTTTAATTGCATAGCCTATAAAATGGATCTTAAGGTAGTAAATGCCCGATCGCAGAGCAGTCAGTTTGAAGAGGCCGTTTTCATCGGTGATTGTACCCGTGATCTGGGTACTGTCGACCTGGCGAAATAAAATAACATTAGCATATTCAATCGGTGCTTGCGTTGTTTCATCTTTTACATGACCACGAAGGCTGCCACCTTGTAAATTTTGAGATCTCCGCACTGGCAATTCCTGAGCATAACTACTGCCTATCAGAATAGATATAGCTAAGCTGATTACTACGTAGAATTTGCGCATGTATCCCCTTACTTTCCGTTATATAAAAAAATCCGCTATTCATTCCACGGATATCAGTCTATTAGACACGCATCGTTTCAAAAGGTTAAAAACCTTCATATAATTAAAAGGAACGGCTATGTTAATAAAACTTAAAGTCTAATACAACATTTAAATATATTCAATGTGCCTTCAATCTATCTCTAATTATATATCCATTATTGTATAATGGAACCCAGCCCGAAATTTTGAACCAGGGGGCTTTGTGGTAATGAGATCAACTTT
>CAZXFH010000094.1:0-6420 GCA_964640055.1 uncultured bacterium | reverse complement strand
ACAAAATAACAACTTAAAAAGGAAAATCACCCTAATCTCTACTGCAATAATCGCCATCAGTTTTATAATAATATTGGTACTCCTTAAGAATCCAGATCGAATCCTGTCCAAGTTATCAACCTATTCAATCAGTATGTTGACCATCCTGCCTGCGGTAATAATATTGATGGGATTGTTCTCGGTCTGGATAAGCAAAGACCAAGTTATAAAATGGTTGGGTAAGAGTTCCGGCACCAAAGGAATTTTTGTAGCATTATTCTTTGGGTCCCTTCCGACCGGACCTTTATTTGCTGCTTTTCCAATTGCTGCAACTTTGAGAAAAAAAGGAGCAAGTATAAAGAATATAGTAATATTTCTATCAGCCTGGGGGTGTGTTAAACTCCCTCAGGAAATTGTTGAGTTCCAATTTATGGGATTCAATTTTATGCTCACCCGCCTAATTTTAACTGTAATTTTTATTATTATAATGGGGAGTATAATGCAGATATTATTACAGAAAGATTTTGTGTAAATATTATAATCTTAAATTAAAAAAGGAGGTTCAGCATGACTTCTAAAAAGTATCTAATTATATTTTTAAGTTTGATTTTGGGCATGGTATTATGGGCTCAAAATAATTTAAGCGGTCTGGAGATCATGCAAAATGTTTATAATCGGCCAACCGGAGAAGATCAAACTGCTGATCTGACGATGACTTTGATCAATTCCCGTGGTAATACCCGAGTTCGTGAAATAAAGCAATTCTCAAAAGATTTCGGAGATGTGGAAAAGAAAATAATGTATTTTATCGCACCTGCTGATGTTCGCAATACTTCATTTATGAATTGGAGCTATGATGAACAAGATAAAGATGACGATCAATGGATATATCTTCCTGCACTCAAAAAAACAAAGAGAATCTCCAGTGATAGCAAAAGCGATTATTTTATGGGCTCAGATTTTACCTATGATGATCTTGGTGACCGGCACCCTCTGGAAGATAAGCATAAGTTATTACGAGAGGAAGAATGTGAAGGTGAAGAGTGCTATGTTGTAGAAAGCATTTCCAAGGAAGAAGATTATATGTATTCACGAACTGTCTCCTGGGTAATTAAGGATAAATGGATCGGCCTAAAGAAAGTATTCTATGATGAAAGCGGAGAGCACCTCAAAACTCTGACAGTAAAAGATTATGAAAAGATCAAAGATTACTGGATAATTACTCACAGCATTATGCAAAATGTCCAAAAAGATCATCGGACCGATATGAAGCTAGAGAATGTAGAGCTGGAGACCGGGATTCCCGATAGAAGATTCACAGAAAGAATGATGAAAAGGGGGTTATAATGTATAGGACGTTTAAAAATAAGGTGTTTATAACTTTTATATTGATCTTTTTTGTCGTGCTTGGGGCCCGGGATATTCAATTCAATGGTTATACCAGGAATTATATAGGCCTGTTAACTGCTGGGAATAATGATTATTCGATTATTCAAAATACTTTTGAATTAGATATCGAACATTCCCGGGATAATGTTTCATTTCTGGTCAATCCCTATATTTATCAATACCCTGATAAGGAGCTGGATTTCAATTTAAGGGAAGCCTATCTGGACATCTATTTTCGGGCTATGGATATTCGTATAGGTAAACAGCAGATCATATGGGGTCATGCTGACGGAGTATTTATTACCGATGTGATTTCTCCCAAGAATATGGAAGAATTTTTACTCAGGGATTTCAGTGAAATTCGAATGGGAATCACCTCCCTCAAAGCTAACTACTATTTTGGTAATAAATCTTTTGAATTTGTCTGGGTGCCCACATTTACTCCGACGAGGTTTCCTGCAGAAAACTCTATCTGGTTCCCGGAAAGAGATTTCTCTGCCTATCCTATTAATCCAACAATCGACAGATCCAGACTGGAAGTCGAAGATAATCTCGAAAACAGCGAAGTCTTTGCCAAATTTTCAACGATGAGTTCACTAATTGATTATGAAATTATGGCCGGATATATGTGGGATGATGATCCGACGATGCATGTTCAGAAAAGTATCGATCCAGAGACTCATCAGCCCGAATCCATTACTATTTATCCGCAGCACCACAGATTGAGCCTGGCCGGAGGCAGCTTCAGTACAACTATCGGCTCTTTTGTAGTCAGAGGCGAAGGTGCATTTTATAGTGGAAAATATTTTAATTCACTGGATCCGAAGGTAGCTGAAGGAGTAGTCGAAAAAGATTATCTCCATTATCTGGTAGGGACAGATTTTTCGCTCGGTGGTGTTGATCTCAGCACTCAATTCATTCAGGAGATTATTTTGGATTATGAGGAAGCGCTTACTGATGATGAATTCAAAAATACTATGACCTTTCTGGCCAGAGATGATTTTTTGCGACAAAAGTTAACTGTGGAACTGTTCTCCTATGTGGGCTTAAATAATTCCGATGCCTTAATCCGTCCTAAAGTCTATTATGAGCTGGATGATGCCTTCGAATTAATGTTCGGAGCCAATTTTTTTCTGGGGGATAAAGGCCGCTTTGGTCAGTACAATGAAAATGACATGGTCTATACGAAAGTCACTTATAGTTTTTAGAAGTAATTTAATAAGTACCTAATATAAATTCCTTCCTCCTCTGAGCACTCCTCGTTCCCAATGAGAATGGAGAACGAGAAAGGGAATACTGGGTTATGGAGCAGAGACAAGCAAAATATCAGCAATTGTGAGTTAATGATGAAAATTTCCGATCTTATTTCGGACTACAAAAATAAATTTCCTAAATCCGAGGACTTTGGATCCCGGTTAAAGCCTCTATCCAACAAATTTCTCATGGATCACTATATCAATTGCCTTCAAGTTTCAATCTGGATTTAATCGCTCCCCAGTTTTCTTTATAAAGCCTATAGAATATCAACCGGAAAACACACTAGCAGATTTACTCGGTGTTAGATTTGTGACCTATTATTATGAAGAGGCTTACAAGTTGGCCAATTTAATCGAGAACAATTTTGATCTCCACTATAAAAATCCGGAGTATGAATACTAAAACAAAGTCCCAGATCAATTTGGTTATTCTTCACTACACTATAAAATATCCCTACCAAAAAATATAGTCCATTCAAATAATTTACAAGAATTCGAAGATATTATTTTTGAAATTCAAATTCAGACAATTGCTCAACATACCTGGTCGGCGGTCGATCATAAAATCCGATATAAAACCACAGAAGAGTTATCTTATAATAATGAACTACCCGGCGTAAGCATCGGGGAATTCTTTTGATTAAAATGATAAATCCGACAACAAAAACAGGTAGGTTAACATTTTTATATCTTTAGCAGATCGAATTAAGCCATAGTTTTTAAAACAGGGTTCCCCCATGTAGAAGGAGCAGCCGGTTACTCTGATTGACGCCCTAAAATCCTCTTGATCGCCCAGTGCCCGCGACCGAATTCCCGGGAGAGCTGCGCTATGATCTCCTTTTTCAGCTGCAATTCTTTCTGCAGCTGCCGATATCGCTGCCATAAAGTCTCAATCTCATCCGGCTGCCATTTTTTACCCTGGTTGGCCAGGCGACTTTTGCGGGGATGGGGTAACGCATCCCGCAGAAAACCGGGCTTGACTTGCCGGATACTCCGGATCCCGTGCTCAAAAACAGTTTCTGAGCGCTCAAATCCCACAAACCGCCGTTCTAATCCGATTGCGACCTTGGCTGTTGAACCACCGCCCATAAACAGATCGCAGACCAGCTCATCCCGGTTACTGCTGTACTGGATCATCTTGATAAGGAGTTGGAAGGGCAGTTCATTCTTGTTTTTAAACCGCCCCGGCTTGTATTCCCGGTTGATGATCCAGACATCTTCGCGGTCCTGATAGTTGCGCGAACCGCCGGCGGAATCCTTCTCCTGTAGCCCATAGCGGCATTCCAGATTAAAAGTGCGTTTGCCCGGTCCGGGTTTGGCATAATATAAAATGTGGTAATGGGAAGAAACATACTTGGTTTTCGTAAAAACACCGAAATTATATTTCCAGATCAGATGGTTGATCTCCTGCAACCGGGTGGCTTGCAGGGCATCCAGGATATGATACAGATTGGTGTAACCGGAAATAATATATATCTGACCATTCGGCTTTAAGATCCGTTCTGCCTGTTTGATCCACTGGTGACTGAATTGATTATACCGCTCCCTGGGAACCTCAATATAACCGTCAACCACGTAGCGTTCATCCCGATAATAATGGCGGTGCAATTGATCCCCTTCGATTCCATAAGGGGGATCAGTGATAATCAGATCAATACTATTGTCCGGGATATGCGCCAGGCAACCGCTGATACAGTCGCCTTTATAAAACCGATTGCCCCTGAGCTTCACCAATTTTTGTCTTTTCAGACTCATTTCCCTGCCAATTTATCAACAACATCCGGCCTGATAATTTAAACCGCGGCTTGCATTAATAACACCGGAAAAACCTCTCCAATAAAAGATATTTCCCGGTTTTTTTAGTTTTTTCAGCAATTTGCGGAGACGACCGGGCTCGAACCGGCAACAACTGGCGTGACAGGCCAGTGCTCTATCCAATTGAACTACGCCTCCCTTATCAAAACACCTGAGCGCTGTTGCTCTCAAGCGCAGAGAATTTAGCCAATATATCTGGCAGGAGCAAGTATAAAAACCAGGCACTTACGCTGGTTTAACACCAGATAAATGGATTCTTCTGACCCCCATGCTGGTACCAACAACCATTTTAATTTGTCCCCGGTGTTTTTCAGAAATATGGATAACAGACCATTTTTTGGTAGATAATCGCCGCATTAAGCTCTATTTTTCCTAATGTGATGTGAACACATAAAAATAAGGATTATTGATCATGGGCTTCAAATGTGGTATAGTGGGCTTACCGAATGTGGGTAAATCAACCCTCTTCAGTGCTTTGACTGAAACTGAGGTCCCGATGGAGAATTATCCGTTTTGTACCATTGATCCCCACACCGGAGTGGTCCCGGTTCCGGACGAACGGCTCGATCTTCTGGCCAAAATCTATCAGCCTCAGAAAGTAATTCCCACCACGCTCCAGTTTGTCGATCTTGCCGGATTGGTGGAAGGTGCCTCACAGGGCGAGGGTCTGGGAAATCAATTCCTCAGTCAGATCCAATCCGTCGACGCTATTATTCATCTGATTCGCTGTTTTGAAGATCCCAATGTCGCCCATATCGATGCCCGGCTGGATCCCCAGCGGGATTTTGAGATCGTCGATCAGGAGATCATAAAAAAAGACCTGGAAATCGTCGAAAACCGCATCCAAAAAATCAGCAAGCAGACCAAGAGCGGCAACCAAAAAGCCGAAAAACAACTGCAAATTCTAACCGAATTACAAACATTACTGGCCAAAGGCCAATCGGCCAAAACCTACCATGCCCATCCGGAAGCGGAAAATTTTATCAAAGAATTAGGTTTGCTTTCCCGTAAGCCGGTCCTGATCCTGGGCAATATCTCAGAGGATGACGCCACCGCCATAGAAAAATCCGAGCTTGTCCGAAATTTCGGAGAGTTTGCCGTCCGCACCGGCAATTATTTTATGACCCTCTCCGCCAATCTGGAGCTAGAACTGGCCCAGCTGGATCCTGATGAGAAAAAGGAATTCATGCGCGAACTGGGCGTTGCAGAGATCGGTTTAAATAAATTGGTCTCAGCAGGCTATACCTTGCTGAATTTAATCACTTTCTTCAGTATGGAATCCAATATTTGTCAGGCCTGGACCGTGAAAAAAAACACTCCGGCGCAACAAGCTGCAGGAGTGATCCACTCCAGCTTTAGTGAGCGATTTATCAAAGCGGAAGTTCGTCACTGGCCGGACGTAGCCAAAGCCCGCTCCGAGCAAACCCTGCGCGCCCAGGGACATGTGCATGTAGAGGGTAAATCCTACATCCTACGGGATGGCGATGTGATCACCTTCAAACTAGCCGCCGGATGAGTACTCGGTTATGGCCTCAGTAAAATCGGTTTTCAGTACAACTATCCACCAGCAAAAACTAATCAACGCCCGGCAAAAGATCCTGATCGCGGTTTCCGGTGGGATTGACAGTTTGGTGCTAACTAAACTCCTGTATGATTATCGAAATTCAGTAGATTATGAATTGAACTTGGAAGCAGTGCATGTGGACCTTCCGAAAGTATCATTACCTGCCGCCCATCAAACACTATTGACCAATTACCTGAAGAACTGGCACATACCCCTCACCATAGTAAAAGGAGAGCTGAAATCCGGAGCGAATTTCAATTGTTATGTCTGTGCTAAAGAACGCCGTAAGCAGTTTTGCCTTTATAGTGATCAGTATAATTTCGATGCCATTGCCTTGGGTCACATCTTAGATGACTACCTGGAAACCGGTCTGTTAAATCTAATTCACCACGGTCATCTGGAATCCTTGGCTTATAG
>CAZXFH010000093.1:1735-6952 GCA_964640055.1 uncultured bacterium | reverse complement strand
TACTTATCGTAATTTAGGGCTTAACTGTGTGTCCACAAAAATATAAGAAGTCCAAGGTCAGGTCCGCTTGCTGCAAACTTATTTTTGATTTTAAAATCAAAGCTAATAGCTTATCGGTTGGATTTGCAAGTTAAGCTTGAGATGAGTATGCCTGATAGAAATAGAATCAACAGAGAGCGGTAAACCCGAGGAGCAGAGCATGTCAGCAGCTAAGCCTATTTTGGTCACCGGTGGAGCGGGCTATATTGGCAGCCATGTGGTCAAGGCCCTGTGTGAAGCGGGCCATCAGGTCAGTGTTCTGGATAACTTTTCTCTGGGACAACGGGAAAATATCGATCCGCGGGTGCACCAGGTGGTCAGCGGCGATGTACGTCGGTCAGCCGATATAAAGCAAGCCCTGGCCGGGGACATCGAGGTGGTATTCCATTTTGCCGCCTGGAAAGCCGCCGGCGAATCTATGCTGGATCCGGCCAAATATGCCGAAAACAATCTATGCGGATCACTGAATCTGCTGAATACCATGCTGGCGCAAAAGGTGCGCTATCTGGTCTTTTCATCGTCGGCCGCGGTCTATGGCGACCCCCAATATCTGCCCATTGATGAAAATCATCCCACCCAACCGGCCAATTACTATGGCTATACCAAACTGGCGATCGAACAAAATCTGGCCTGGTTCAGTCAACTGAAAGGAATCCGGTATGCGGCCTTACGCTATTTCAATGCCACCGGCTATGATATCTCCGGCCAGATCAAAGGCCGGGAAAAGAATCCGGCCAACCTGTCACCGCTTGTGATGGAAGTAGCTGCCGGTAAACAAACCCAATTGCAAGTGTTCGGCCAAGATTATGATACCCCGGATGGGACCTGCATCCGTGATTATATCCATGTCAATGACCTGGCTGATGCCCATGTGAAAGCGATGCGCTATATTCAGGAGCAGGATCAGGACCTGACTGTCAATCTGGGCACCGGACAGGGCCATAGTGTTTTGGAAGTTATCGCCGCTGCGGAAAAAGCCACCGGCCGTCCCATTCCCTATCAGCTCACCGACCGCCGGGCCGGTGATCCGCCTAAACTGGTCGCCAGTGCCGGCCTGGCCCGTAAATTATTGGGGTGGCAGGCCCGCTATTCAGACCTGGAAACCATTTTCAAAAGCATGGTACCGGTTTACCTGGCTGACTGAAGTCTGGCCGGAACGGAATATTATATAATATCCGAAGATGTAAATAATGCACATGTTTATATTATTTCTGGTTTGCTTTTAAAGAGGAGCAGCAGTTGTAAAGGCGTCATATACCGCCGGAATCCAGTGGAATTAACATAATCAAATAAATAATTGATTCTAATCAATAAATAGCATATATTGGGGCGGGATGTGTACAGGAGGATTTTACTATGGCACCGGGTAAAACAGAATTACGCAAAGGTCATCGCCGGGAGCTGGTCGCGGATTATGATCAGCACCGGACTGAAATACTGGAGACGGTAGCCGCCTTTGCCAATACCCGCGGGGGAGAGCTGCTTCTGGGTGTGCAACGCCGACAGCAGGGCCTGCAATTTTCGGCTGTAGAGGAATGGTCTATCGATACCCTGCTGCAGCAATTTAAAAAGGATATCAATGACCACATTTATCCTGCCCTAACCTGGCAGCATGTCAGGGTCATTGTTCTAAAAGGGCATCCGGTTTTAAAAATCACCTTTGACCCGGCCGCGCCGGCCGCGTATCGGACCGGGGAGCTGTCAGCCGGATCACCGGCCAACGCACCGCACACAGATGGAAAAATATACCTGCGGGATGCTCATATGAACCACGCCTATCCGATTGATGAATGTGAAACCCTTAAGCAACGGCTGGCTTTTGAGCCAGACCGGTTTAACCGGTTTATTCCCTTTGGCGATGTCAGGGATGAAGAGATTCGCACCAAGCTGCAAGATCCCCGGTACTGGGAGAAAAGCCGCGGCATTCAACGGTTGTTGCACAGCGGGGCGATTAATAGGGAGGCCAAGACAATATGCCTGGAGGGAGCCCTGGTCTATGATCAGGAGATGCTGAACGCCCTTAATCCGGAGGCCTGTGTTGAATGGCAGGTCAAGGACCGCTCTGAACCCAATATGCGAGTGGCGGATTGCCTGGTCAACCAGTTCATTAAAATTAAGAACATTCTCTTCCAGCGGCTTAAAAAGGGCGCCACGATCAATAATGTGTTCGCGGCGCATAAGTATGAATACCCGCTAAAAGCAGTGGTGGAAGCGCTGGTGAATGCCCTGGTCCACCGTGATTATGGGATCCGGGAACCGATCAGGATCGTGGAAACGCCGCGCACTTTGGAAATTATCAGTCCGGGAAATCTGGCCCCGGAGGTGCAGGTGACCGCTGACCGCTATCCCTGCATCCCGCGCAATCCCAAGATCGCCGCTGTCTTTAAGACCTTTGGCATCAAACAGTCTGAGTTACAGGGGCTGATACTGATCAAACGGCTGTGTGCAAATTATACCTATATTAACGTGCAGTATATCGAACACCTGGATCATTTTATTGTACGCTTCAAGAAAACCATTAAACGACCCGATGTGGATGAAAAATTGATCGGGGATATTAACCTGGCGATCTTAAGGGCCTGTGCGAAAGTGCCCCGGCGACTGACCGAAATACAAACACGGCTGGAAACAGCCCCGGGGGTAACGAAATCACGCAGTAACCTGTCACGGACCTATATCAGTAAGCTGCTCAAGGCCGGTCTGCTCAGCCGCACCAAAACCAAACCCCGTGCCCGGGGTCAGGCCTATCAGACCACTGACCGGGGTGTCCAGCTCCTGCAGGCGCAACAAAAGACCTAAAAATTGATTACCACCCGGGCTGTGCTTAGGCCCGGTACAGATTATTAAAGCATAAATCCATAAAATTCAGTTTGTTATACTCTATATAGATTTGTTGAAATTGCCACATAATAATTAATAGAATAACAACATAATCAATATAATAATACATTCTATGCAATATATATTTTATCTCTGGGATTGATTCTTGAAACTGTGGGGGCTAGTCTGAAGGGGCCGGACTTACTTTTTCCGAGAGTGCCGGGGCCGTACCACAGACGGTATTAAAAACGCGCTGGAAATTTTTGCCCAGGATTTTTTCCACCTCGGCCCGGGTATAACCATGTTCCAGTAACGCTATGGTCAGATCAGGAAATTTGGAGACGTCATAGAGTCCGGAAACGGTATTGGTGCCAATGCCGTCAAAATCCGAGCCCAGGGCCACATAGTCGATGCCCACCAGATCAACAATATAATCGATATGCTGGATCACATGGCTGATACTCACATTGGTACCCCAGGAGGCCAGGAAAGGTGGATAAAAGACAATCCCGATTACTCCGCCACTGTTGGCAATCGCCTGAATCTGGTCATCCCACAGATTGCGGTAATGGTCCCGCAGGGCGCGCACGCCGGAGTGGGTAGCCACAATGGGATTCTCCGTAACCGCCAGTATATCTGCAGTGGTCTGAATGCCCACATGGGAGATATCAATGATCACGCCCAGGGAGTCCAGGGTGCGGATCACCTGGCGGCCGAAATCGCTCAACCCGCCGCTTTGCCCGTCATACTCATCCTTTGCTGAAACCGCCCAGTCGGTGCTGTTGTTCCAGGTGATGGTCAGGTAGCGCATGCCGGATTCATAGAGGGCGAACAGGTTATCGAGGCTGTTGTCAATATGGTGTCCGCCTTCCACGGCCAGCACCGCGGCGATCTTGCCTTGCTGATTAATGGCTTCTGCTGCGGCCGGCGTGCGCGCCTGCCCGATGTATTCCGGATAGCGCTGCATCTCGCGCTGGAACAGACTCAGGGCTTCGCCGGCCTTGGAAAAATAGTTGTTGATATTGTCTTCCGGCCGGATCCAGACCGCAAAGAACTGGACATCCACCCCGCCGATGATCATGCGCGGGATATCGGTGTGGTTGTAGATATGTTCCGGCATCAGGGAGTAACTGGTATCGTCAATCATTTTTTCGAGCACATCGTTATGCAGATCGATCAGGGTGGCCTGATGGTGCACGCTGAGCAGCCGGGTATTGAAATTTTCACCGCCGGACACCGCTGTGGTCAGCGTGTCACTGAGATAAGCCAGGTGTTTAAAGATGATCTGCAGCTCGGTTGCAGTCGCTTTGTTTAATGCGGATGTTTTTAAGGGTGCTCCGGAGCGAAAGCGGCCCAGGCCGCCGGACTGACCGCCTTCCAGCTGCAGCATTTTGCGGGTAATGGTCTGTCCCTTGAAGCGCAGGGTATAGAAATAGATCCCGCTGCTGCCCTGACTGTGCCAGTCGATGCGGTGATTGCCGGCCGGCAGCTGGCGTGATTTATGATCCACCTGTTGACCCAGCACATTATGCACCGTGATATCGACCCGGCCGGGGGCGTTGAGGGAAAATTCAATCCGGGTGCTGGGATTGAAGGGATTGGGATAATTCTGGGCCAGTGCAAAGTGCTGCGGCAGATTGTTGGTTGGGTCAATCGTCACCCCGCTGGAGGTATAGCTCCAGTGGCCGTTATAATCCGTATAAACCGTGTCTGTGGTACTGTTGTCCTGGTTGCTGAGAATCACTGCCACATTGCGGATGGCTTTATGGGTGATCGTGTCCTGCACCACCCCGCTGATGGTGCCAGCCGCTAAGGGGGGCCCACTTAGAAAGAGGAGGCCTAAGGCCCGGCAGATTGATTTGCGCATGAATATCTTAAAAACCATTGTGCTTTCTTTCTAATATTCGGCCAGCCTGGATCAGGCGGTTGATAAATAATACGGAAAACAATATACGAAAGTGCAGCCAAAAAATTAACCTTTTTCGGACCAGTCCGGGGGATAACCGGTTCAATTGATTTCGGATTTATTTTTAACTTGACAATGGCAGCGGCGATTGATAAAATGAAAAAAATACGGCCCTGCGATGTGATGTGTTTTCCATCCTAAAATAATGATTTGAACCGGCCCGGCAATTCGGAAGGATGTCTGACCAGATCTGAATGCTCCTCAGTACCCTGGGACTGACGGGGCGAAGCCTTGCCGGAAGCAAAAGAATAAAGCCCAAAGGCCATTGCAGATGTCAGGATTAAGCCAATATGCCCGCACAACCCAATGGATTGCTCTCTTCTTTCTTTTAATACATATTGCGTCCCTAAAGGGACGCCCTGATTAGGCGGTAACGGATAGCTATATCTATC
>CAZXFH010000093.1:0-1635 GCA_964640055.1 uncultured bacterium | reverse complement strand
TAGCAACGACACAATCCTCTAAAAATACCGCCCCGTAGGGGCGGAATAGAATCAGAAAAAGCCGTCTGCAGTCAACGTGTTTAAAATATATTAAGATGAGTAATGGATAAATCCAGTCAGAAACCATTAAAATTATTAGATCAACTGCGGGAATCCATCCGCATCAAACATTACAGTTACCGTACCGAACAGGCCTATGTACAGTGGGTCAAACGGTTCATTTTATTTCATAAAAAACAGCATCCCGGTAAGATGGGAGCAAGGGAGATCACCCAATTCCTGTCACATCTGGCGGTTAACCGCAATGTATCAGCGTCTACCCAAAACCAAGCGTTATGTGCGATCGTTTACTTATATAAACATGTTTTGCATAAAGCGCTCGGCGAATTCAGCTCAATTCAGTGGGCCAAGCGGGCCAAACGGATACCGGTGGTCTTTACCAGAAGCGAGGTGCAGCGGATCCTGGCCGAACTTTCCGGTGTTTACAAACTCATGGCCACCTTGCTTTACGGTGCGGGATTGCGCCTGACCGAATGTCTGCAGTTGCGGGTAAAGGATATTGATTTTGAAACTTGCCAGATTCTTGTCCGGGGTGGTAAGGGTGACAAGGATCGCATATCCATCTTACCGGAAACCGTTAAAGCTGATCTGCACAGGCAAATCAACCGGGTCATTGAAGTTCACCGGCAGGATCTCCGGAATGGATATGATTCTGTTTATTTACCGGACGGACTGGCGCGTAAATATCCCCAGGCAGGCCGGGAAATTGGCTGGCGTTATCTGTTTCCGGCCAAAGGATTATCCAAAGATCCGCGCACCGGGATTGTGCGGCGCCACCATATCCATGAGCGTGTCTTACAGCGCGCGGTAAAAACAGCCATGAGAAAAGCAGGTATTCACAAGCAGGGGGGCTGCCATAGTTTTCGGCATAGCTTTGCCACGCACTTGCTGGCGGACGGTGCAGATATCCGCACGGTACAGGAATTGCTTGGTCATCGTTCGCTGCAGACCACCATGGTCTATACCCATGTGCTGAAGAAAGGTCGGTTTGGGATTAAAAGTCCGGCGGACCGGTTTTAGGTCTGGGAGCGGACAATTTAAAAAGGGATAATTATGGTGAAGAGATCAATTCGTACCCTTAAGCCGGGATTACCAGGCACCAAGCGGTGGGTTGTACGGTATGGGGACAAATTAGTCAAGGTTCGTTATATTTATTCTGCCAAGCACAAACGCCGGAAAACCACCGTGGAAATCATTGTTGACGAGACACCCTGGGAGCCGCGCAGGCATGATACGCCGGTCAATAAAATTGTGCATCTGGCGGTGAAATATGGCGAAGTGCAAATTGGTCGCCTGATCCGTTCGGCTGGTGGCCGCTGGAATAAGGCTGCCGGTTATTGGGAGTTGCCTTATCGTGAGGCTGTTTCTTTGGGACTTGACAAACGGATCATAAATCATTAATATAAAACAGATTTCAGGTTAGGTTAAAATTGGACGCATTATTTCCAGATACAGCCACCACAATATTTCTGAATACAGAAACCTTGGAAAAATATTTCTGTATCAAGACATTTATGTCTAAATACAGAAACAGGGGGGGCGGATCAATCAGGTCGTATAAACATATGTTAGGTG
>CAZXFH010000092.1:0-7470 GCA_964640055.1 uncultured bacterium | reverse complement strand
ATGATTATAAATGAATTAAGGTACAAATAATTGAAAAACTTTTGACACTACTGCTTAAAGTCCTAGGATAAGTTATGAAACTAAGTTCCGATAAAACGACCATCCAAAACTTCAGACGAACCCTGAAAAATTGGTTTGGCACCAATATTGGGACTAAATTGGGGGTTCTGCTAATTGCAGCCGTAATTTGGGTTTATACTATTTTGGGAAACAACTATACTTACACGCTGGAAGTGCCATTGGAAATAATTAATGTGGCGCCTGATAAGACGCTTAAAGAGCGAGTGCCTCCAGAAATAAAAGCAGAATTTACCGGAAAAGGCATTGATTTTCTCTACCTGTTTTTTTCACCCAAATCCGTGTTTAAATTTGTTTTGGACTTACAAAATATAAAGTGGTACTACAGTTTTCCCTTAAATCAATACTATAGTAACAAACCTGAAAAAATCGTTACCCCTCGCAATTTAAGTATATCTTTTATTAAAATCGTTGAGCCCGAATCCTTGTATGTGGAATTAGACCGCTTTGCTTCTATTAAAATTCCGATTATTCCAAGGTTGGATTTACAGCCGGCTGCAGGATATATAAAAATTGGTCCTCCGCAATTGCACCCCGATTCCGTGATTATCAGTGGTCCGCGCAGCTATGTGAAAAAACATGATAAAATATATACACGGAAATACACTGCTAAAAAGTTAAAGAAACCGGTTGAAATTGAACTCGCCTTGTCAATACCCCGGGATACTAATCTGGATCTTTCTCATAATACGGTTAAAATTTATCAGGAAGTAGATCAAATCGGGGAAAAAATCTTTACAGATATTCCTGTTCAAGTGATCAATGTGCCCCGGGGACTCACCGTCAAAGTCAGTCCTTCCTCCATTTCATTGAATGTTTCAGCCGGAGTCAGTGTTCTTAAAAATCTCACAATGAAGGATTTTGAAGTCTATTTCAATTTTGCAGATAATTGGTACAGTCAAAAACTTGCTTATAAACCAGAGATAAAATTACCCCCGGGTGTGATTGAAGTAAAGGACATGATGCCGGAACAGATCAAAGTGCGTGTCGTCCGGGAGAGGACTTCTTAATTGATTCTGCTGGGAATAGAAACTTCTTGTGATGAAACTTCGGTCGCTCTATTACATAATAATAGGGTTATGCAGAATATTGTTGCCTCCCAGTTGTTACATCAGGAATATGGCGGCGTAGTTCCTGAGTTTGCTTCCCGGGAGCACGTGAAATTAATTCAGCAACTGACAGATCAGGCCTTTAAACAGAGTCGTCTCGCACCACAGCAAATTGATGGTGTGGCTGTTACCCGTGGACCGGGCCTTATGGGAGCCTTATTAGTAGGATTGAGTTTTGCCAAGGGGCTGGCCTTTTGTCTGCAAAAACCACTCCTGGGGGTTAATCATATTGAAGGACATATTATGGCTAATTTTCTGGACCACCAGGATTTAGAGTATCCCTTCTTATGTCTATTGGTCTCCGGCGGTCACACCCAGATCATCCATGTCCGGCAATATGATGAATATCAGATATATGGCAAGAGTCTGGATGATGCGGCCGGCGAGGCTTTTGATAAAGCCGCCCGTATACTGCATCTGGGGTACCCGGGTGGTCCGGTGATCGATCGGTTGGCTCACAAAGGGAATCGCCGGTTTTATAAGTTTCCACGTGCAAAGTTGAAAAGCGATAAGGCCGATTTTAGCTTCAGCGGACTGAAGACCTCTATTTTGTATTTAGTCAAGCGGAAAGGGGCTGCATGGGCGGAAGAACATATAACCGATTTGTGCGCTTCGTATCAGGAAGCCATTATCGATGTGCTCCAAACCAATCTGTTTCAGGTAGCTGAACAAATCAAGGTGGACAGACTGGTGCTGGCCGGTGGTGTGGCGGCTAACACCCGGATGAGAACCGTTTTCACTGAAAAGGCACAGGCGAAGGGATACCAAATTTATTTTCCTTCTTTACCCTATTGTACCGATAATGCGGCCATGATTGCGCGCACGGGGCTGGAAATGCTAAAACGGAACCGGATTGCAAATTGTCATATTTCTGCAATTCCCAATCTATCCTTATCATATACATGAGTTTTCTTTCTATTACTTTTCAAAATATTAATTGGTGGTTGGTACTGGTAACGATTATCCTGGGTGGTTTCCTGTTCTTTTCCTATCGCCACTTCAGCCGTAAAAAAGCAGGGACAACCTTGTTACTGTTGCGGACCTGTTTTTTTCTGGGAGTAATTTTCCTGTGGTGTAAGCCACAGGTCAATTATCGTTATAGGAAACAACAATCCCCCATGGTTTTGACTTGGGTGGATAATTCCCTAAGTATGGCGGCCCAGGAAAAATTCAGTGCAAAATTGATGGCCGCGCACTTGTCTGATTTCTCGGTGGCAGTTAATCAACAGGGGGGCCAGGTGATTTTTCAAAAATTCAGCCGGGAGCTGGCGCCGGTTAAACAACTTTCTGAATTAAGTTATGATGGTCACGCCACCAATATCACCCGGGCTCTCAAGCAGGGCATAGCTGGCAGATCCCAACAGAATATTGTGGCAGGTCTGTTTATATCGGACGGTGTGTTTAATCAAGGTGAAAATCCGCTGTATGCGGAGATAAACAGCGGTTTCCCAATTTATAGTGTGGGGATTGGGGATAGTCTGATCAGTGGTGATCCGGCCGTAACCCGGCTGCAATTTCCGCCCTTGGTTAAGATTGGGGATACGGTCAGTTTCCGGGGTGAGATTGTTCCGCAGAGTGAACGCAAAAATATTACCCTCTCCCTTTCTGTTGGTGAGCGGACTGTTCATCAAAAAGCGGTTCCGGCTGAACAGAGATATTTTAAGAAGGAGGTTACCTTCTATCATGTTTTTAAGGAAAAAGGGACCTATCGGGTGAAACTCTCTATCTCAGATAAAAATGATCAAAATCCCTATAATAACCAGCGTCTGGGTATTATTAAAGTCAAGGCAGCTGCCCAAAATATTTTGTTATTGAGCTCTCAGATAAATTTTGAAACCCGTTTTTTACAACAGGTTTTTAAGGAAATGGAACAAGTTACCCTTATCCCATTAGTTTCCCATGGGGGTGGCTGGCTGCCGGATTCTTTGTCGGCCTATTTAAAAAAAGACTGGGATTTAGTGACTTTGATGGGATTTCCGTCAGCACAAACATCCCAAAAAACGATCAGAGCCATACAGGCTAAATTTAACGAGGCAAAAAACTGGCCTTTGCTTATTTTTATTGACGCACAAACCGCTCTGGAAAAGTTGGAACAACTGTTGGGGTATTCTCTGGCACAGAAATATGAAAGAGCTAATACAAGTAAGCGTGTCACCGCGCAAATATCAACCCAGGGAGCCCAACATCCCATTATGCGCAATACACTGTTGGAATTAAATGACCGCTCATGGCAGGCTTTACCGCCCATTGGCTATCCCTATAACCGGTTAAAATTGTCCGATGGATTTAAGGTGTTGATTACAACAGAGGATTTGACGGAGTCTCCCCTGATAGCCGTTGGTAGCCCTGATGCGCAACGAATCGGACTTTTTTGTGGTAGCGATTTCTGGCGCTGGAGATTTATGACGCAAGGTGCTTTGACCGTTAGTCCTTATACGGAAAGCTTACTTAATATGTTTAGTTGGTTGACCGCCACTGAGCAGGCCCAGACAGTACAAATATCACCAGACAAAGAAGTCTATCTAAAAGGGGAAAGCATGCAGCTGTCCGGGTACGTCTCCGATGTGAAAGGTGACATAATCCCGGAGGCACGGGTGGAAGCCGAAGCCCACACAACAGCCCAAGAAGTCCTCCGGTTTACCATACCCTGGACCGGCGATAAATATGCCACCGAAGTACCGCTCCGGACTACCGGAGAATATCAACTTTCGATTAACGCCTATAATGAAAGTTATTCCCTTGGCCATACTGGTCATTCCTTCACAGTGACGGAGCAACCCCTGGAGTTGATAAGGGTATATCAAAACACCAGCCTGCTCGAGGCAATCGCCCGGAAAACCGGTGGTGCAAAAATTAACCTGAACGCCATAAACCAATTAGTGCAAAATTTATCTTTTCAAAATAAAAAAACGATCGAAAAACACAGCCTGCAGCTTTGGCGTTGGCCCGGCTCTTTTATTATGTTAGTATTACTTTTATTGGGTGAATGGATTATTCGCAGAATCAAGGGCTACCAGTAAATGGAATTATTTGGTCAGTAATGATCCAATTAATTACTTGCACTTTAGCGTAAATATATTCAATTTTTCCTGCTTTATGATTAGTGTATGACTTGAGGTTTATATAACGGAATAGTTACCTGTCTGTCAATACAATAAATTTAATTTAATATTTAATAAATAAAATAAAACAGGAGAGTTTGCTATGGAAAGAATTGCAATGATCGGGGTAGGCTATGTAGGATTGGTTTCCGGAACAGGCTTAGCTGATTTCGGAAACAAGGTCATTTGTGTGGATATTGATGATGAAAAGGTCAACAAACTCAACAAAGGACTGCTACCCATTTATGAACCGGGATTGATAGAGATGGTTAAAAAAAATGTGAAAAAAGGACGGCTATCCTTTACCACCAACTTAAAGAAGGCCATTCAGGAATCGGATGTCATTTTTTCGGCTGTACCCACGCCGTCGGCAGATAATGGAGATGTGGACCTCAGTTATGTGTTCAATGTGGTGGATGAAATTGCTAGGATAATCGATGAATATAAGATCATTGTTACTAAAAGTACCGTTGCCGTTGGCACCGGTGATAAAATCAGAGAGCGTCTCTTATCCAAAGGGGTATCAGCGGATAAATTTGATATTGTCTCCAATCCTGAATTTTTACGGGAGGGAGCGGCAGTCCGTGATTTCATGCGTCCGGACCGTGTGGTTTTGGGGACCAGCTCAAAAAAAGCGCTGAAAATCATGGAAAAGATCTATGCCTCGCTCTATTTGATTGAAACACCGATTGTGGCCACTGATGTGCGGACGGCCGAAATGATTAAATATGCCTCCAATGCCTTTCTTGCTACTAAAATATCCTTTATCAATGAAGTGGCCAATATGTGTGAAGCCGTTAGCGCCGATGTGCAAACTGTGGCCAAAGCCATGGGCCTGGATGGAAGGATTTCAAGCAAATTTCTGCACGCCGGACCAGGTTATGGGGGCTCCTGCTTTCCAAAAGATACGCTGGCTTTTGTTAATATTGCGGAAAAAGCCGGAGCACAAGCCTCTATTGTAAAAACCGTCATTGAAGTCAATAAGCGTCAGAAGCAACGGGTAATTGATAAACTCAAAAAGTTTGTCCCTGATTTAAAAGGTAAAAATATTGGTCTATTGGGATTGGCTTTTAAGCCGGAAACCGATGATGTGCGTGAATCTCCGGCACTTGATGTCATTCAAGCCATTCTCGATTCAGGAGGTGAAGTTAAGGCCTACGATCCTGAAGCCATCGAAGAAATGCGGCGACACTATCCGCAAATCACCTATGTTGCCTCTGCTTATGATGCGATAAAGGGCGCGGATGCAATCGTTATCCTCACCGAGTGGAATGAATTTCGCAATATGGATCTGGATCAAATTAAAACCGTGGTCAAGCAACCGGTTTTAATTGATGCGCGTAATATTTATGAACCAGAGATTGTTCTCGCTAAAGGGTTCAAATATGCTTGTATTGGTAGGACAGTTAAAAAAGGAAAAAAATAGAGCGTTTTATGATAATCAAGAATAGAGTGTATCTGGTTACCGGGGGTGCCGGATTTATCGGCAGTAATTACATTCATTACCTTTACGAAAACTATGGCGATGATATATTCGTGGTCAATCTGGATAAATTGACTTACGCCGGCAATTTGGCCAATTTGAAGAAAGTCGAGGACAGAAAGAACTATCAATTCGTTCAGGGTGATATTTGTGATGACCAAGTAGTCAAACAGATTTTTGCCGAATACCACCCCCACTATTTAATTAATTTTGCCGCGGAGAGTCATGTGGATCGTAGCATTGGTAAAGCCGATGATTTTATCCGGACCGATATATTCGGTGTCTATGTCTTGCTGGAGGCGTGTCGTCAAAACCGGATTGAGCGTTTTATCCAGATCAGTACCGACGAAGTATATGGCTCAATTACCACCGGTTCTTTCAGCGAAAATGCCCCTCTCAAACCGAGCAATCCCTATGCAGCCAGCAAGGCGGGCGGTGATCGCCTGGCCTATTCTTATTATGTCACCTATGATCTGCCGGTGATCGTGACCCGGGCTTCTAATAATTACGGCCCCTACCAATATCCGGAAAAATTGATTCCCTTGTTTGTTACCAACGCCCTGGAGGATAAGCCCCTGCCCCTCTATGGTGATGGGAAGAATGTACGGGACTGGCTATATGTTCGCGATCATTGCGCGGCAATCGAATTTATTCTGCAAAAAGGGCTTCTCGGAGAAGTCTATAATATCGGAGGTGGCTGTGAGAAGCAAAACATTGATATCACCCAAACCATTCTTGATATTTTAGACAAACCCCGTGATTTGATTCGCCCTGTTAAAGACCGGGCGGGCCATGACCGGCGCTATGCACTCAATGATGAAAAATTAAAAAAACTCGGCTGGACCCCGGAATATAAATTTGACACTGCTCTGGTAGAGACTGTGCAGTGGTATCGGGACCATCCTGAATGGTGGCAACCGCTGAAAAGTGGTGAATATCTGGAGTATTACAAAAAACATTACAAAATGGAGCTATGAATATGAGGCTGGCAGAGAAAATAGACTCAGGTAAAATAAATCTCGGTGTGATTGGATTGGGATATGTGGGGCTGCCTTTGGCAGTGGAATTCACCAATAATGATTTCAAGGTAACGGGTATCGATATTTCTGAAGAAAAGGTAAAACGCATCAATCAGGGCCAAAATTACATTAAAGATGTGGTCGATGAGGATTTGAACCAGGCGGTGACAGAGGGACTGCTAAGCGCTACCACAGATTTTGCTGCGGTTGCTGAGTTGGATGCAATCTCAATTTGTGTGCCCACACCACTGCGGAAGACCAAGGATCCGGATGTCTCTTTTATTATGGCCGCGCTAGATGAAATTGTAAAATATATGCATAAAGATTTGTTAGTTGTATTGGAGAGTACAACTTATCCCGGTACCACGCGGGAGTTGATGCTGCCGAAATTGGAACAGAGTGGTCTCAAGGTGGGCAAGGATTTTTTCCTGGCCTTTTCACCGGAACGGGTCGATCCGGGTAATCCGGTTTACAAGACCAAGAACACACCTAAAGTGATCGGAGGCATTACCTCCCGTTGTACACAGCTGGCTGAGCAATTATATGGAAAAGTGATTGATACGATTGTCCCCGTATCTTCCTCCGAGGCAGCCGAAATGGTCAAATTGTTGGAAAATACTTTCCGTTCGATCAATATTGGACTGGCCAATGAAATGGCCCTTATGTGTGATAAATTAAGC
>CAZXFH010000091.1:0-7619 GCA_964640055.1 uncultured bacterium | reverse complement strand
TTTAATCAAGAAATATTACGATTGAGACTGTTTTTGTTTCAACCGCTTAAAGGGATGGTAGATTTTGCCGTTTTAATGGCCGCTGGCTGCAGGATAGCGACAGGAGGAATCAATGGCAAACTGACTGCGGTCAGGATGGGTACAGAAACCACTGTCGCCAAAGGCCACGCGATAGGGGCAGTACTTTGTGTTGGTCAGGCATTCAAAGAGCTGATCTTTCACAAGCCCGATATTTTCGGTTTTACAGACGATTGTGTTGTAGCGATGCTTGGACTGCATGTACGTCTCCGGGTTTGTTGGTTCATTTTCAATGACCAATCCCCGTTTCTCTGCAATGTTGATCAACTGTGCCGCTAAATAGCCTTTAATTAATAATAGGGGTTATTTTTAAAGATTGCAAGTAAAATATTTGTTTTAATCAGTAAATTCTGGGAGCCTTGTTTTCAGGGGGTGAGACAGGATTGTTTAGAATTTTTTCACCTGATAAAGAGTCTTATGATGGGTGGCGCTTAATATGTATTAGGTGGCTTTTATTATTTGACATCCCGGAATTTTGTGATTAAATTTCCCTGCTTTTTGCAGAGCGAGTTAAAAAACGAGATTATGGTGGGTGTAGCTCAGTCGGTAGAGCGCCTGGTTGTGGCCCAGGTGGTCGCGGGTTCAAATCCCGTCACTCACCCACCCGAACAATATATGGTGCCATCGTCTAGTGGTTAGGACACAGGGTTTTCATTCCTGTAACCGGGGTTCGATTCCCCGTGGCACTACATAAATAAATGTAAACTTATAAATAACAAGAACCTATATTTTATAGGTAAAACATAGGTAAAACAAAGTGGCTATTTAGTTACTGATTGCTAAATTTATATCTGTTTTTATATTATACGGTACTAAAGCCGTGAATTCAACTATTTTTATAACGGTTAATTGTACTTCGTTTACTTTTAAATCGAATTGGGTTTTACGGTGTGTTTGTTTATAAAATCTTCGATATCTTTTAATTTATAGAGTATTTTTTTACCATTCTGAATAAACGGTATTTCGCGATTATCCCTTAAATATTGGATTTTTCGTCTGCTCCAGTGGGTTATTTTCATTAATTCTGTTGTACTGATATATTTGGGAATTAACTGTCTCTTTATTTCGGGTATTTTGCGGGCAATGGCCTTTTCTACTGCTTCAGCAAGAAGTTTCTGTAATTCGTTTTTTTCTATTACTACTAAGCTCATAAAAAATCCGAAAAATTTATTTTAGTCATTAATTACACACCCTATCCTTTACCATTACCGATAGATTTAGTGTGATCACAGGGTAAAAACTCGCTACTGCTACTTATCAAAAAAGAAAAAATCATCTAGCCAAGGCCCTTTTTTATCTTTTTTTCGCGGTATTGTCTTAGCGTTTCTGGGTTACCCTTACGATTGCCACGCCCCCTCAATTTGGGGTTCTTTCCAAACCGGAATTTGTGCATCGGGCAATCGGAACAAGTACACTTTTTTACCTCTTCAGCTGTGCCCGCACATTCCAGACAATAGAGCCTGATAGATTTTAAAGGGGTTTTATCAGGTTTTGAATCGAGAGTATTTCCAAAGCGGTAGGAATAAAGCATACAATGTTTGGAAGGACAGTCCCGAACTAATGAATACCTATTTCCCATACATTTCAAGCAAAATTTTCGAATACTTTTTAAATACATCAAATTTTCAATCTATTTATTGATTCTTCCAATTCCATGATATCGCTTTTTTTTCTAACTAAATGTAGGGTTGTGTATAGTTGCATGGTTTTTCCACAACTTTTCTATTAATAGGGGCTTTAGATAAAAGTTTGGTGTAGAAGTGTGCATCCATACATGACCAGACATCATTCCGTCGAGAAACGGCTTATATATTGCCTGTATACGTGTGTATAGTGTGTATGGTTTAGTGCTTTCCATTACCAATTTTTTCTTTTTAAAACGGCACATTATCACTACTTCGATCGCTTTTGAGTCCAATGTTTTGGTAAAATTTGCCCTGGCTATCTCGGGCTTTTTTCAGGCCACGCTCTTTCAATTCAATGCCGAATTTTGTATGCGATAAGGCGTGAAAACCGCTATTCTGGCACCAATTTTTATATTCCGCATAGAGCTCTTGTGAATAAACCCGTGCACCGGGCTGTTGGACCGTCATCTCGTCTAAAAACTGGCCCAGAATGTCCATTTCATCCCTATATTCCTCAGTAGCATTACGAACAGAATCGGGTGGGTTTAATCCCTGCTTTTGCCAATCGAGGCATCCTTCGATTGCCCAGTTCAGGATGCCCGCTGCTTCTGCAAGTAGTTTTTCCTGTAAATTCGTATCAATATCACTTTTCGGTATTTTGACGGTAAAAGGGATGAGGTTGATTCTGCGCCAGATGCCGTCATCTGTACCCCGTATCGTCGGTTTGTGGTTGCCATAGATCCATAATTTATGAGTCGGCCTAAACTGAAAACTCGGCCTGTACAAATGCCTCGCAGAAATCGTATCGCCACCCGTAAGGTCTTTAACCACCGACTCCGCAAGCCAACGGTTATCCGTCTCAGAGGCTACTGCCATGCGTTTGTTTGGGAAATGCGCCAGGAGCTCTTTGTCGCCGCCACCATAACGCTGAGCAACCAGCAAATCCTGGCGCGTTTTAATTGAGTAATTATCCAAAATATGCATGATTGTTTCCAACGTAGTTGTTTTGCCATTTCTCCCGGTTCCGTAAGCGAAAAACAAGACGTCTTCAGTGGTCATTGCTGTAAGAGAGTACCCAATTGCTCTTTGGGAGAATTGAATCAATTTGCCGTCATTATCGAAAATTGATCTTAAGTGTTCTTCCCATCTGGGAGCCTTGGCGGATTCATCATAGGCGACGTTACACAGTTTGGTCATCATATAGTTTTTGTCATGGGGTAAAAGCCTACCGTTTTTCAGATCCACGACTCCATTTTTCACGTTTAAAAGCATCGGGTCAGCATCAAATTGATCAAAACCTACTTCGCAAAATCCCTCGGCAATCGTTAACATGGCATTAATTCTCGAAAGATACTCCGATTGCCGCGCCCATTTTTGAATCTTTTTTACATCATCACGCGAATGGTTCGCGTCAATATCGGAGTTAATTTTTCGAACTGTGGCAATCGCTTTGCGCCTAAGAAATCCTTCGGATATTTTGTTAAAACAGCCGTCTTGATATTCTCTCCAACGCCCTGTGTCCGAGCAAAATATTAACTCACTCTGATATTGATCTGCGAACCGTTCAGCATTGCCGCCATCAGTTAAGAGATACAATCGCCGCTCTTTCTTGCTAATTTTTAACTCCTTTTTTACAGTTTCTGGTCCTACGCTTTTATACAAATCATTAAAATCCGAGCCATCGATCCCATTTGTAAAATTAGGAACCACCCACTCGCCGCCAATCATTCCAGCCGCTTCTTGCGCTTTGGTTTTGCCCGGATTACCGCTGGTGGAGCGGTCGTTGTCACCCGCGATGATAATTGTTGAGTTTGGATAATTTTTTTGGACATATCTAGCGACTTTTAATAAATTTCCGGCGTTGAATGCTACATAAGTACAGCAGCCAGTGAGTGCGTGGATTGTGGCGCCAGTAGCATATCCTTCGGATATATAAATAACATCTTCTGGCTTGCCGATTTTAAAATAGCCACCGCTTATTTTCCCGTCTGATAAAAACCTCTTTTTATTTTTTGAAATAAATTGCAAAGTGGATATTTTAGAATTGATATAAACGGGAACAACCAGCTTACCATTCCAAATTTTTATACCGTACGCTCCAACTTGTTTTTTTTTCAGATAGGGGTGTGATTTAACCGGTTTGGCCTGCTGCCAGATTCGCTTGGCTTTCTCGGCGGCTTTAGCATGCATCTGTCTCTGTTTTTTTTCTTGCTCATTTTTTAGCCTGCTAATTCTTTTCTCAAAATTTTTACGTTGACCGGTTGGTAATTTTTTAATATCTATTGAACACCATTTTTGACTGATATCTTGACGCCAATCGCCAAAGGCACCCGCTGGCGGATCTTCTGGGAACAAAATATACCAACCCGCCACCTCACCGTTTCTGTCACCGTTGGTTGAAAATCTGTGAATCTCTCCATCGGGAAAAACTGATTTGGGTGGTGTAATACCAGCCGCGGCAATGGCATTTATAAATTCTCTGTCAATATTCTTTTTTATAGTCTGAAACATCTTTTAACCATTAGTTAGTTATCTTCTCTATATCTGCTTTACGCTGCCGATTTTTTATTATATCAACTACTTTAAATGGGTATATCGTTGGATAACCAGGACCACGTCTAAAACTTGGAATAATGTTATTGTTACGAAGGTACTGAAGCTGATAAAGCTTCAAACTGGTGGCCTCCAAAACCTCTTGTGTTGTTAACCTCTTTTTTTTCATCTCACGCTCCTTTTTCTTTTAAAAAACTAGTCCTACCTATATAGGTGGACCAAAAAAGTAGCAAGCGCGACTTTAAAAGTCGTTGAGAAGAAAATGTATAAATTTTAAATTTTTTAGTTTAAAATGGCCCTTGTTCGACTAAAAAAAGAGCCTTTTTTCAGGGTGGTATTTCACAATTCTGCTTTTGTAAGCAATGAATTTATTAAAGTGATCAGCAAGGTTTTTGTTATGTTGGTCTATAGTTTCTATTGCTTTTTTTATACTCTTCCAGACTGCATCCTTATGTCTTTTCTTATCGGCTGTGGATTCTATCTTTCCTCTATAGGTATTTCGTTTTAAATAGTCCTCAAGTTGTCTTTTTTGATTTTTGAGAGGCCTAATTTTATTCTCTTTTTCATCCATATTAATTGTGTTATCTTGCTCGATTTCGGTCATTTTTTCATTAAGGCTATTTATATTATCTTTCACCTCTTGAATGGTTTTTTTATCTGTTTTTTCTTCTTTAAAATATCCGATGTTTTTTAAATTTAAATTATTGTCATTTGCAGCTTCAATCATTTGTATATAGGATATTTCTTTTTCTGGATATTTAACCAGATAATACAGGTAATAAAATCCCTTTAAGTCCTTATAATTATAAATATTATCAAAAGATCCTACTCTCCAGGAATCGCCCTCACGCTCAAATATTGCTTTTTTGACATTCTCAGAATCCTTTATATCACTTTTATTGAGCTGTGCTTGTGTTTTATCTTTTCTACTTACTAAATTAGGAGGTTTGCTTGTTTTATCAGATTTTATATCGCTTACTGGGCCCTGATTCTCTTCATGCTCATTCGTAATATTGGATCTATCAAGTGTATTAAATATCTCATGAATATCATCAGGAATATCAACAGTTTTCATGTTATTTCTAATTAAAAAATCTTCAATATAATCAATGTCATCCTTCCATTGAGTAATTAAAGATTCTTTACAGTTTAATCGTATTTTAATGTTTCTGATGTATTTAAAAATCTCTTGAATACTAAGGTGATTTAAGCTCTCAATAGTGATATTTGAATACTCATTAAGTTCTGATTCTTGGCAATCATTGCCATGAGAGATAATTACTGTTCCCATGGGAGTTTTGGGTGGCATAACAATACCGTCATCTATATTCAAAACATCCCTACGTAACCAGGAAATAATAATGGGCTGAATATTAGAGGTTAATACCTCTTTAGATTTAATTGAATGTAACTTCAGTATAGCGTACTCTTTAAGTGGTTTAGATTCATTTATTTTTTCTATTTTAAATATTCTGGTCACAACTGGTTTCCTGTAAAAATATATATTTCTAAACAGAAATGGGGGGTCATACCCCCGCCCCACATATACTTTTAATATTTCATCATACATGTAACGGAACTGTTCAGCTTTTATTGTTCTTCTACCCATTTTCACCTCCAACCAAACTAAGACAAATTTTCCGATTGTTTCAACCTAAATCACATGTAAACATCCCCTCAACAGCAAATTTTTTTACTGGAAAACCCGTAGCGGGGGCTATTAACCCCCGCCATAAGTCTGTCGCACTGCTTCTTTCAATAGCTGTGTGATCGGTTTTTTCTGTTTCTGTCGCTGCTCA
Source organism: uncultured bacterium (assembly GCA_964640055.1). Taxonomy (GTDB): domain Bacteria; phylum Fidelibacterota; class UBA2242; order UBA2242; family JAFGTP01; genus CAZXFH01. The sequence goes on along the minus strand of CAZXFH010000091.1, from coordinate 1,564 downwards.
TAAAGTATCTGCATCTCCTCCTCAGTTAACCGCGATGCCGGCCAGGGGTATCTGTAATCGTCCATATCATTCCTCTCAATGCTTACGTGGTCCGTGCTTTCCGTAATCTGTACAGTAAAATCCATGCCCCCTGAATCGCAGATTCCCGGAACTGATCAGACGCCGGGTATCAGATCCACACCGCGGACATTGCGGATTATCGGCCTCCGCTGGCAGCAACCGCTCGAATAAGAAATCGCAATACTCACATCGATACTCGTATAGTGGCATCACTTACCTCCATTGTTCTTAATTTGTTTGATGGTTTTGAAAATTTTCTTTTGTGTTTCTCGATCTTTGACGCTAGTAATCTGCTTGACCACGGCCGGGATGAATCCGTTGCCGTGCTTTACTGGCCGGGTAATACCGCGCTGGGTGTAAGCAATGAAGATACTTGTCGCGACCTCGCGTAATTGGGAGCGGTCCAGGGCATTGTCGCCCAGTTCTGCATTGTGTTTGATCACAGTTCGGTAAATCTCGAACCACAAACTTTCCAGATCATAATTTGAGTAGGTCATTCTGTCTCTCCTCCAGAGTGCTGGGCAGCCGGATCCGTCTGGCCGTTTCGCTAAAAACGGCCTGACTGAGCTCGCCCAGCTGCGCTTCCAGCGCCCCGATTTGTTCTTTAATTTTTAGGTAGGTCTGAACGTAGCTCTGCGGCAGTGATTCACGGGCTAGTCTTTCCTCAAACTGAGTCTCAGAAAGTGAATCCGGATCGACATACTCCTCGAACTCGTCGGCCATTTGGGCTCTAATAGTCCGCATATGCTGCCGCAGCTCGGCCAGCTGCATTTTAAGACGGGAGGCATCTTCGGAAATTTCGTCCATAAATGGATCCGCAGATACGGACTCTATGCCCATGAAGTCTTCACCTAAACCATCCACATTCACCCCAATATCAGTCAGGAAAGTGGCGGTTTCCTCGTCCATAAAGAGGTTCATTTCATCAGAATGAATATCACTCAACGGTGAATAATTCCGGATGCGGTCTTTATGAGCTAGCACGGTGTCTTTGAACTTACTCTCCAGGGTTGTGTCGGCAATAGCAGTCAGATTGGATGGGGTGAAGACTTTGATCCTCTCCCGCCGGCCAAACGGATCTTCGCCATCGCGAAAATGTCGGCTTAACTGCTGATTGTATACCAGCACAGGCTTTTCATTATCCGGATCGCGACAGAGTTTGATCCGGGCTGCGGTGTAGTTCTTCTCGTCATCCAAACAATCCAATTGAAAGTCCTCAACATCGTCGTCAACTCGCTCGGGCGTATCGATTTTTACGGTTTTATTCATTTTCATCCTCCTCCAGTCTGATCGGCATTAACAGCTGCACTCGCTTGTCGTCCCCATCGCCGTAAAAGAATGAAGACGATAGCGGGTCACGGTAGCACCAACGCACCGTCTTGGCATTCAGACTGGTCAGAAGGGAGGCCAACAGTTTAAGATTCAACCCGATCTCCAAGCGGTCGCCTTGCCTAGATAGGGTGCGTAATTCACTTTGGTATTCAATTCCATCTTCCCGGTTGGT
>CAZXFH010000090.1:2565-7692 GCA_964640055.1 uncultured bacterium | reverse complement strand
CTGGCTGAGATCAGCCAGTACCTGGAGAGCTGGGACTATCAGGTAGTGGGCTCAGCCAGCACCGGTGCAGCTGCGCTTCGGCTGGTCAGGGAGAAAGAACCGACGCTGGTTTTGCTGGACCGACAGCTGAAAGGTAAATTGGATGGCATTGAAACCGCCCGCAAAGTCATGCAGAACTTTGACCGGCCAGTGGTGATGTTATCGGCTGCAACTGACCCGGAGACCTTTAAACAGGTTGAGCAACTGAAGGCCTACGGATTTCTGGCCAAGCCGTTTAATGAGTATGAGCTGCGCTCTACCATTAATAATGCTCTCTACCATCATGGCTTAAAACAAACCTACAAACAAAAATCAGAGCGCTTGGATATGATTATCAAAGGGGCGGACCTGGGTACCTGGGATTGGGACATCAAGACGGACCAGGTCAAATTCAACCGACGCTGGAGTTCGATGTTGGGATACAAACCCACTGATATCAAGCCCCATCTGAACAGCTGGGAAAAATTGGTTCACCCCGCTGATTTGCCCCGGGCAATGCAAACACTGAAAGACCACTTGGCAGGGAATACTTCTTTTTATAAATCCGAGTTTCGCATGCAAACGGCTGATGGGGGTTGGAAATGGATCCAGGATCGGGGTAAGGTACTGGCAAGAGATGCTCAGGGGAAACCTCTCCGTGCTTCCGGAATTCATGTGGATATCAGCGACCGTAAGGCAGCTGAAAAAGAATTGAGATTGCAGGCCGATATCCTGGCCAATATCGGACAGGCGGTTATTGTTACCGATCCGCAAGGCCGGATTATTTACTGGAATAAAGCAGCTGAAAAATTGTACGGTTGGACCGCTCAGGAAGTTCATGAGCGACCGATCTATGAGATCACTGTACCGGAGATGTCACAAGCACAGGCCCAGGAGATCATGTCATCCCTGGCAGCCGGCCAGACCTGGAGCGGTGAATTTATCTGTCAGCGCAAGGATAAGAGCCGCTTTCCGGCCCATGTCACTGATGTGGCTTTTACCAATGATCAGAATGAGTTAATCGGGATTATCGGCATCAGTTATGATCTGAGTGAGCGTAAAGCCCATGAGCAGCAGCTGAAAGTCTATCAGTATGCCCTGGAATCCGCTTTGAACGGAATTGCCTTTGCCGATCTGAAGGGGTGGCTCACTTATGTCAATCCTGTATTTTTGCGCATGTGGGGCTATCACAAGCCCGAACAGGTACTGGGAAAGTCGGTGCTGGATTTCTGGCACGATAAGGAGACGGCCCGACAGGTGGTCGCTGAATTGAAGCAAAAAGGCAGCTGGCAGGGGGAGCTGACGGCACGCAAAGCAGATGGTTCCGTGATATATGTCCATCTGGTAACCAATCTGGTCACTGATGATAACGGAGAACCTTTGCTCGGAATGGCATCCTTTCAGGATATTACTGAAAAAAAGAAAACGTTGCGGCAGCTGAATAAGAAACGTGAACTATTGGAAGTTGCCCAGCAAGTGGCCCATCTGGGCAGCTGGGAAATGGATATTTCCACGGGCAAATGTATCTGGTCTGATGAATTTTTCCGCATCTGCGGCTATGATCCGCAAGCCTTTGAACCGACGGCCAAGAAAGGGTTTGATATCATTCATCCTGATGACCGGGAAAGGGCCCGCCAGGCAGTCAATCAGGCCATCGAAAACCGGGGCGAATACAATATTGAGAAGCGGATTGTACGCCCCGACGGAGAGATGCGCCATGTACGCTCCCGGGGCGTGATTAAGTGTAATCAGGCGGGTGAAGCGGTTAAAATAAACGGTTCTTTCCTGGATATTACACCTCAAAAACAGCGGCAGGAGGAACGTGAGGTAACCCTTAAGTTGCTGCAGATCGTCAATTCGTCCAACAATACCCATGAATTGATTCGCCTGGCCACCGGTCTGATCCAGGAATGGTCCCAGTGTGAGGCGGTTGGGATCCGGCTCAGGCAGGGAGTTGACTTTCCCTATTTTGAGATCCGCGGGTTTCCACCGGAATTTGTGGCGGCTGAAAAGTATTTATGTGCCCGTGATCAGCAAGGTGAACTGGTTCGTGATTCCCAGGGTAATCCGGTTCTGGAATGCATGTGTGGCAATGTGATCTGCGGCCGCTTTGATCCCGAGTTACCATTTTTTACAGAAAAAGGCAGCTTCTGGACCAACAGCACGACCGAACTGCTGGCTTCCACCAGTGCAGCGGATCGCCAGTCCCGCACCCGAAACCGCTGCAATGGTGAGGGGTATGAGTCGGTTGCCCTGATTCCCCTCAGGACCGATGAAGAAGCCTTTGGGCTCTTGCAGCTGAACGATAAAAATAAAAATCGTTTTTCAGAACAACGGATCCGGTTTTACGAAGGGCTGGCCGATTCTCTGGCCATCGCCCTGTCAGAGCGTCAGTACCGGCAACGATTGCGCGGAAGCGAGAAACGGTACCGCCTGGTCACGGAAACCGCCCGCGAATTCATTCTGATTCATGACTTAAACGGACAGATTCAATATCTGAACCCCAGTCTGGCCCGGCTGTTGGGCCATGCACAGGATCGTTTAAGAGGGCGCAATGTGCATGAATTTGTGGCCGGGGATTTTCAAAAGGTGTTAGAACGGAATGAACGCAAAAGACGGCAGGGAGACGATCAAGCCTACTTTTATACGATTGAAATCATCAACCAGGCTCAGGAGCGGATCCCGGTCGAAGTGAGTTCCACCATCATTAAGGAAGGGCAGCAGGAAAAACAAATTCTGATCGTAGGACGGGATATCCGTGAGCGTCTCCATAGCCAGGAGATTATCAATGAAAAAATTAAGACCCTGAACCGGTTTAACCGCTTAATGGTGGGCCGGGAAAACCGCATGATCCAGCTGAAAAGAGAAGTGAATGAATTATTGAATCAGGCCGGCCGACCGGCACGTTATGAAATTTCCGATAATATGAAGAATGCCCCTGAATAGTGTTCAAGGAAGAAACTGAACATGAACGATTCACACCAAGGAATATGAAGGTATGAGTATCTCGAATGATTTTTTTAGTTTGGTCGATCAGTTGAGTGGGTTAGAGGATCCTTCCCAGATTATCTCTGAAATGATCAATTATCTCAATCAACACTGGAAAAGTTTCCAGTTCGATTTCACGGCAAAACCGTCAAAAAAGACCGTCACTATCCCGGTAGCCACCGCGACCAAAGACTTTGGGTATGTCAGTGTCACTGGTCCCTTTCAGCGGCTTAGTGCCGATAATCAAAATCTGATCCGTCACTGGGCAAAGCTATTGGCCATGATCCTGGAAAACCGGGAACTCACTCCCGATAAACCACTGGACATCAGACCGGATGTCAAAGCGTCAGATCGACGCAAAACTGTTCCAGATAGAACCGGGCCTCCCGATCCCGAGGCCCAAAAATACCGTCATATTGTGGAATTATCTCCTGATGGTATCATCACCACTGATCTGAAAGGCTATATTAAAACCGTTAATCCGGCTTTTCTGAAGCTGACCGGATATCAAAGAGCCGCACTATTTACAGGCAAATTTTTTACCAAAATTCCCACCGTGACCCGGCTGAACACCCTACGTTACCGGAAAATATTTAAAAATGTACTCCAAGGCAAAGGCGCTATTTTTGAATTTAAATGGCAGCACAAGTCTGGTCAGGTTCGGGATGGGGAAGCTCATGCCCACCTCATGCGGGTCAGGGGAAAACCAACCGGCATTGTGGCAATTCTCAGAGACATTACCGAACGTAAGCGCATGCAAACAGATTTAACGGAAAAAGAAGCCCGGTTAAAGATCATCTTTCAATCCATGCCGGAGGGGATCATCTATGTCAATCAAAAAGGGAAAATTTTACAGGTCAATGCAGCCTTTTTAAAAATTACTGGCATTGATCCGCAGGAATTGGTCGGAAAGAGTGTTTTCAAGGTGGTGGAAAAATTTGTACCCGCCGGACAACTACCGGGCATTGTAAAAAAGGTGACCCGGGCATTAAAAGGCCATTCCGTGCCATTTTTTGAAATAAAATACGCTGATCAAATTCTGGAAATTAGGGCCACTTATGATAAACAAACCAAAAGCATTACCGGAGTGGTGCGCGATATTACCCGGCGCCGGGAAGCGGAGCAAGAGCGAGAAGCTGCCCTGGCTTCCTTAAAAGAAAGTGAGGCCCACTATCAGGCCCTTTACGAACGGTCGCTGGATCTGATATTTATTCATGATTTCAACGGCAATTTTTTAGACGCCAATCCTGCTGCCCTGGATTTATTGGGATACCCGCAAAAAGAGATTAGCAAGCTAAGTTTTGCTGATCTGCTGGCGGATAAGAGGCAGCTCAAGCGGGCGCAGGCCGCCATCCGGGAAGTTCGTGAAAAAGGCGCTCAGCAAAGCCTGACACAGTTTCAGTTAAAAACCAAAAAAGGCGAGCCGGTCTGGGTGGAAACCAAATCCTCACTGATATATAAACAGATCCGGCCCCAAGCCATACTGGGGATTGGCCGGGATATTACCGCTCGCAAGGAGTCGGAAAGATCTGTTCAACAACGTATGGAGGATATCCGGCGCATGAACCGTTTAATGGTGGGCCGGGAAAAGCGGATGGTGGCCCTGAAAGAAGAAGTAAACCAATTATCAAAACAGCTGGGTCAACCCCCAAAATATGGCGTGGTCAAAGCAAATAAGAAAGCCTAACAATGGCAATTGCGCTTAATAGAGAGGATAACCTTTAACATGAGTCACAGAAGAAATTAAATGCAGTTAACAGAGCGCATCTGGCCGGTTATTTTTAACGCTTCGCCCAATGCAATTGTGCTCGCTGACCTGCAGGCTGATATTCTGGATTGTAATCCGGCAACTCTGACGATGTATGATACAAATGATAAGGATATGTTAGTGGGTAAAAATATCCTCCAATTTGTAGATCCAAAAGATCAGGACCAGGCCCGTCAAAATCTGGAAAAAACCTTGCAGGAGGGTATTAACCACAATAATGAGTATGCCTTATTGAATAAACATAAAGTGCCGGTTCAGGTCTTGTTGTCTTCCAGTCTGATCCGGAATGAGGCCGGTGAACCGGAGGGCTTTCTGTTTATAATGCAGGATATTACCGAGCGGAAACGGGCGGC
>CAZXFH010000090.1:0-2465 GCA_964640055.1 uncultured bacterium | reverse complement strand
TGATGGTGGGGCGCGAAAACCGGATGGTTGCTCTAAAACAGGAAGTGAATCAACTGTTAAAACAGCTCGGTAAACCACCCAAATATGATGCATTAGAAAATGAAGAGCAATCCTGATGCGGATGATGCTAAAACCAGTAAGCGGTATTTTAAATACATTTTATAGAGGATTGATTATATGCACTTAACCGAGCGCTTGCTGCGAGAGATGACCAAGTTAGCGTCATTGACTGATCCGGAGAAGATTAAAAACCGTTATCTGGCCTTTCTGAATAAACAGTGGAAAAGCGTGCGTTTTGACCTGGCGGAGACCCGGTCAAAACAGGGCCGGAATATTGCCATGCAAACCGATGATCGTCAGGATTCCTATCTGAGAGTATTCGGAGCCTGGCAGCGGCTGAGCCGCAAGAGTCGTCAGGCAGTGCGGCAAAGTGCCACCCTGCTGGCGCTGATACTTGAAAATAAAGCCTCGCGTCCAAAAAAAACAGCTGACCACCCGGAAAGCGAAGCCAGCCTGCGCAGTATTTTCCGGGCTGCTCCCCTCGGAATCGGAACGGTAAGCAACCGGATATTTTTGAATGTGAATCGCCGGCTGTGCGAAATGGTGGGATACTCCCAAAAAGAACTCATTGGCAAAAATGCCCGCATACTCTATCCCTCACAAAAGGAGTATGAGTTTGTCGGTCAGGTAAAATATGATCAGATCAGAACACATGGCACGGGCAGTGTGGAAACCCGATTCCGGCGCAAGGACGGAGAGATTATCGATATATTTTTGAGTTCCACCCCGCTCGATCCACAGCATCCGACCGAAAAAGTGACTTTCACGGCCCTCGATATTACCGAGCGTAAACAAACCGAGAGAGCGCTGCTTGCAGCCAAGCATTCGCTGGAAAGGGAACGAAACCTATTACAGGAAGTCATGAATGGGGCTAAAAATGTTCATCTGGTCTATCTGGATCGTGACTTCAATTTTGTGCGTGTGAATGCTGCCTATGCCAAAACGTGCGGTTATGAACCGCAAGAGATGATCGGAAAAAATCATTTTGAACTCTATCCCCATCCTGAAAATGAAGTCATTTTCAAACAAGTCCGGGATACCGGTCAGGCTTACGAAGTCAAGGATAAGCCCTTTACCTTTCCGGATCAACCTGACCGGGGTGTGACCTACTGGGACTGGTCGCTTTATCCGGTCAAAGGAGAACAGGGAAGAGTAACCGGCCTGGTCTTTTCACTGGTGGAGACCACTGCCCGTAAACAGGCCGAAGAAGCGTTGAAATATAGTGAAAAACAATTCCGCAAATATTTTGAACTGGGTCTGGTGGGCATGGCCATTGAAACCGCAGAAGGCGACTGGGTGGAGGTCAATGATAAACTCTGTGACATGTTCGGTTATTCCCGCGCAGAATTATTTACGAAGCACTGGGCGGATCTGACCCACCCCGATGATATCGAAAAAGATTTGCAGGAGTTCAGGCAGTTAGTCAATGGCGAACTCGACCAGTATGCCCTTGAAAAACGGTTTATTGGTAAATCCGGCCAGGTCATGACCTGGATCATTTCGGTCTCTTGTACCCGCGCGGCAAACGGCACAGCAGACCGGGTGTATGCCATTGCAATAGATATTAGCGAACAAAAGAAAGTACAGGCGGCTCTGCAAAAAAGTGAAGAAAAATTCCGGGTCATTGCCGAAAGTATTTCCGATGATATCTGGCAGCTGGACCGCCAGGGGAAGGTGACCTATGTCTCGCCAGCTGTGGAAACTATTTTTGGGTATACACCGCAGGAGGCGCTGGAGAAAAATTACCGGGATTTCTTTATTGAATCCGAGTTGCCCCGGGCCCGGGAAGCCTTTGCCAAGGCCTTAAAGGGTAAAAAACAACAGTTACGGGAATTTTCCGGACGTCATAAAAACGGGCATATTATTCCCATTGAAGTCAGTGTTTCACCCATAGAAAAAGAGGGCCGGATCATCGGGGTCCAGGGTGTGGCCCGTGATATCAGCGAACGTAAACAGATCGAGCAATCCCTGGAAAGTGAACGGATATTTTTAGCCGCTGCTTTCGATAATATCGAAGAATGTATTATTATCTGTAATCAGGAGGGGGACCTGGTGCGCTTTAATAAGGCGGCCAGAGAGCTGCATGGTCTGTCGGCTGAACCTATTCCGCCGGAACAATGGGCTGAATACTGTGATCTTTATCAGTTGGATGGCACCACACCACTCAAAAAGGAGGCTGTTCCTCTTTTCCGTGCACTGCATGGAGAGCGGGTGCGCAATGCCGAGATTGTCGTGGCTCCTAAAAATAGCCGGCCTTATTATATGGTCTGCAATGGACAGCCTCTGGTCGATAAAAAGGGCCAAAAATATGGGGCCATTGTGACCATGCATGACATTACTGCCCGGGTACTGTCTGAAAAAGCCCTGAAAGAAAGCGAAGATAAGTTCCGGACTCTGGTGAATCA
>CAZXFH010000089.1:0-7847 GCA_964640055.1 uncultured bacterium | reverse complement strand
ATCATCCGGTCTTGAGATCCTCTTTCATTCTTTCATAAAACTTTTGACACTACCAGTTGTATTATTGAAGGGATAGGGCGAGTCTCCGGATTGCATCCGGAGTTAATCAGGTTTAACTCCTTCGGAGTTGTCTTGTTGGTATATGGATATATTGGTATTCGGAGAAGAATCCCGGAGGGATTGAATTTGATTAGCGCCGTATGCAATACGGTGGCCAAGAAAACACCAAACCATTCCAACAACCACAGCGTGGTTGAATATTTTTTTAAAGATTGGCGTATTTTTGATCTATACATCGTTCTTTTTGAGGGTGGCATACCCATACAGATAGCCCCATAAATATAAGCTCATGCTGAGAAAGTAAATAAATTTGCCGGTCAAGAGTGCCTTTATTAAACGATATTTGAAGGAAACCATGCGTACCAGTATCGATCGTTTCTTCCCGATTGGCTGATTATGTTCGGTCGCCAATTCCACTACAAATTGCGGATAGAACTTGTTGACATAGGCCGCTTTTTTTCCGTTATTGTAAAATTTTGTGATCATTCCTTGTAAATTTGCAGGTAATAAATGATGAATATATACTTGCGGAACGACCACGACCCGGTATCCTGCCGTCCGGACTATCTGGCGGAAGTAAGGATCCACCCCCCGCGGAATCAATTCGTTTTCACCGCCAACTTGCAAAAATACGTTGCGGGGCACAGCGCAACAAGCATGTTCCGCTAAATCACTATTTATGATCTCAGTGACCATCGGTGAAGTCCGGCGCGGAATTTGGCTCATCCCTTTTTGCACCAGGGAAGATGCTTTGGGTGCCACCAGGTTAGGAACTCCGGCCATACCAATTTCAGGACTTTCCTTTAGCGTCTTTATCAATTTTGTAAATAACATGGAATGACCTAATTGAACATCATCATCCAGAATAATGAAGAATTGGCCTTTGCTCAGTGAGACGGCGGTGTTAATCGCCCGGCCCGGCCGAGGATCACCCTTGACAATAATGGTTTCAAAATTATGGTAATTCTGCTCTTTTAATTGCTGCAGAAGGTGTGGGAAGTATCCCTCCCGGTAACCATCGGCCGTGGGAATGATAACTGTTGTTTCAGGTGGACTTGATGGGTTATTGTCAGGTGGATAAATGGCTACTTCCGAATCATAATCTGAGGCCTTATATTTGACGAATTTGGTACGAGGCAAACTCATTTTCAGGTGCTGCAGCTTTCTAATGTTTCCATAATTAACCGCGCACTGTTTGCCGTAGAAAACTGTTTAGCCCGTGCCAATCCTTTTTCTTGAAATTTTTGATATAAATTCTGGTCGGCTAGTAACTCCTCTATTGCGCGGGTAATATTACCTGCTTCGGTTGGATCTACCAGCACACCGGCATCGGCAACTACTTCAGGCAGTGATGTGCGGTTGGATGCAATTACCGGTGTGCCGCAGGCCATCGCCTCTAAAGGTGGAAATCCCGACCCTTCATATAATGAGGGAAAGATGAACAGTTGCGCTCCGTTGTATAAAACGGGCAGCTCCTCGTCCGGAACCATATCGGTAAAGATCACTCTGTGATCCAGATTGCGATCGCTGACCTCATCCTCCAGAGTATCCGTATAGCGGTCTCTTTTACCGCATAACACCAGTTGGTATTGGCTGATAATATCATCTGCCAGCTGGGCATAAGCCCGGATCAACATATGCACGTTCTTATGGGGTTTGAAATTGCCCACATACAGGAAAAATTCATCTTTTATACGGTATTTTGTTCTGATGGCTTGGACGGTTTGGTCATCGATATGCGGGTGGAAAGCCGGACTGACCCCGTTGGGAATGACCCTGATTTTAGATGGGTCAATTTTATAGGTGGCGATGATATCACTTTTTGAAAATTCTGAGACGGTGATGATCCGATCCGCTTGACGGGCACTAATTTTACGGATCTTACGATAGATAAAATTGTATATTTTTTTACTTTTGTATTCCTGGCCCGGGAAATAGAGAAAGAGTAGGTCATGGATCGTAATGATCGTCTTGACGGGTGACCATAAGGGCGCCTTCTCATAGGGTGAGAAAAAAAGCCTGACCTTATCTTTAAGCAAGGCCTGCGGCAGTTGGAAATTGTCCCACCCAAAGGTGTTATATTCCGGTAATATCCGAACGGTTACATTAGCACCGCTAAAGGGGATATGGGAATTTTGATTGCCATACAAAATAAGTTGATGGTTCTCTTCAGTAGCGACGGCGTATTCTAGAAAATTCTGCAGATACCGTCCGATCCCGGTTAATACACCTTTTTTTAATTCCCGACAGTCAATTCCGATGCGCATTAATTAATTATTTTTTTATTTTCAATTAATAAGGAGTTGAGAGTATAGTCTTTGTACTCTTTGAACACTTTTTTCAATATTAAATTTTTTTCTGGCATGTAAATAACCTTGCTCACCCATTTTTTCCCTTAGATGTTGGGAACAAATTAATTTATTTAATTTTTTTATAAATTCTATCATATCATTTGATTTGATAATATATCCTGTCTTTCCATTATTGACAACTTCCGAGGCACCGGTACAATTCATGGTAATAATCGGTTTTTTAAATGCCATCGCTTCGATTATCGAACGTGGTAGCCCTTCACCGTATCTTGCAGTGAATATAAGGATATCGATTTCTTTATAAATCGAATATATATCTGGTTGATGTCCGGTAAAAATTATTTCCCTAGCCAGATGATTGTCATTGATATATGATTTTATTTTATTACAGTACTTTGAGTTGGTCTCTCCAACAAAAACCAAACATGCCGATCTGTCTATATTATTTGACTCCTTTATAAGTTCAAATTGTTCTTTACGTGGCTCAATTCTGCCAATGTTTGCCACGATGATTTTAGATTGAATATCGTATTTTTTACGAAGAATTGAATTCTCCTTCTCTCTGGATATTCTGAAATCAAAGCCATTATAAATAGGATGTATTTTCCGGGGAAGTGTCCATTTAAAATATTTTTTAAGTTCATGGGAAACTGGTATGAGCGCGTCACATAGTTTTACCAGAATTTTATCCATAACCATATGTCGGTCACTAACGCGGATATGCCAAATTACCGGCACCCCTAGTAGTTTACCCACAATGCCGTAATAAAATGTCTCACGGGTTGTATCCGTATGAATAATATTGACTCTGTTTTTCCTGACGAAATTGATCAATTGGATTATCTTAAGAATATTCATTTGTAAAATTCTGGGTAAAGGAATGATAGCTACTTTGATTTTATGTTCAAATAATTTGTAATAGAAAGAGCCTTTGTATGGTAAAGCGACAATTGGAATATATTGGTTAAAGTCCAGATTTTTAATAAGATGATATAAACTCCATTGACCTCCGCCGGACATATCTCCTGAAGGTGAAGTATATAATATTGTAGACTTTTTATTCAATTTATATCTTAACTTTTTCTGTTTTTTATTATTTTTGCAGGTACTCCAACGGCAATTGAGTATGCAGGAATATTATCTGTTACGACAGAACCAGCACCAATAACTGAACCTCTTGCAATTATTACTCCATCAAGAATTTTGACATTAGCCCCGATCCACACATCGTCTTCTATTTTGATTCCTTTTGCTGTAATCCCTTGTTCTGAAATGGGTATTTCTAAATTATCAAAATTGTGATTCATAGGAATAATAACAGTTTGCGCTGCGATCCTTACATTATTACCTATTTCAAGACCTCCATGACCATATATGATTGAATAATCATTAATTGAACAATTATTCCCTATTTTTATATATCCACTATAAGTTTTAAGGAGAGAGTTAGAATAAACAAAACAGTTATCCCCAATTGATATAAATGATTTAGATGATTCTATATGAATTTTTGTATAATCATCAATTGATGTATTCTCACCAATCTTTAAATATTTGCCATTTATTATTTTTGCTTTTGGTGATATATACACATTTTTATCAAAATCACGAACTCCATGCATTAAACAAATGATTCCTTTAATCCAGATGCGAATAAGTTGATAGATTCTTGTCCCAAAAATAGTCTTAATACAAGTTTTTAAATTCATGTTTTATCCGTAATTATTTTCAAGATGTCCTGGACACGATGTTTAAATGTATGATTAGATAATACAAATTTTCTACCTTGCTGAGAAATTTTGTTTCTTTCTATATCGTTTTCTAGATAATATTTTACAAGTTCTTTTAATTCTTCAAGTGATCGAAATATTGCTAAATGATATTTATCTTTAAATAATTTTCTTACATCAGGTTGATTGTCAACTAATAAAAAGGCACCACATGCAAGTACTTCAAATACCCTAGGGCTTGCTTGATAACATGGGATTTTATTCTCAGGGTCATCATAATGTGAGTGAAATACGATTTTACTTGCGGAAAATATTTTTATCCACTCTTCGGGCTGTGTAAATCCTCCTTTAATAAAAGGAGCTAAATTTGAATTTTTTAATGTATTCCATCCTGGCCCCCAAATACTAAGGTTGTAATCGATTAAATTTTCTAGATATTTTTGACGTTGCATATATAACGTAGTCCATCCAGAACCTACAAAACAGATATCAGATTTGTATTTTTCTAGTTCTTCTGATGATAATGATATAGGCTTGTGAAAATCCGGATCACATGCAAATGGCAGCCAAAATAATTTGTTATGTCTATATTTAGATAATATTTCAACAGCTTCAGTACCTTGGCAAAATACAAAATCGTAGTATGGAGCAGCTTCAATTATTTCTTGAAATATTCGGGGTGGATCAATTGTCCAGAGTGCGGTTTTAATACCCATTTTTTTCAAGGTTGATATTGTTTCAGGTAAAATATTCCAGCCACCTGCCTCTAAAAATATATCGGGCTTAAATGATTGGCATAGTTTGATCAAATGATTGTTCATTCTTTTAAGATCAACTCGATGAAGTATTGGGATTCTATCCCGAATTCTCCCCGGTATGAGGAAATTTCTATTTTCGAAAAAAAGCGTTTCACATGAATTTTCTTTAAATGCCTTGTGAATGTATTCTGTGAAAGTTTCTATATAGGGATTTTTGTTTGAAGATAATATGACTTTCATCGACTCTCCTGGCTTAGATAATAAATCATTTTTTGAGCCATATGATTCCAGTTATAATAGGATTCAACTGCATTCCGACCGTTTTTACCCATTTCTGCGGAAATTTCAGGATTATCAAGGAGATAGATGATCTTCTGAGCAATATCTTCGGCTGTAAAATCAGTGACTATGCCACATTTATAGTGGTTGATGATATTTGCAGTTTCAATACAATTTGTTGCAACAACAGGGCGTCCACAAGCCATATAGTCAAAGAGTTTAACCGCTAATGTGGTGTGATAATGAAGGTGATTTGGATGGGGAATGATCGTTATTGAGCAATTGGATAAAAAATAAGGAGCATTTTTACTGTATGATATATCTTCATGAAAAGATATCCATTCATTTCTATTCTGATTTACAATATCAAAATAATGATTAATGGATTTGATGCTTTGAATGTTGTATTTTCCTCCGATGACTAATTCTAAATTTGGAATGCATTTTTTAGCGATATTTGCTGCTTCAATCATTAATTCTATTCCTCGCCCAGGTGCAATACCAGATAAGAAACCAATTCTAAAATTATTTGGATATTCAAAATATTTAAAGTGATTTGGATCTGAGGCATTTTCAATAACATATATTTTGTTGTGAAATTTTTTAGGATAAAGGTTTTTACATCCTTCCGATACAACAAAAACATAATCACAATATTCTATATTTTTATATAAGATATTTTTAATTTTATCTAAATTGTCAGGTTCATCATCTATTTGATATGCTGAATGTTGTAACGCGCGGTTGTCACGTATGTCTATTGCTAATCTAAATTTAAAAACCCTAAATATTTTTAATAAAAATTCGTTACGTTCATTCTCAAACAAGATAATATCTGATTTATTTTTCGTAATAATGAAATATAATATTTTTAAATAATTGATAAACATTAAACATGAAATTTTCCTGATATTGAAATTGAAAATTTTCATAATTATTATATTATTTTTTTCTAAAAATTCATGCAATTTAGCTGCCCGAACAGCCATTTTTATACTTTGAGGGGATTCATGTGGTGTAAAAACTAATATTCTCATAATACTTATTTGAATATTGTGAATAAAAATACTAAGAGTAACTCAAGTAAAGTTTGAAAAATCTGGCAATCTGGCATAAAAAAAAACCAAACGATTCTATGTAATCATTATACAAAATAACTGGTAATATTTACAAAATCGTAATGTCTAACTGATGGATAGCATGACATCGCTTACACTTTTTATAGCACCACATCGTTTACACTTTAATGCTCAAAAAATAGCACCAGATCGTTTAAAGAATCCTCAAAAATGTCCATTTTTCAATCAAAAACAGGAGATTGGAGAATGGATGCAATTGAACACAGGAAACAAGCCGTGTTAATGTATTTAAAGGATATAAGTGTGACCGATATCTGTAAGACGCTCAATTGCAGTCGGCCCTGGGTATATAAATGGATGAAGCGTTATAAATCCGACCCAAATGGAGAATGGTACTCTGAGCAATCTCGTCGTCCCCATACAATTCATACCCGCATAGATAACGCATTGGAAAGATTGATCATTAAAATTCGTCGTAGTCTTGAAAAGACACCCTATGCCCAAATTGGAGCGATAAGTATTCAGTGGGAGCTGCAGAAGTTACGGATTGAGGTTCCACCAATCTGGACGATTGATAGAATTATTAAGAAACATGGATTGTCTCTCAAGGCTAAGAAACCTGGTAAAAGAGTAAATGAGTATCCAGGCTACGGCGTTGACGCTCTTCAACAGATGGATTTAGTGGGTCCTCGTTGCATTAAGAAACGGCGAGTATATTTTTGTAACATCATTGCCGCTGATTCACACTGTGTCCATCTCAATCCGATCCCCAGCAAAGCCTGTAAGGACATCTTACCGGCTGTCATCCGTTTTTGGCAACACTTCGGAATCCCGGATTATTTTCAGATGGATAATGAATTATCCTTTCGGGGGAGTAATCGCTATCCTCATAGCTTCGGTAAATTAATTCGTTTTTTACTCTCGCAAGAAGTTACTCCCATATTTATCCCCCAAAGAGAACCTTGGCGGAATGGAATTATCGAAAAATTCAATGACACCTTTGATAAGAAATTCTATCGAACACAGAAATTCGCAGACTTTGAATTTCTCATAAAGCAAAGCACCGTATTTGAGCAATTTCATAACAGTAATTATCGCTATAGTATCAACCAGAATCAGATACCAATAATTGTTCACAAAATGAATCCTCCCGACAGATACCTGGATAAAGATTATCAAATTCCAGATTATATTCCATTCGAATCCGGGAAAATTGTCCTAATCCGGTTCATTCGTAGTGATCGCCGCTTGAATATCTTTGGTGAAATATTTCAGGTTAAGCCTGAACTTATGTATCATTATGTTGAAGCAATCATATCAGTCGAAGGTCAATCACTTAGTATATATTCAGACAAGCACTTGGTCCAACGATTTTCTTATTATGTTCCGGTAGGTTGGATGTAAACGATGTCATGCTATTAAAATGAAGATTAAGATCTGTAAACGATGTTATGCTATGTAACATCTAACTTAATATGTATAGAGGTTATGATGTCTTAGCTCAGCGTGAATTGGAGTATTTGACATCCTTATTTTAGTTAACAATAGCACTTTTACGCAACCTTTTTCTGATCTTTTTTCTTTGTTCTTTGGCATACTGAAGTTTCTCCTGTCTGGCTTGCAGTCTTT
>CAZXFH010000088.1:0-7883 GCA_964640055.1 uncultured bacterium | reverse complement strand
AAAAATATTGGGAAAATTGCAACTGACTTTTCTAAATGGGATTTTTAGGTATAATTTAAATTCTGACAAATAAACCGGCTCATTCTGTTTTGCGCTGCTAGTTGGTTTATAAATCCAGGTATGAGTCCAGCGACTCACATCCAGCCAGGAGAAGTCCTGATTGAGCGGTGAATAGGTCAATAAACCCTCTCGCTGAGTACTGGAATCCCTATCATTAATGGCAAAATCAAGCGGAATCCGGTACCCTACCTGGGGATGGTAAATACTGTCACCCCTCAAATTGGCCAGCTGCCCAAAAGCAATTTTGGCTTCAATACAATAACCGTGACTATCTTTCCGCTGAAAAATATAATCATAATGCTGATTATCAATAAATATACTGTCACCACTCCCGTTAACGGGATATAGTCGCACTCCCTCTGCCCCGAAATTAAAATGATAGTCTGGTTCTGTTCCTGTCTGCAGAGCAATATGGGGTACATCATGCCAGTTATAGAGACCGATATAGAGATCGGGCGAGTCATTGTGCCAGGGATCAGCCATTTGATCGACGATAACAGAATCATCAGTTATATCAAACGCAATATACAGATGGTGATCGTCACACACCAGCCAGACTTTTGCTGATAGATCCTGCTCACTACTAATTGCAGTTCCATCTACAACAGTGCCACTACCATCGTCAGGAAATATGCGAAAGGGTTTTAATGCCTGATATTCAGTTAAGGTGCCGTCTGCAGCAAATTCAAAAGTTGATTTATAATTAACCACAGCAACTCCGCGAGCCCTGTTGGTCACAAATTGGCTCTCCCCTAATTCACTTTCGTTACCTGTCGGATCTTTACATGTTACAATATAATAATAACTCACCGATTGGTCATCCAATGGCGCTCTTAAATTATGTTTAAATTGTTGTGAATTTTCAGCTATATTAGTAGCCAACACCTCAACCTCAGGGCTGTGCAGATTAACACTATCAATGAGGTTTTCACAGTAATATATCGTACAGGTTTCATTAACGCCGTTGTAATTATCAGTCCAATAAATATGATTACAATAATGGGCGGTATCCGGAATAACAACGAATTCGGGAGGTTGCGGATTGCCATGATCGGGTAACGGACCCAGCATAATATCATCCAGATACACCCTTTGATCCAAGGCATTACCATCCGCAACTAAAAATTGTATCTGCCAGAGCCGGCTGGAATCCATCGCACCGATTCCGCCAGAGTCCTCATCGGAACCGGCATACCGGTCAAAATTGGTTAGCGGAACCTCTATATTTTTCCAGTAACCGGCATTTTGCATAGCAATAGAATCCAATAGAAAAACAGCCCTGAAGGAACAATCGGATCCGGTATCATCGCAATCATCATCCGCGATCACCAATCGCAAACTTCCCATATCTGTCGGGGCTTTAATTCGGAAACTCAGGGGATTTAATGACCAGTGTAAATTATAATTCAAAGGTTGCTCAAAGGTGAATACCAGACCGCTATTTATTTCATCGGGTGAGGTTATCCACTCTAAACAGCGATCCCCGGAATAGGACAGTTCAGTGGTAATGGTGGCCTGACCGCTATCGCCCTGATAGCTAAAGTCTACATTACCTGCATAACAGATCCCGTTAAACAGATAATCCCGCCTTACATGCATGGTGTACACCGCTAAATCATCAAAAAGAATACTCCCGGAAATCTGTTCACTGCTCATATCCGGGCTTACGGCAAAGCCCAAGGCAAAGCCCTTGATCTGATCGAGGATGGCATTGCCCTGAATACCGGTCCATCCGGTCAACACAAAGCCATCATTTTCCCAGGTATATGGACCTGACAGCGGTATTTTCAGGACTTGCCAGCCAGGTTCCTGGTCCAGAATATAACACATGGCATAGTAGACCTCGCAAAGGCTATCTACCATGGTTGTATCGCCTTGAAAAGCATCACTAACATCATACAAAATTAATTGTAAATGAGCCTCTCCAGAGGGCATGGACGCCTCTGTTATGTTGTAATATATTGAGAGCGTATCATACTCAGAAACATCAAAGACACTATCACCGGGCAACCAATGTTCCAGTCGGGAAAAACCACCCCAAGATTCACAATTATGCACACTCCAGTCCAGTTGCAACGCTTTTCCGCAGGTATAAGTATTGGTACTATCATAGGAAACATGGACATAGCTTTGCAGGCTGTCTGCTTGTTCTGTGCTGATAAACTGCCAATAATTGCCGTCACTGGCTGCTGTTTCAAAATCATCAATGATTATCAACTGACCTGATATCAGAATTGGAAATAAGGTTATGAATATGGCTAAGGTGTAATTTCGCAGCATGGGCGTATTCTCTCTATTTTATAAAATGGAGTAACATTTTTTGATATTCGATATCCGCTCAAATGGTGATCCCGTATATGGTGCTGTTATTTGAGTAACAACATCTGCTTTGTTTGCCGAAAACCACCGGCTTTCAGACAATAAAAATATATTCCTGAAGACAAATTAGTCGCTTTGAGGTTGAATTGATGCTGACCGGCATTCTGGTTATTGGCAATCAATGTTTTAATCTTTTTTCCGGTCACGTCATAAATAGTGAGCTCCACATAAACTGGTTTAGGTAAAAAGTAAGGAATGACTGTTGTGGGATTAAAGGGATTAGGGTAATTCTGGTAAAGGTAATATTCTTCTGCTTTCCGGAATTTGTCACTCATTGAACTGGCAGCGATAATCTCAAATACACTATCACTTTCGGTATAAACCTGCGGATCAGCCCCACTAATTAATCTTATTTTATAGGCGCCCAAGGAAAGGTTAAGCGGAACTTCCCATTGATAGCCTCCATTGCTGGCAACAGTATCAATTTCATAAGTAACGGGCAATAGGTCACCGGTCAGATGGATGGCAATGCTATCTTCAATAATATCTTCCCAGGATATAAAATATTCTATTCCCCGTCGCCATTGTTCACCACCGTTCGGGGTTGTCAGATTGATAAAAGAGGCTGTTGTGGTAAAAGTAAACACTTCACTCCATTCACTGGTTCCCACATCATTGTGAGATTTAACCCGCCAGTAGTAGGTCGTCGAATCAGATACATCAAGCGAATATAGCGCTTCAGTTAAAAATTCCTGATCAACAATTTTATGGGTAAAACTATCATCAGTGGCCACCTGCAGACTATAGGTATTCACATACCCTTGCGGTGTCCAGCGTAGGGTGGTCTCCAATTCCTGGTTAACCCAAGCGGAATCCTGGGGTGCAAAGGGAAATGGCTGAAAAATCATGGACGCCAGGTCAGGATAAGTTAAAATGAACTCTCCAAATTTAGTTGTCTGGCCCCGAACCTGCTGGGTAGCCGGATTGTAGCTGGTTTCCAACGCCAGGAACAAACCATTACCTTCAAATTCACGATGATAAACAATTATATTTTCCGGATCTTTTATATTCCAGTGATTGATGTCAAATCTGATTTCGGACTGAATGGTATTGATTTGCGACCCTTCCCAAACCATTCTGGCAGGTACCACCATGGGCGACTTGCCAAAAAATTCAGGATTCAGTGGGGCATAGTCATATTTTTTGACGGTCATATCATTATAGCCTCCCACCGGATCCATGGAATTAATTTCGATCTCAATTCCGGTGTCTTCTTCACCATCAGCAAATTCAACGGTCTGACCCTGTCCCACTTCGGTCACAAATACTGAATCAGCCGGTTTCCCATCGGGAAAGGGAAATCGAAAAGCGCGATAGCTCTCGATATCCGGCGGAATAAAGGAGAGTTCATACACCTTTTCACCACTGGCATTCACTTCGGTAAAGGCCGGACTGGGCCGGCCACTACTGCCACCCCAACCAATAACGGTATTTCCATTTGCAAGCCGTTGCGCGCTCCCCCGGTGCCAGCCCCAAACAGCAGAATCGGGTGCATAACTCCACACCAGAGTGGCCACTTTAGCTTCTTCATCCAAGCTAAATTCATGCATCTGGGAAGTACTGGAATGATCTCTGCGACTGGCATTATCATAAACCAATACATTACCATTGGGAATGCGATGAAACATGTGTCCGGCCACATAACTGGTACCCTCAACACTGTCTATCCCCACAAAAGAAAACTCATTTTCATAGTCTCCCAAATGCCACATGATCTCACCGGTTTGCCGATTGATTTTTTTGGTCCACACCGGTGTGCCCAAGAAAATATTGTTGTCCCAATCCAGATTGATCGTATTCAGATGAAAAGCACTCACAATCGGACGTTTCGCCCGTCTGCTGTTAAAGGGATAGGATTCAAAATCATAGTAATCCCAGGAGCGCCATTGAAAAACCACATTTTTATCCTGATCCAGCTCCTGTACGACCCCACCGGAAACCAAAGCGTTGGGGTATCCGCCTTCCACAATTTCACTCATATCAACCGGGGTAAGATAATATCCGAATAACAAATAATGTCCGTTGGATAATATCTGAAAATCATGGGCTTCGGCTACATAGCCATTGCCCATTTGTACACTATCAATAACAGTAAAACTATTATCCATGATCTTATGCACCACATTGCCTCCTCCCGTATACGAATGGTGTTCGAAAAAATGGGCATAAGTCATTAATCCATTGGGTTGCACCTTAAAATCATAAGCATAGTCACCTGCTAACTCCTGTGCAAACAAAGGGGTACCATCATTATTCAGAATCATCAGATAATAGCCGATGCCTTCCACTTCACTGGCTACCGCCAGGTAAATATAACCTTCACCAATCGCATTGGTATCGTAAATCGTTACTTCCATGGGCGGGAAATTAGATGGAATCGTGTCGGTTAATGTCTTTTGAAGCGGCTTTTTTTTCCTGTAGAAAGATTTTAGCTCGGGCAGGTATTGAAAGGGATCAGGCTGTTTAGCTAAGGGCATAACACTAAAAGAAAACACTTTCTCCGCCAAGACTTGTCCAGCGACAGTTTGAATACCAGGATAGATCTGCACCTGGATGGTTTCCCCGGGTTGGAACTTTTCAAAAGGTTTAAAAATAATTGTTTTTTTATCTGAAGACAAGATCAAACGCCCCTCAACTGGACCGCTTTTACTTCCTGTAATCACTAGTTTATCTTTATTTAAGCTTGATCTATTTATATCTGCTCCGTTGCGAATAACAATCGTTGATTCCCGGGTATTATAATCTGAACCCGGAAGGGGTGAAATATATTGATATTCATTCCCGGCAATTGAACATGTAATTATAAAAACAATCAAAAAAATTAACCTCTTCATAAAGACCTCCAAAGCGATTATTATTTACATAATATCATTTTTCTGACCTGTTTAAATTGATGGGAACTAGCCAGCGGACTGACTTCCAGGGTATAAAAATAAATGCCATTGCTCAAATTCTCAGCATTAAAGTTAATTGACCATTGGCCCCGCGCCTGGATTTTATCAACCAAATTGGCAACTTGTTTGCCAGTTAGATCATAAACATTCAGAATCACATGACCTTTGTTAATCACCTGATAAATTATGGTTGTATGGGCGTTAAAGGGATTGGGATAATTACCTAAAAGTTCAAAAGATTCTATCCTATTATGGTCGTCGTCAATGACATCTTGCATCACCTCACGCACCACAATATTATCAATATAGACATCGCTGTTATTACCCCCGCAATTGACCACTACCCGGGCATTCATATCAGTGGCAGCTTCCATGGTAAATTGGTATTCATAATACTTTGTTCGGGTTGTTAAAACCGTGTATCCGATTTTACTGTAATTAATCCAGGGGGCACTATCCTGGGTAACTTTTATTTCCGCCACTCTGTCATTAGCTGCCCGGGCATCAAATTCGAGCCTATAACTTCGCCCCTGGCTTAATGGAATTCCGTTTTGTCTTAATTGTACATCGAAATAATCATTACTACCATCCGCAATTGAAATATGGCTTTCACCATCTACGATTTCCCAACTGGCACGGGCATCTCCGCTCACTTCCCAGATCCAATGATCCCCTCCATTCTCAAAATCACCGTTGCGAACCATGTTAGTACCGGGTTCAATCAGGTTCACATTAACCGTTTCTTCATTGGAAAAACCGCTCTCTTCTCCATTGTGATTCACAGCCGTAACCCGGAAGTAATAGCGGCCGCTTTCCAGCTCTGTGAACGCTTTTAAGGTTACCTGTGCGGTATCGAGCACTGTTTCCGGATGAGCCGTCTTACCACCATAAATATTATAGTAATCAACCTCTGGATCGCCGAATTTATTAAATATGAGATCAACTTGGGTGGCATGGGGCTCGACAATCAGATAAGGAGTTTTTCGCATACCTTGCCAATCCATTTTAAAAGTCCGATAAACATGGGTACCATCGGCAAAGGTCATCTCATAGGCTTTTTCGCCTTCCGGCGTAATCTCACTCAATTTCGGTAATTCACCGATAGCCCAGTTGATCAGGGTGTTGCCGTTGGGCAGGCGCTGGGCATTGCCCATATAATAGGAGTAATATTGGGGGTGATCATTGCGAAATTCCCATATCAACGTGGCTGTACTATCGTTGGTATCAATTTCATATTCCACGGCTCGAGACAGTGGTGGATCATGAGAATTACCGTTATCAAAAACCGTGTAGTGATTATTGCCGACTGCCCGGATAGCATGCTGATTGCGAAAGCCGTTCAGATCATCATTGATAAACGTGAACTGATTTTTCGGGCCGGATAAGCGCCAAATAATCTCTCCGGTATGGCGATGAATCTTGGTTACTTCACTCAGGTGCCGGCTGGACAATAAAATGTGGCCATCCTCATCTATGAAAATCGCATTCATATGAGGAAAGCGAATATAATAATCATTGCCGTTTACCTCATAATCCAGGTCGGCCGGATCGAAATGATTCCAGGCTGCCCATTGAAAAATGAGCTCATCATTTTTGGTGTACTCCTGAATACAGGTTTCTCTGACCGTGGCATTGGCGGGTTTGCCATAGGCCGACATATCCACAATTTCTTCGCGCCGACCAATGATGAAATAGCCACTGTCTGGTAGCATCAGTAATTCATGTTCATCGGTATAATACCCGTTGGTGGCCCGGATGGTCTTGACATAGTCATAATGTTCATCCAAAACAATATAGCCGTTTCCACCGCCACCATAACCATCGCGAATCATCATGGAGAGCTGGCCGTTTGACTGCGCCTTGAAGTCTCGCCGGTCATCCGGTACCCGCCAATACCAAACCGGTTCACCAGAATTTTCCAGAATCAGCTGGTAACGGGGATAACGCCGGTAATTAATAAAAATCAAGCCATCATCAGGATTATTATTCAGCGAAACATCAATTTCCGGAAAATTTGCCGGCACCGAAACCCCATTCGACAAAATACGTGCCTTGCCGGATATTTTGAAAGAAGTACTTTTCTGCAATTGGGCTGACGCCGGCCTCTTTTCATCTGGGAAAATGAACGGTTCCTCAAACTCTGCCTCAGAAACTCTAAACCGATACGTATAAATTGGCCTTTTTAAATTATTATTCGTAAGCAACGGTTTTAATTTGACTGTAATTATCTCCCCAGCATTAAAAGACTCATCCGGTGAAAATATCACTGTTTTTTGATCTGTAGCAATTTGGGTCGTGCCCTTATATTCGGCCTTATCAGAGGCCTTAACTACTATAAACTCCTGTAAATTAAGTATATCATACGGTGATCTAGCGCTAAATCGCAGGATAATTTTCGACTTGCAGGACACATGCCCGCTATTGGGCAGCGGTGATAGATATTGGTATCCAAAGGCCTGCATTTGGTCATGCCTGACATCGGCCCGTAGGTCAGCGAATAATAAGTAACAGTGCATAAATAACTATAAATAAGTATTGCGAATAATCGGT
>CAZXFH010000087.1:0-7986 GCA_964640055.1 uncultured bacterium | reverse complement strand
TACTATCGCTTTCAGGCACACTACCGCTGGGTCAAGGGGTGTTTTCGCCGATGTTTTTCGTCATGTTAGCCGGTCTGTTTTTTGTCATTATCGGCTATGGACTATACCAGCCGGCTGCCTATGCCGGAATCAAGCGTTATACCACCCCTAAAACCAAATCCATGGGGTATGCAGTGGTGTATGCACTCATGAATCTGGGGGCCTTTTTCTTTGGGCTGGTGGCTCCTTTTATTCGTCGTCCCTTTGAGAAAAGTTTTCCACCCAATGGCATTTCAGCGGTTTTCTGGCTCTTAACGGTAATCACTGCCGGCGCTCTTTTTGCCACTATGCTGCTTTTAACCAAAAAAGCCGATCAAAAGGCAGCCAAAAGCGCTAAAACCGAACGGGATGCCGCAGTAGAGGCCAAACAAGAGACATCGAAAACAACCGAAACCAAACCCAAGTCCCCGGTGATCGATAATGCACCTTTAATCGCCATGGCGGTGTTAACCCTGGGCTTTATGGTTATTTTTCTGCTCTTCCGGGCCCGGACCATGCAAATCGGTAACCGTGATTCCGCCCTGCACAATCTGATCTATATTATCCTGATCCTGGCCGCTTTCGGCGTCACTATTTGGGAGTATTTACGCAAACGGCCCGACCATCCCTTCCGTGATATCCGCTTTGTCTTTTTCATCTTCATCCTGATACCCGTGCAAACGCTGTTTGCACACAACTGGCTGACCCTGCCGCCCTATTTGCATCGCGCTTTCCATGGTTCTTTCGTAAGCGATTTTTACGAACTTTTTGCCAATATTAATCCGCTGTTAATCTTTATTTTAGCACCTATGGTGGCCGGACTTACGCGCCGGACAAAAATTTACAACATGGTCATCTACGGTACTTTTGTAATGGCTTTACCCACTTTCTTATTGGCTACCGAACCGAATGTCATCCTCTTTCTGACCTATGTCATCCTGATGACAATTGGTGAGGCCATGTGGCAGCCCCGCTTCCTGGAATGGATCGCGGAAATCGCGCCCGAAGGCAAAACCGGCGCCTATATGGGCATTGGCCAGTTGCCCTGGTTCCTGACCAAAGTGATCACGGGTCTATATGCCGGCTTCTTCCTGGCAGCCTATGTACCACAACCTAGTCCGGGAGTCACCTTACAACCCGGCAAAATGTGGTTTTTTCACGGACTAATCGCCATGGTTTCTCCTATTGCCCTGGTATTGGCTAAAAAATGGATGACTTCGGCCAAGAATCAAAGGAATTCCAGTCTTTAGGTTGCGACCGGAAATTTATCTGCGAGGTCTTATTATATATTTGAATTAATACCGAATTATCTTTATTATGAACAAAGAGTGACAGGGAATCAGTCGTTTTGAAAATGACCGCGATCCGTTACTATTCAAATCTCAGGCAAGGGGTATGCAAAAGAAAAAACTCTTGATTGTTGACGATGATCCTTTAATTCTTGATCTCTACAGTGATTTTTTTACACAGCAAAATTTTAAGGTGAAAACCGCGCAAACCGTGGACAAGGCTCTGCAGATTATTCAAAAGGAACGCCCGGATGTGATTCTTTCCGATGTGGTCATGCCGGATAAAAACGGGTTCGACCTTTATGAGACCATAAAGCGTCTTAAAAAGAAGATCCCGTTTATATTTATGACCGGCTATGAACTTGATCCCCAGGTCAGCCAAAAGCTAAAGGAACTGGATGTCCCCTGGATTTCGAAGCCGACCAAACTGGAGACGTTGCTGAAACTGGTGCGGGAGCAGTTGGCAGGGTAATTGATTGACACAAGTCTAACCCAATGGACTAACGGCTTTCTGGTTTATTGTATAGATAAAAGTAAAATATCATAAGATCAGGAAAAATTTTTCATAAAAAACAATTATTCAATTAAAGGTTTTGTTGCGATTTATTTTCTATCTGGCTAAAATAGAGACAAATATTTTTTTATTATGAATAATTAACGAAATGCCAACAATTCCTTATTTTACCAGCGGTAATAAAGCACTTATTAATGCAAATGCACTCTGTGTATTCTGTTCACGGGAATTACCCGTGACGGTCCTTAGCCCAGGTATTGAATTTTTTCAGAATATTTTAAATTTGAATCTTACACTAATCAGTGGCTGGCATTCTTCCCTGGAAAGAAAAGCACTGCGCATGCATAAACCTGAGATGCTATCTAATATCATTTACTTTATCGCACAGGGTATTGATCATTTTAAAATTCCATCCTATCTGCAGGATGATTTTGATAAAGCAAAATTAATGGTATTCTCCCTCTGGAAAACAGCGAAAGGGATCAATCGAACCAGATCAAAACAAAGAAATGATTATCTACTACAAAATTTCAGACGCTTTTTATTTCTCTATATCAATCCGGATGGCAATCTTGCCAAGCTCTATAAACAGGTGTCAACTCCACAGAATGATGTTTTTATTTTCGATCATTTTACCAACCATCAATGGATAACAGAGGAAGTTATCCCGGTATCAAAATATAATGCCGAGGTACTATTATGAACCTGCACCAACAATTACAAAAATTAGAATCTGTAAATGATCTGAAACAACTGTTCGTGGAAACTATGAATTTCTTTCCTGCTTCCGGCTCTGTCCTTAATGCTCTTTCAGATAAAATCCGGAAAGAGGTCATTAAAGCCGAACTAATCGCGCAACAGCAGGATTTCAAGTTGATTCATTGCCAACTGCAAGAATTACGCAAGGGAAATGAACGACCGATAATCGAGCAAATTGCCAAATACTATTTAACCAACATGATCGTTTTTACAGATCCTGATTGTAATGAATTTCATTTTACGAATCTACGGCCAGTCAAAACAGACAAAACTGATCTGAAACTCCGCTTGCAACCTTTCCGGCGTTTTGTGGTCGGCCCTGATGAGCGTCTACGCACGGCTGGCAACCGCTTAGCACTCCTGATATTGGAAGGTGATGAGTCGGGCTGGCAGGTGCAACAAAAATGCGATCAGGCCTTTGATGTGGAAGCGGTCAGTCGCCAATTTTACCAGGACTTTGTGGCCTATTACAAAGATTTCCGCCAACTGTTGATAAAAGAAAACAATCTGATTCAAATCGACGCTGACGAACATACCCAAACCATTTTCAACCGGCTTTTCTTTCTCTATTTTATTCAAAAAAAGGGGTATCTGAACGGTGATACCCATTTTATCGTCAACCATCTGAATCAAACTGGAAAAGCAAATTACTACCAAAACTTTATCCTGCCTCTTTTTCAAAAATTAGCCATACCGGATTTCACACATCAAGGATTTGAGCAGATTCCTTTTCTGAATGGCGGTCTATTTGAATTTTCAGAACAAGAAAAGCAACTCAGTATTCCAAACGGGGCTTTTGAAACGATTATTAACGGACTGTTTGAACATTACAATTTTACAGTACGCGAAGATACAGAATACGAAAAAGAAATCGCCATTGACCCGGAAATGATGGGTACCATCTTCGAACGGTTGATCCTGAGACTGGAAAGTAAAAATTATAAAGATATTCCGGACCCGCGGCGGGCTACCGGCTCTTATTATACTCCCAAATTCATTGTGGCCTTTATGGTCAAACAAGCCTTGCTGAATGATCTGACCACCAATCTGAAAAATATTCCCCGTTCTAGCCTCAGAGAGTTAGTCTATAATCAGCAAACCCGAAACCTTTCCCATCAGCAGTTGGTAACTATCCGGCAACGGCTGCTGGATGTTAAAATTGTAGATCCGGCGGTCGGTTCCGGTGCCTATGCCGTGGGTATTTTGCTAAAAATTGTGGAGCTGATGGAAACCATTGATAAAGTTATTGATCCCGCGCAGCCAGAATCATTCAACTATCGCTATAACCTGAAAAAAGATATTATCGAACGCTGTATCTATGGTGTGGATATTCAGGAACGAGCAGTGGCCCTATCCCATTTGCGTCTCTGGCTTTCGCTGATTGTTGACCTGGAAGTTAAAAACATCGTCGCAGTGCCGCCCTTGCCTAACCTGGATTTTCATATCCTCTGCGGTGACTCATTGATCTCCAAAGTGGCCGGCTATCCTTATGATGTAGAAAAGCAGATCAGGACCAGCCAGAAGGAAAACGACCTGATTGAAAAACTGGGACAACTCAAACTAAAACACAGTACCCTGACCACTCCAGAAGAAAAAATGAAATCCAGAGTGAAAATGGCCCAGGTAAAAACCGAAATTTTGACCTGGTTTCTGGATGAATTGATCCGGGATCAAAAGAACGAAATTCAGAAAATCGAGGGACCACAAGCCCTTTTTAAAGCAGACGAGGTCTCTAACCAGAAAATAATGGATCGGAGCAAACCCTATCGCCAAAAGATCCGGGAAATCGAGGTCGTCAGGGAAAACGCAGAACAACTGACCCAAAAGTTCAACTGGGGGCTGGATTTTTTTGATATTCTGATCCTGAATGGCGGCTTTGACATTGTGATTGCCAATCCGCCTTATGGAATCAAAGTCGATAATGAAATCCGGGATGAATTCAGCGTGCAGAGCAAGGATTCTTACGGGGTCTTTACCGTGCTGGGACTGAAAATCCTGAAGCCCCAGGGCGCCCTATGCTATATCATGAGTGATACCTGGCAAACCATCCGGACCCACAAAAAATTGCGTGATATTTTACTGAAAGAGGTGGATGCCCAATATCTGATCTCCCTGCCCTCAGATGTCTTTGCCGCCACGGTCAATGCCGGGGTATACAGCTTTGTGACACGGGCAAGAGTACGTGAAAAAATCAGCGATGACGCGGATAACTGGATCCTGGCCGCGAACTTCTCCCCGCTCAAGATCCATAAAAATGATCAGTGGGATTCATCGGACCTCGAAGCAGCCTTTGAACTGCTGATCGAAATAGAAGAGTTGGATGAAACCAAAGACGGCTATACCATTGAATCCAACCGGGAATTCGCTATCTTTGCCTACCGCCAGAAACTGATCGCCCGCTTCTCCAACCACTCCTTTTTCATTGCCAGCCCCAAACTCTTCCGGCTAATGCGCGATGTGGGTAATAAACAGGAACCCACCGGGAAAACCCTGGATGACCAGGAAAAACCACCGGTCTATACAGTGGATTTTAATGGGAAGGAAATTGAATTAATCAAACTCGGGGATATAGCAGAAGTAAAACATGGACTAACTACAGGCGATAATTATAAATACATTTTCAAAAAAAATAAAGCCAGAGGGTCATATAAAATTGTGGACTTTGATCTAGTATTATCAAAATCTGAATTGAAATCTTTATCCAATCTAGAAAAGCGTAACGGGTTTAAAAAAGAAAAATTTAATGAAAAATATTTAGTGCCATATGATAAGGGAGGGTCTTCAAATGCAGATAAAGGCTGGCTACCAAAATATTATGTCCCCACAGATTACTTCATTGACTGGCGCAAGAAAAGTGTAGATGAAATGAAAAAACTTCCTGGTCATAGACATGACAATCCAGATTACTATTATAAACGGGGGATAACGTTCTCTTCTCGTGGAGTATATTCACCAACATTTAGAATATCTTCGAGGGGACCATTTGATAAAGAAAGTGCATTTATTTTAATTCAAAATGGAATATATCATTATCTTGGTTTATTTAATTCAAAATTAACTTTATTTATCTATAGATCTTATATTCAACATACAGTGTCAGCTGAAATAGACTCAATAAAAATAATACCATTGATTTTAAAAGAAAATATAATTGAGAGTTTAGTTAAATCAATTATAAAAAAACAAAAGAATGATCAAAAATACGACTACATGACCAACGAACAATTAGAAATCGACCGGTTGGTCTATCAGATGTATAATTTGAATGATGAGGATATCGAGGAGGTGGAGAACTGGTATTTCCGGCGCTATCCCAAATTGGCGCAGGTGATCGAACAAAAGTTGCAAGCCAAGGCAAAACAGAAGAAATAAGGAGCAAATATATTTGTGTCAGGTAACTATTTCTTCTGACATAAATAGATAACAGAAATGGTATATAAACATTTTGGGAATAAATACTAAATTATGGTGTATTAATAAAGGAGTGAACGGTCGAAACACTGAAACAAAAAATTATTGATTTTGCACAGGGACGGAGATATTTCAGTCACAAGGTATTAAAAGATTATCTTGATGATAATAGAATTAAATACACCAAAGACAGCTTGAAGCAAACCCTTTATTATATAAAAAAGGAGAAACATTTATTTGGTGCTGGACGTGGTTGGTATTCAACGATAAAAACTCCTTTCCGTTTGGAAAAAAAACCAGTTAAGGGCACTATCAATGAAATTAAAGAACACTTTCAAATCCTGTCATTCTCCTGCTGGAGTATCCAACAAATTCGTTCTTACTTCCACCATTTACCTAATAAATTTATAACATTCGTTTATACTGATGTAGATTCAATAGGACCTGTTTACGACTTCCTCCGTGATATATATCCCAATACTTATCTAAACCCCGGACAAAATGAAGTTCGAAAGAATTTTGTTATTCAGGAAAATACGATGATTCTCCGTCCGGAGATATCCGAAGAACCTCGGGAAGGCCATTTTGCGCGAATTGAAAAGATCTTAGTTGATCTCTATATTGAAAAAGATCGCCTCAATTTAATTGATGGCTGGGAATACAACCAAATTTTTGAGAATATTACACAGCAGTTTCGGATAGATATTTCCAAACTTTCACGATATGCATATCGCAGAAAAGTCAGAAATAGTATTTTCGAAAATATTTACTAATGGCACATTGGCTGCCTAGGTGCCAATAGTAAATCACTCAAGAGAATATTAAATGATATCTCCAGAATGTTTTAAATTGGATTGGGTTGTGTCAATCCGGGATAATTTCCCGAAAACAGATCCTGCTATTATTGAAAAAACCATTTATGCTTTTGAGTTATTAGGATTGTTAATCGAAAATAAGATTGATTTTATTTTCAAGGGCGGAACGTCTATGTTGCTGCATATCGATCCGCCACGACGGTTATCCATTGATATTGATATAGTTAGTGATGTCAGTGAAAACCAGTTAAGAGATATTATTAATGATACTGTGTTCCAGCGTTATGAATTTAATCGGCGTATAGCAGGTAATATTCCAAAATCGCACCATAAATTTTATTACTATTCTCAGGTCAATCAACGCGAAGACTATGTTCTTCTGGATGTAGTTAATTCTTCAAATCCTTATTCAAAGATCATTAAATCAAAGGTTCAGACAGACTTCTTTATTCCGGATGAAGAAATTTTTGTAAAAATCCCTACTCTGGACTGTCTCCTGGGTGATAAACTTACCGCCTTTGCTCCAAATACGATTGGTGTGCCTTATAATAAAAACAAATCCATGAGTATTATTAAGCAGTTAATTGATGTCGATGATCTGTTTATGAACCTGAAAATGCCCGCAGATTTATTGCAGAGTTATCAACAGGTATTTGAGATTGAAAACCGTTTTCGTGATGATCAATACACTTTGGGCAATGTATTATCAGATACGATCGATACTTGCTATCTAATCTCACAAATAGATCTTAGAAAGAGCATTCAAAACAAGAAAACTGAAGAGATTCGGGCAGGTATTCGACAAATTGCCAGCCATCTTTTGATCAATAGGTATTCATTGCCGGATGCTAAATTGTCTGCCGCCAGGATTGCATATCTGGCTACAATTATCAAATACCAAGAGGATAATAGGGATGCATATTTTCAGCTTTTCCAACAAAATTCCATAACCGGCAATGAAAGTATAGAGCTGGAAAAGTATCTAATATTAAACCGAATTCGTAATGCTTTACCAGAAGCATTTTATTATTGGTATCTCATTGCGCAAATCGAAACGGAGCAGATTTTATGACGATATTTTCCGATATCATTGACAATCGCAAAGTCAATCTTAAAGATGAAATTCTGTCCAAATTGGAAGGATCGGAAAAGGTTAAATTCGCAGTCGGATATTTATACC
>CAZXFH010000086.1:0-8038 GCA_964640055.1 uncultured bacterium | reverse complement strand
AGGGAAAGTCAATAAAGAATCTCACCCAGTTGGAAATCTTTTGATACCCCGATGCCTGCTTCGGGGTAGTTCATTATTGACCAAAATTATTATGCATGAATCAAAAATATTCGGTATTGGTTTTCATAAGACCGGGACTACTTCCCTCAGAAGGGCCATGGAAATTTTAGGCTATCGAGTGACCGGTCCTTTTGGTAAGAACGATCCCCAAATCAGCCAAAACGCCCTGTCCGAGGCCTTAAAAAAAATCCCCCATTTTGATGCTTTTCAGGACAATCCCTGGCCGCTCCTCTTTAAGGAACTGGATCAGAAAGTAGCTCACAGTAAATTTATTCTGACGCTGCGCCCGACCGATGAATGGCTGTATAGTGTTGTAAAACATTTTAATAACAAGTTCACCTATATGCGGCAATGGATATATGGTGTGGGTTATCCTCAGGACCACGAAGCCGTTTATCGGGAACGCTATGAGGACCATAATCAGAGGGTCAGGGCGTATTTCCGGGAACGCCCCCAAGATTTATTGATTTTCAACATAACCCAGGGGGAAGGGTGGGATAAATTGTGTCCTTTTCTTAAGCAACCCATTCCCGAGCAACCCTTTCCCCATGTAAATAAAGCCGAGGTTCGCTCTAAAAGGAGAAAGCGGCGCCGCTTGAAACGTAATATTATCCAATTCTTTAATCGGTCAGAATAGCTTTACATGATTATCAAAAATGGAAAGGAAACAAAATGAAGATAGGAAAATTATTTTGGGGAAGCTCCCTATTACTACCCCTTATGCTGGTTCAGTTAAAAGCGAATGATACGAATACCCTTAATATGATGCCGGTACCTCAAGAAATGAAATTAACCGGTGGTCGTTTCCGGTTAGATGAATCTTTCACTATTAGTATCCAGGGGGAGTACGGCGAAAAATTATCTGACTATGCCAGCCGGGTATTGCAGCGACTATCAGGGCGTACCGGTCTCTTTTTTCGGCAGCATTTTATCCGACCGGACAGACAGGTTTCTGAACCCAGCATGCTGATAGAATCCGGAAAAGATGCAAGGGTCAGGCTGGGTATGGACGAAACCTATCAGCTGACCATTACCACGGATCAAATTATGCTTGCCGCGGCCACGGACATCGGCGCCATGCGCGGATTGGAAACTTTTTTGCAATTGCTGTATGCTGATATGGAGAGCTATTATTTTCCAACCCTGGTGATCCATGATGAGCCTCGCTTTCCCTGGCGGGGCCTGTTAATCGATGTTAGCCGCCATTTTTTACCGGTCGGGGTTATCAAGCGTAATATAGACGCTCTGGCCGCCTTGAAAATGAATGTTTTACATCTGCACCTAACCGATGATCAAGGATTTCGCATCGAATGCAAAACCTTCCCTAAACTGCACCTGGAAGGCTCAGACGGTCTTTATTTCACCCAAGTCCAGATCAAAGAGATTATTGACTATGCGCAAGCCCGGGGAATTCGGGTGATTCCTGAATTTGACGTGCCGGCCCACACCACCAGCTGGTTTGTGGGTTATCCCGAGCTGGCCAGTGCCCCTGGTCCCTATTCAATTGAGCGTAATTGGGGAATCCAGGACCCGGTAATGGATCCCACTCAGGAGAAAACCTATCAATTTCTGGATAAGTTTTTTGGTGAAATGGCAGCCTTGTTTCCTGATGAATATATGCATATTGGCGGAGATGAAAACAATGGTAAACACTGGAAGCAAAACCAGGCCATTCAAAAATTTATGCAAGAAAATGACATTCCTGACAAGCACGCCTTGCAGACTTATTTTAATCGCCGGATGCTCGAAATTTTGACCAAACACAACAAAATAATGGTGGGATGGGATGAAATATTACACCCTGATTTACCCCAAAATGTAGTCATTCAGTCCTGGCGGGGACATGAAGCCATGAATAAAGCCGCTAAAATGGGCTATCATTCCATTCTGTCACGGGACTATTATCTGGATCTAATCAAAAGCGCCGAGTTCCATTATCTTAATGATCCGATACCGTCTGATACCCCTTTAACCCCGGCAGAACAGCAAAATATTCTCGGGGGTGAAGCCACCAGTTGGGGTGAATTGATCACTTCCGAAACAGTGGATTCCCGGATCTGGCCCCGGAATGCTGCTATTGCAGAACGCTTCTGGTCCCCCCAAGCCGTAAAAGACGTACCGGATATGTACCGGCGTATGGATGTCACCAGCTTTCATCTGGAGGAATTGGCCCTAACCCACATTAAAAATTATCCCATGATACTGCGACGCTTAACCAACAATAATGAGATATCCCCCTTGAAACATCTCGTGGATGTGGTGCAGCAGGTCGCGGATTACCAACGCCATTTTCAGGGGGTTAAATATACACAATCTTCACCCTTAACCCGGGTGGTGGATGCGGCTCATCCGGAATCGCGGATCGCGCGTTATTTCAATCAGCTGGTTGTACAATATCTTACGGAACAGAAGCCTGATCAAGCGCAAGAATTAGAAAATTGGTTAATGTTATGGCAAGAAAATCATACCAAACTGGTCCCGGTTATCAAAAAGTCACCGGTCCTAAGAGAAATTGAAAGTTTGTCCCATGATCTGGCGGAAATTGCCGAGATAGGTCAGGAAGCCCTGCAACATCTGGAAAACAACCAGAAAACTTCCTGGTTTTGGTATAAAGCCAGCCAAAACCGGTTAAAAGCCGCCCGTGACCCCCGCGGTCAAGTGGAACTAAAAGTGGTTACACCAATTAAAAAACTGGTCGAAGCCAGCCGAAAATAAGAGACTGAACGGGAGTTGCAGTCCGGGGTGTTTACATAACGGGAAGCTGATCACTTTTTCAAAGTAATTGTTTAATAACTCGTAATATCAACTTTAAAACGAGCCTGCCCCTGATTTTAATGAGGGGATTAACATAAATAGGGCATTTAACCTTGGCATCTGTTAAATAATTGTTGTAAGCTTGCGACCGTATAATTGTCTCTGCGAATATTAATCACCACCCGTTTTTAGGTCTAAAATTGTGATCCGGAACCATAACTCAATCAATCCTTTTTAAAATTAATATAATTTTATGGCAAATGTAGAGTTTGGAACTACTTGGTGGGGGAAATCCTGGTTGGGCGCCCTGAAAAATATAGACTATTCCAATCGTCTCACACGGGGGAAAGCCTATGCCCAAAATGAGGCGGTGGTTTCTATTGATATTAACGGCAACCGGATTGCCGCAAAAGTCCAGGGCCGTAAAGTCGTTCCCTATCTGGTATCACTAAAATTTCCCACTTTTGACCAATATGAAAAGGGGGAAATCTATGATTTGGTACAAGCAAACCCCTACTTCATCTCTAAATTGGAATCCAAAAACCTGCCGCCCACTCTGTATGACAAAATAAACGAGGAAATGATTGATCTGTTTCCCAAATCCTGGCGTACGATACAGATGAAATGCAACTGTGAAGATGATGGTGTGCCCTGTAAGCATGTTTCCGCAGTGATATATCTGCTTGCTAATGAAATTGATAAGAACCCATTCCTTATTTTCAATTTACACGGTTTTAACCTGTTAAAAGTAATCAAACCGCAGGATGGCCGGCGCAAAGAGACCCAATCGATTCCTGGCATTACAGATTATATTGCTGAATCACCGGTCAAAGCCAGCATCAATCAAGAGGATGCTAACATTTATAAAGAAATTGACTTCAGTACAATACCCGACCTGCTGGATACCATTAATAAGTTACTAACCCCCAATCCACTCTTCTTTTCAGTCGGTAATTTTAAAAAGAAACTGACTAGTCAATACCGTGCGATGCGGCGGGTGATAAATCGCTATATCAAAGAAACTGAGATCAACGAACATCCCGAGATAAAATTCAAGCGCATTTCCATCAAAATCAAAAATACGAGTCTTGATTTTATGGGAAAGCTATCCGGTTCCGGAGATCCCTTAATATTCAGCCTTGAAGATATGGACACTTTTATCGGCCACCTTCATCAACATACCCTGAGTGATATAAAGCACTACCCTGCAGAGATGGCCTTTCTGGCCCAGGTTTACAGTTTTGTACTCAAATTGATTCAAAAAAGTGCTTACATTCCAGATATATTTTCCATTGACGAAGATGAATATATGATCCGCTGGATACCTGCTCTTTTTGACCAACAAATCAAAACCATAGCAGATCAGCTGGTTAGCAGTATGCCCGCTGATTTCCTTTTTTATGGTAATAAACCTCTGAAAAAGCGAGACCAATTAAATTTTCTGGTCTCCTTTATAATCTCATATTTTCAGAAACACTTCGATGTTTGTCCTAAACGAGACGAGACCAATATATTATACCTGTTTTTTAATTTCGATGTTTACACCAAAATAAAATTCGAAGACCGACAAATCCCGGAGATCATTCATCTTTGGTTAAGTCGCTTTTTTATTGCCTCAAAAAATTATACACCTGTAATCAAAATTGATGAGGCACCCCAATATAGCGATCGATTTTATTTTCAGATCTTGATTAAAGACCGTGCTACCTCTGCCACAAATCCTTTGCTCCTGAACAAATTTCTGGCTCTTGGAAGTGATGAAAACAATCAGGTCCTTAAAGATCTGGCGCTACTTTCGGATTATTTGCCACAGATTAATGACTACTTAAATTTGAGTGATAACCGAACCCGCCTGACAATCCCGTCCCAGACCTTTGTAGAAATATGGTTTGAGGCTCTACCTCTCCTGCATACCCTGGGAATTAAAACCATACTGCCGAAATCACTTAAAAAGGTGTTTATCCCCGAATTGAGTTTAACTTTCACGCCGGATGAAAAGGCTGATTTTAGACGCACCTCCTTTTTAAACCTAAAATCCATGCTAGATTTTAAGTGGAATATCGCGATCGGTGACCGGTTTTTAAAAGTTAGCGAATTCGAAAAATTGATAGAAAAATACAAAGGGATTATTAAGTATAAAGACACCTATTTTCATATTGATAAAAACGCAATCAATAAAATTCTCAGACAGCTACAGAAACCTCCCCAGCTATCCACTACGGATATCATACGGATTAATTTGACAGGAAAATACAAGGGCACTCCCATTAAAACCGATAAGTCCCTGCAATCAATTTTTACCCGTATTTTGGCGAAACATGATCCTGACTTACCGGAAAAATTACAGGCCAACTTAAGAGAGTACCAGGTCCAGGGATTTAAATGGTTATACAACAATTTTAAAGCGGGTTTCGGCGCTCTGATCGCCGATGATATGGGGCTGGGGAAAACCCTTCAGGTCATCACACTCTTGTTAAAATTAAAAGAAGAAGAAATCCTGGGTCCGCGTAAATCCCTGATCGTGGTTCCGGCTACCCTATTAACCAACTGGCAACACGAGATCAACAAATTTGCGCCAAGCCTTACCCCCTTCATTTATCACGGTCAGAACCGCCGGCTAAATTTGGATAACACGGATATTGTGATCACTACCTATAGTTTGGTTCGCAATGAAAAAAAAGTGTTTGCTAAGCACCAGTGGCTGGTATTGATCTCCGATGAAACACAAAATATAAAAAATCCCGCCAGCCACCAAACCAAAGCCCTTAAATCAATTCCGGCCGATATTAAAATTGCCATGACGGGTACTCCGGTCGAAAACCGCTTGATGGATTACTGGAGTATTATGGATTATACCATCAAGGGCTTGCTAGGAAAACGCACTCAATTTAAAGAGGATTTCGCCACTCCCATAGAACGCTTTCGGGATCACAGCCGTCTGGAGGACTTCCGGAAGATCACCAATCCTTTTATTTTACGACGCGAAAAAACCGATAAATCCATTATCAATGATCTGCCTGACAAACTGGAAATCGAAGAGTACAACCCGCTTACCCATCAGCAAGCCGCCCTTTACCAACGGGTTTTGGATCAGATTTCGGAAAGCATGCGAAATTCCAAAGGTATTAACCGTAAAGGGTTAATCTTTAAGTTGATTACCTCCTTGAAACAGATTTGTAATCATCCGGTGCATTATACCAAAGCCGATCATCCTAAAATTGCTCAATCGGGGAAAACATCACTTTTAGCGGATTTATTAAAGAAAATTATTGACATCAACGGTAAAACTCTCATTTTCACACAATACAAACAAATGGGCGATCTGCTGGTCCAGATGTTACCCGACGTTTTGCAAACTACCCCCTTATTCTTACATGGCGGTTTGACCCGCAGAAAGCGTGATCAGCTGATCAACCAATTTCAGCAAGAGAGTCATTTTCCGTTAATGATTCTTTCCCTGCGAGCCGGGGGGACCGGTTTAAACTTAACGGCAGCCAATCATGTGATCCACTATGACCTTTGGTGGAATCCAGCGGTGGAAAACCAAGCCACCGATCGTGCTTTTCGCAT
The DNA here is from genome assembly GCA_964640055.1 of uncultured bacterium. Classification (GTDB taxonomy): domain Bacteria; phylum Fidelibacterota; class UBA2242; order UBA2242; family JAFGTP01; genus CAZXFH01. The sequence goes on along the minus strand of CAZXFH010000086.1, from coordinate 1,654 downwards.
CGGACAAAAAAGAGATGTTACTGTATATCGTCTGATTACCCAGGGAACTTTTGAGGAAAAAATAAATGATATGCTGCACGAGAAAAAAGAGCTGGCTAAGCTGACCGTCCAGGCCGGCGAGAAGTGGATTACCGAACTCTCCGACAAAGAATTACAGGCCCTGTTTAAATTGGAACGAAGGGTCTGAAATTAAAAATTACCTTCAATATATAAAGAAGCCCCTGTTCAGGGGCTTCTCTATTACTTTCATTTAGCTATTTAAGTAGTCGGTGGTGTTTGCGGGGTCTCAACTTCCTTTTTCTCCAGTGCAGCCCATAAACAAAGTACGGCGACGACCAGACCAAAAATGATGTAATTCCAGGGTTTTCCTAAAGTGCTGTGCACCAGACCACTGATGAACAGCCAGACACCGACAATACCGGCGACCAAACCTTGCCATTTCTTACCAGCCCAGAATCCAAGAACAGCTACGACGATACCACAAATGATCAAATTGACTTCGTGCTGTACCCCAGCAATTAATCCGGAAATGATAACCCATAAGCCAATGACAAAATTAATCCATAATTGCCACATAATACCCTCCTTTTTGTATTAAATTAAACATCCATTAATTAAATTGCTTTTACTGTACCAATTCCTGATCATTATATTTATTGTGACAGCATAATATAAGCACCAAACATGTTCTCTTAAAAGTATGCCTGAATTCACTTTTTTTAACTGAATAACCATTTGCTCACTTATATATTAAGAATTATATTGTAAATTTTCAAGATAATTTTTATATAATTATAATATAAATAATAAGATAGCCCTTTGAAACTAATCAGTTCAAAATACTTATTTTAAATTTATTATTTATTATATAAACCTATTAACTATTAGTTATTTAATATGCTAACTGTATATATAATAACATGTTAGTACTATTATTTATCAATTATTGTAAAAACTGTTTCATAGCCCGGATCATGTAAAAGATATCAGCACTGCCCATCATTTCACGGATTGAATGCATGGATAGCATCGCGTGACCGACATCCATGGTTTTTATACCAGTACGTGTGGCTGTAATTGGTCCTATGGTGGATCCACAGGGTTTATCAGTACGATGGATATAGTGTTGCACAGGAACATTTGCCGCTTGGCACAGCTTTTCGAAATAGGCTGTTGTTGCAGGCGCTGATGCATACTTTTGCATGGCATTTAGTTTGATAACCGGGCCTTTATTAAGATATACCTTATGATGAGGCTCATATTCATCCGTATAATTGGGATGCACGGCATGGGCTCCGTCAGCAGACAGCAACAGGGATTTTGCCAAGGTGGCCAGAAACTCTTCACGGGAAAGGCCCTGTGTCAGGGCGACCCGTTCCAGTGTATTTTCTAAAAAAGGTGAACCACCGCCTGTGCGGGTGCTGGATCCGATCTCTTCATTATTAAACAAGGTCACGATAAGCGTAGTTTCCGGGTGTTCTTCCCGATTTATCAATGCTTCGATGGCGGCATAGCACATGGCCAAATTATCAATACGTCCGGAAATCAAAAATTCCTGATTAAGACCAGCCAAGTTGGCTTTCTGCAGATCATATAATTCTAGGTCCACCCCTTTAATCTGTTCTGCAGCAACATTTAAATCATCAGCAATGTA
>CAZXFH010000085.1:0-8342 GCA_964640055.1 uncultured bacterium | reverse complement strand
TAACATGCTTTGTTTCCCGGAATTTGTTGGAAACCCACACTATTGAGTATAATAATCAAATCATCAATAATTTGTCCCGGCAGGATCTGTTTTATAATAGATAAAGTTTGCCATCCCGGACGCTGAAATTGGATACTCATATGATGCTGTGATATAATTGTGGCATGACAAGCCAATTTTTCGTTGGCGATTTTAATCTGTTCATTGCGGGACAGAGACGTAAATTTAAAATCTTTGAGTAAAGATAGCGTCGCTTTACTGAGATCGGAAATAACATGAATAGACTCCCGGATTAATTGTAAGTTCCTTTCTATTGCGCAGAAATATCTCCAATATCTGTCCCAACAATCTCCCCGGACCCCTTTAATCTCTTTCTGCCCGGAAAGGTGGGTAAAATTCCCTGGGATTATTGTTTCTCTATGTGCATGGCTTAATTCGGCTGTCTGCCTAGCCGGGGCAGTCTGTTTTGCTTCAGGGATAATACTGGGACCAATCGCCGCAAGCTGACCCAAGCGATTTATAAGTATTTTATTTTTTAACATTACCTGTCGGGTATGATTTAATATGGGCCGGAAAGTGTTGTAAAATTGGAAAAAACAATCAATAAAGCCCCTTGGAATGAGTGGAACATCTGCATTCGGGAAAAGTGTCGGGAAGAAGTTGGTTAATGCGGATTTTCTGCCTAAACAATTCTGAAGGAATTTATAGTTTTCACTTAGAGCAGAATGTATCTTTACGTGTCCCAGTTGTCCAAATAATTTACTCACTATATAGAGGTCTTTACTCAGATGGTTCAACCCCAAATAAAGGGTACGGATGCTGTTAAGATAATGGGATGGCTTAAAATCGAGCGCAGCTTCGATACTATTAACAATGCACAGTTGTATTTCCGGGGAGTAAGTAGGGGCCGAGCAGGTTGATCGGAGCAGATGGCTGGGATCTATTGAGTGTTTAACGGATATATCTGTTGGTGACTTTATTCGAATATGGGTAATTGTATCATTACTGAAATGAATTTCAGAGAGATAGATATCCTGAGAGGGAATATATTGGAGTTTCACCGGATATTTAAGGATTGTCATAAGGCCTTGTCAGAAAATATTTATGACCATTCTGGGCTTTAATTTGTCAAGTTAAGGATTATCCAATGGTCTAATTAAATAAGCCGTTCCTAATCCTATTAATAAGCATAGTATTAATAAGGTAATCAAACTGGTGTAGGGATGTGTATGTGACATTACGCCGATTGGGATCAGGATAATAAGGCTGGCAGTTATCAAAACGATAATATATATAAATAACAGATGATATTTATTGTGCAGCAATAATTTAATATTTTCAAATTTAAACGGCATAGATGACTTGTCTGAATGGAATATTTTTAGATAGATTAAGCCGGAGAAAATAAAAATTAGGGCAAGATAAATTGTGAATAGAAAGTTTTCAATCATAATCAATAAAATCTACTTGGCGCAATTTATCGGCGCTTCAAACTAAAGTCAAGTCTTTGCATAAGGAGCTATTAGTATAATATTGAGCTCGCTGGAAAATCCGGGATTGTATTTTATAGCGGATAAGTTTAATTTAATTATCGGTTAGGTGAGCTAAACAGGGAGAGGTTATGAAGTTAATAAAGGATGTTAAAAAGTCAATTCAAATCCAGGATTACAGCACACAGCCGAGCATTGATGGTGTACAGATTATTGCTCTGAAACGGTTTAATGATGACGGGGGCGCACTCACGGAACTGGCGCGCTTAAACAATGGTATCGTAGAAGGACCGGCGCAGTTTAAGATCGCCCAGATTAATTACAGTGAAATTGATCCCGGTGTAATCAAGGCCTTCCACCTGCATCTAAAGCAAACCGATCTATGGTATGTACCACCGGCTGCTAAGTTACTGCTTGTTTTGGCAGATCTGCGTCAATCGTCACCGACTCAGTCCGTCAGAATGCGCTTGATCATGGGAGACTGCAAATCACGTTTAGTTCTGATACCACCCGGGGTGGCCCATGGCTGTAAAAACATTACTAACCAACCTGTGCCTGTAATCTATTTGGTAGATCACAAATTCACAACCGATCCCGAGACCTGTGATGAAGGTCGTCTGCCCTGGGATTATTTAGGTAAAACAATCTGGGAGATCAAAAAATCTTAATCTGAACACATTAAAAATTGGTATTCTATACTGTGACTTAATGGTCATTGCAAATTATTAAAAAATTAAGATAAAAGATCAAATATATATTATCCAGAGTAACAAAATCGATTACAAGAGCCGGATAATTAAATTTGTTTATATAGTTTTTGGATTAAGTGTTAATCTCGTGTTTGTTCATTTTGCGATAAAAGGCACTTCTGTCGATGCCAAAAATACGGGCGGCTTCTGAAATATTATTGTTGGATATTTTTAGTGCATGCTTAACCAGTTTTTTTTCAATACTGTCCGTTATATTATTTAAGACCTGTTTATAATTGTCACAGTCCAAATGATTGCTTAATTGTTCGACTCTATCAAGGGTATGAAATTCTTCCAGCTTAAATTGCTTACCTGCGGGTATATCAATATGTTCCGGTAATATTTCTGTTTCCGCCCGCAACATGGCCCGCCGGATATAATTTCTGAGTTGACGCACATTACCGGGCCAGTGATAGCGCATTAATTTGGCAATAGCTTGATTGGATATATTTTTTATATTTTTGTTTAATTCAGGGTTACTCTCCTTTATAAAGCAGTATGCCAGATGGGGAATATCATCGAGCCGTTCCCTTAAGGGCGGGATTTGGATGATATATTCACATAATCTGAAATACAAATCTTTACGGAATTTATTTTCTTCTACCAGGGCTTCCAAATCTTCATTGGTGGCAAAGATAAGGCGGACATCAATTTGAGTGGTGGTTTGTGAACCAATGGTCGAGATGGTCTTGAATTGAACGGCCCTGAGGATACTTCGCTGTTGTTTAAGTGGTAAATTTCCGATCTCGTCCAGGTACAGGGTGCCCTTGTGAGCGGATTTGAACTTACCTCGCGACTTTTTATAAGCGCCGGTAAAAGCCCCCTTCTCAAATCCGAACAATTCACTGGAGAGTAAATCAGTCGGGATAGCTCCGCAATCAACTGTAATAAAGGAAAATTTATGGCGTGGACTTTTCTGGTGAATTAGGTGGGCGACAACTTCCTTACCGGAACCATTTTCACCCATGATCAAAACCGTCATATCAGTGGGAGCAATCGTTTCAATTTGCTGGGCTACTTTTTCCATAGCTTTACTGGGCCCGAAAATTTTATGAGCATCCGGAGTCTCATCGAGCGTCTCTTTCAGCTTATCTAATTCCTTTTTGACCTTTTGGTTGTTTAGTGCTCGTTCACAGGTCAAAATTAATACCTGGTTATTAAAAGGCTTTTCGATAAAGTCATAGACACCCATTTTGATCGCTTTTACGGCGCTGTCAATATCGCCATAGGCGGTGATGATAATAACGGCGAGACCTTGATTCATCTCGGCTTGAATATTTTTTAGCACTTCCCAGCCATCGATAATGGGAAGGTTTAGATCCAGAATGACCAAGTCTGGATTATTATCTTTAATCTGTTTTAGGGCTGCCTTACCATTGGTCGCAATTTGCGCTTCATAGCCATTGATTTTTAACAATTCGCAGATATTGCGTGCGGTATCAAGATGATCTTCTACTACTATAACTTTCGACATCATATGCCTCAATCAATCTGAATATAAAGATAGTTTTTCAAAATCAGAAAATATTATTGAGAAAAAATGTCTGTTTGGATTATTTGGGTGGAAAATGAGATGTGGCATATATGTTTATTCATTGGACGTGGCTGTCAAGACCGGGAATTCGACCCGAATGATCGTTCCCCTACATAGTTCGCTATGCGTGGTTATAGTGCCCTGATGACCTTCTATTATTTCCTTTACAATCGACAAACCCAATCCAAAACCCGCAGTCTTATTGGTGTAGAATGGTTCATAAATTTTATGTATGACTTCATCGGAAATACCTTCTCCGGTATCGATTATTTCGATTAAGACCCGGCTTTCTCCTATTAATTGGGTATTAATTCTGACTTCTCCTGGCCCTTTAATGGCATCCATGGCATTGTCGATAATATTTTTAAAGGCCTGGATTAATTTAAATATGTCTGCCTTGATTTGTACCGCAGGTAATTGTTCTTTGATAACCACACTGATGCCCTTTTTGTGTCCGGCTTTCTCTTTGGCATAATTTTCAATTTGGTTAACCATCTGTTTCATTTTTACTGGCGCCAGGTCCAGATCTGACTGATGGGTGTAATTATATAGTTCCCGGATGACTCTGTTACAGATGTCAACATTGCGGGTAATCACATTCATATGGTTGAGGGTCGTATCATGTCCCTTCTGTTTTTCAAGGGATTCAACCAATTGGGCGGAACTCTTAATACTGGCCAAAGGGTTTTTGATTTCATGGGCTAACTGAAGAGTCAATTTACGCAGATTTTCCCGCTTCTCTTTTTCGGACAGGATCAATTCTTTTTCAGCGGACTGTCGTTGTTGGATTTCCTGTTTTAATCGCATATTTGTTTTTTCCAGTTCATGGGTACGGGCTTTAATAAGATTTTTTAGCTCTTCCTGATCGCGTTTAATGATCTGTTCGGCTTCTTTTTGTTTGGTAATGTCTCTTGAGAAAACCGCAATAGAAGCGATTTCATTATTAAGATCCAAGACCGGAAAGACGCTGTTAGCGAAGAAACTCCCGTCATGACTATCTTCAGAATAGACGGCTGTTTTGGTTTTGATACATTTTTGAAGCTGTTTATACCGTTGTTTGATGAGATCAGCTGGCAGGAAATTCCCGATAGGTTTACCTAATAGTTCATCCTTGGTTTTGTTCAGGCTCTTGCACATGGCATCATTAACTGCCAGAATTGTAGTATCCAGATCAATTAGCAAAGCCAGTTCATTCGGTGCATTGATCAGGGTGCGGAAGGCTTGCTCATTATATTCCAAATTTTTCTCCATTTTCCTCTTTTCGAAGGCTTTGGAGATGATATAGGAAATGGTTTTCAGAAGATTGATTTCTGCTATATTCCAGTCCCGTTCCTGCTTAACATCACAGAATCCGATAAAACCGAAATAGGTTTTACCACTATAAACGGGAAGTATTAGCAATGATCTGATACCAAGCGGTTTCAGATACTTTCTGATATCCGCGGGGAAACTGTCAACAGTTTGACAGCATATTAACCCTTTTTCTTGAATCATATTTTTTACGGAAGGAATCTGTTTAATGGGTATTGCCTGCAGCTTCTGTTTCAGTGGAGTAACCCCGGTGGCGCACCATTCATGGGTATTGGAGATGAGAGTGCCATGGTCTCTGTTTTCGAAGATACAGACCTGGCTGATTTTCATGTTTTTGCCTAATAAATGCAGGGTTTTATTGATCTTATCGTCAAAATTATCCAGAGAATTAAATATGATCGAAATATCAGCCAATAACTCTTGCTGGGATAAATTAACCGCTAATCTTTGCTTGCTTTTTTTTAAGGCCTGCTGAACGGTTTGACGAGCTTCAATTTCCTGCTTCAGTTCCTCATTTGCCTCGATCAGCTCCCGGGTACGCACCTGAACCGTGACTTCCAGATGATCACGTGCCTTTAACAATTCCCAGGTCTGATTGGCTACTTTTTCTTCCAGAAGTTGCTTTTGCGAACGAATACTTCTTAACCGCAAACGAAACACGATAAAAGTTACGCCCGATACAAAAATAATAACCGCAACATAGAATAGTGTGGTTTGCCAGAAAGGCGGGGCTACGATCAGCTGGAAAGAACAGCCAACCTCATTCCAATTACCCCAGTGATCGGCGCCCTTGGCATGCATCACATAATGACCGGGTTCAATATTGGAATAAGTGATGATGTGTTGCTTACCGGCGTAATGCCAGTTTTGTTGATGGCCCTCAAGAAAATAGGCAAATTTATGTTCCTGAGGTGCTTTATAATCAGTGATGGCATATTTAAAAGTAACCATATCATCCCGATAAGATAATTTGATTTTTTCTACCTCCGGGAAAGCAATATCAAGCGTTGTATCCCGGCCGGCAATGGACATCCCGGTTAATATGATATTTGGAGGCGCTACCTCCATGTAAAAATCTTGTGGATCAAAACAGGTAAATCCATTGATGCTGGCAACATAAATTCTGTTATCTGTCGTCTTGATGATCTCTGCTTTTTTTTTGCCCTTATTTACATCCGGAAATCTTATTTGGGCTTCAGATTCATGAAGATTGAAATTATCGTTGATTCTGAGGTAATATTTTACCCCATCTGCTGCAGTGTAATTTGTAAAGGATTCTGTCTTAGGTTCAAATCTAGACAGGCCGGCCGCGGTTGCTATCCATAAATTATTATATTTATCCTCAACAATTCCATATACTTGATTACAGACCAGTCCATCTTGGACGCTATATGAAACAAAGGTATTATTTTCATAGTCAAATTTATTTAAACCGCCATTTTCGGTCCCAATCCATAAGTGGTCTTTTGAATTGCAAAAGATTGTAGTGATGTAGTCACTACTGATTGAATTGGGATTCTGATCATCATGATTATAACTGCGTATATATTTCCTTTTTACCCTGTCAAAAATTTTCAGTCCATCCCCATAGGTACCTATCCAGAAAATGTTTAATGAATCTTCACAAATAGATGTTATCTCTTTATTAACATTTGCATAAGAATATTTTATTACCTTATTTTCTTTTTTGTTAAATGTATATAAAAAACCATCACTTCCTCCGAACCACATTTTTCTATTTTTATCTTGATTAATTATCATACCACTTTTATAAGTTTTTATTGGATTTTTAGAATCACTAAATGGTTTATTATGAAAAAGCCAGTGTTTAAAGGATTGATTCAGCGGATCAAACTGTTCCAAAGAATAATAGGTGTTAATCCAAAACCTCCTGTTCTGGGATTCAAAAATATCATGAACTTTATTACCTGAGATAGAATGAGGATTATTTGGATCGTGTTTATAATGTTTAAAAGTCCCTCTGTCTGGATTGTACCTGATCAGACCCCCTGTGCGAGTTCCCATCCACACACAACCCTGGCGATCACTGCACATTGAAAAGATGTACCTATCGCTTAATTTATCCGGTTCTTTCCCTACTTCATTAAAATTAAAAAAACGATTTTTCTGGGTTAATTTATACAGACCTAATTGTATTGTGCCAATCCAAACGGTTTTTTCTTTATCGATATAAAAAGTCAAAACTTCCGTGAGGACATTGATTTTCGCTGTTCCGGTCAATTTATTCGCAGATAAGAGCTGTCCGGTCTCTGTATTGTAAAGTGACAAACTTTCGGCCTCTTTTCCGCGACTTGCCAGCCATATTCGATGGTTATCCCAGCAAGCCATAGTACTTATCTTCACATCCGGATTTTCGGGGTATATCAAATATTTTTTTAAAGCATTAGTTTGTGGATTACAACGGAATACAGTATTGCTAAAACCACAAGTCCATATGTTACCCTTAGGATCAGTGGCAATATCTTGTCCATATAAATCATTTAGTTTAGTAAATTTATGGCTTCTTGTATTATAAACATGTAAACCAATACTTGTTGCTATAAATAATCGGCCATTTCTATAATAAATATCCTTAATATTTAAACCAGCATTTCTGTTAATAAAATTATTTAGATCCGAATGGAGAAATATTTTTTTATTTGATAAGGTTAAAATATATACTGTACGTTTATTTTTAGACTGATAAGCTACATATAGGGTATCGGCATTTCCTCTTGTTATTCCCCATAGAAATCCAAAATTTTTTGAGATAATTGTATTAAATTTGTTGGTTTTTATATTATAATTTTTTATGAAATATTTCGTAAATATCCATAACATATTATTTTCATCTACATGTAACTTAAATATTGTGCCTTTTTTTAAATCCGTACTTTTAGATTCAGGATATATTTTTTTAAATTCGTGACCATCAAAATAATAAATTCCCTTACTGGTACCAATCCATAAGTACCCATAATTGTCTTGAGTGATGTCGTAAACATGAAAATTCGCGAATTTATCGCCTAATGGCATTCTTTCGAATGTATAAGTTTCACGAGGCACTGTACTCCAGATAAAACCGGTAAATACAAGTAAACAAAAAAATATTTTGAAAAACACTGTATAGAAGCGGATCATTGCCGTTACGCTCGAATTTTATTTTTCAAATCAAAATTAGAATAGTTGTCATAGTTTTGCAACAAAAAGTTGCTGTTGCTCTGATTTTCCTTTATATTAATTCCGATGTGAAAGGTG
>CAZXFH010000084.1:0-8617 GCA_964640055.1 uncultured bacterium | reverse complement strand
ATATATGAAAGGCTAAATTTAAATGAATCCAATTGTTCATCTATTAGTAATGCTCAACGATAATGAGATACTCGCCACTGTGGTTTTACTGTAGTGAAAACCTGATTCACTCTGCCAGGATCACAGACTGTATTTTACTCACTTCTTAAATAAAGAAAAAGTTGACTGAAAAGCCAACCTGGTTGATTACGAGACCCTTTGATGTAACAAACACCAAGCCGGCTGCCGCCTGCTATACCTATCTTATTTCATCTGAAATTATTGGATAAAAATAATTCTTACCAATCCACGGTAATGCCAATGGTGGGCAGTAATGTACCGGTGGTATAAGAGATCCTTTCCAGCAAATAGCGCTGATCTGAAGGAACGGCTGCAGGATTGCTAATAATCCGTTGACCATTTTCATCAGTAGCCGGTATAATAATATCGGGTAATTCCGCTTTGTAATTCAAAGCATTCTGGATATCCAGATAGATCAAAAATGACCAATTTTCAAAATCAAATTCCCGGTCAATACGGACATCCAGTTGGAAAAAAGGCTGCAACCGTTTGGAGTTATAGCGGCTATAATCCAGAAAGGGTCTGCCCTGTGTATTCCAGGCGACCACGCGGGCAGACTTATCCAGATCATAGGGCGTATAGGGCAGGCCGCCCACATAGCGGATCTTACTACCGATTTGCCATTTGGAATCAAACGCTTTGGTCAGGGTAAGATTCAGGATATGTTGACTGTCCCAGCTACTGGGAATTAATTGACCGTCTGCATCTGCGAACTCACTACGGACCAGCGTATAGGCCAAGATCGTATTAATATCAAAAGGAAGCTGCGACCGGCCGGAGATTTCCAGACCATAGGCCCGCCCTTCTCCGGTTGAAACGACTTCCTCATCGCCAACCACCCCGAAGTCGCCGCCCTTGTTGGCTAAGGCAATCGAATCGGTCACCGAAAAGGGGTAGTCCTGATAGGTTTTGTAAAAGCCTTCCACAGCGATCCGGGAATTTATACCCATAATATATTCAACCCCGGTAATGAAATGGTCAACCGCAATATATCGGATTTTATTTGTTTTGTTCACCAGGGTACCGCTGTTATCGCGATATCCCAGAGTGGTATAAGAGGGTAATTGATAATACCGACCGGTATTTAAGTTGAGACTAAAATTTTTAAAGAGTGTATAGGCGGCTGAGAAGCGGGGTGATAGTTGCGTGCGGAGCTTACGCATACTGGCAGCGTAATTATTAGCATCGCTCCGGATCCCAAAGGATAAACTGAGCCGATCGTTTAAAAAGGGACGGCTGACCTGTCCGAACAGTCCCCACAGATAAAACTTTAAACCTGATGAATAGTTTAGTTCTTGCAGGGTATTGGCCTGAAACACCTTTTCCAAAGTTTCATTACTGTATTTGGCATATTCCAGGTCAAAACCCATATTAAATTTGTAATCCTGGTAGCGATAGGTATTCTCAAAGCGGAATTTGTTTTCGATTTCCCGCGATTGATAATCCAAAATTAAATTCTCTTCGCTACTGTCATCATTGTCCTGATACTTATAGGATTCATTGTTGAGCATATTGCGACTTAAGACATAGGTTTGAAAACTTTTGCCCCGGAAATGTGTATACTTGGCACCAATCATATAATTCCACTGATCCTGTTCAGGCAGATAATTCAAAATATACTGTTGTTCTTTATCAGGATTCTCAATACCGGTATTCAAGCGGGAATTGTCCAGGGCCCCTAAACTGACAATCACCAGTTTATTTTTAGGATCAAACTCAGTCTCTGTCTTCAACTGGTAGTCCGAAAAGGTCGGTAAGAAAGGCAAACCAATAGCACTGAATAAAAACTGCAGATAAGATCGGCGGACTGAAAACAGGTAACTGGTGTTATTGAAAAGGGGTCCATCCAGAGTCAGCGCAATTTCAGAGGCACCCACAACCGCCCGGCGATTGGTGCGATCTTTATTTCCACTTTTTTGTTTGAATTCAAATACAGCACTGAGAGCATCGCCCCGATTGGCCGGAAAAGCACCGGAATAATAATTAACCGTCTGAATAAAATCAGGGTTGATGATCCCAACCGGACCGCCGGAAGCTCCCTGAGTAGCAAAATGATTTAAATTGGGAATCTCGATACCGTCGAGATAAAAAGAATTCTCCGAAGGTCCGCCGCCCCGCACGATCACATCGTTGCGAAAGGATACTGATGATCCCACCCCGGGAAAGGATTGAATCACCCGGGAGATATCCCGGTTGGCACCGGGGCTTTTCTCAATATCCGAGACCTGAATGCGCTGGAGTGAAAGCGGACTCTCTTCGATGCGTTCAAATGTGGAGGGCCTGACCACCACTTCTTCCAGGCCAATGGTGGTCTGATCCATGGGTATTTCAACATAAGCGGTCTTGGCATTGTTGACCTGCACTTCATCAGAATAGGAAATTTCATAGCCAATAAAGGAGGCCATTAAACGGTAAAAGCCAGGTTCCAAGCCGGTTATCAAAAAATTACCATCTATATCACTGGCTGCACCGGTTTCCGTATCAAGCACTACCACATTTACAAAGGCCATGGGTTCATTGGTCTCACGGTTATACACTCTCCCCCGGATGCGACCCTTTTGAGCAAAGGTAACGCTATATAATAGCAGTACTAAAAATCCGGTCTTCAATAAACGCAATATCATGATGATTGACTCCTATTGCACTAATTTAACCACAATCTGATCTGCAATATCCAAAGCCGTGGTTAAAGTACTTAAATCTGTGTATAATCTTCCATCCTGACCAGAGTAATGACCATGCCCGATCGGATTCATATAATAGGTGGACATGCCATCGTTTGTATCAATGGTCACGGCATAAATTACCGATGGTTGACAAGACGTTTTATATTCCTGGTCATCAGGAAATTTATTATTCGTCCAGTAGTCATTCCAATCCCAGGTCTGATTAACCTCCAGAAGTAAGCGGAACTTGGCGGGTATTGAATCCGGCGTTTGACTGGCCAGTAAAAAATCTCCTCGGGGAGTGGCACTCGTAATTGCATCGGTCACCGGATTTTCCGGGGAAGGTAATCGCAAACTATCATCTGGACTGCGCTTGTGCAACCAATAGGGTAAGGCAGCTGGACGGACAGCCCGTCCAGGCTCAGGCGACCAGCGTCCCGGTCCCAGGGCACCATGACCGAAAATACCAGTGCCGATATAGCGGGTTACATACAGGGTTTGCAAATAATTCTGCTCCAGATCCTCAATCCACACTGCTATGGTGGGATGATTATGGGCCGGCCCTTTGTAAAATTCGATCTGGATTTCAGGTCCGCCCTTACCAGCCGTGGTTTTGATCACCTCAAGGGGCTGGGATTCAGTCTGCGAAAATTTAACACCACCCCCACAGGCCGATATAGCTACCAGTAACCAAAGAAACAGTCCGGACAACAGTGACCATTCACCTTTTCTCAACATAATTTATCTCCTCGGTAATAGATAGTTTCACGATGTGAAACATTTTATAAATTGATCAATTGCGCGTATTATTTTTCCTGTGCCCGCTTTTCACGGGTAATCAGGTATACACCGGCGATAATCAAAACGACTGGAATGAGATAACGCCAGATGATGCGCATGGTTTCTTTTAAAAACCCACAACCATACCAGGACTGATCCAAACCAAACAGAATACCGACAATAATGAAAATAATCCCCAATACAAGACGAGTATGCCCACCCTCTGATTTGTTTTTCTGATCCTTTTCAGGAGTTACGGGCGGCTCCTGATCATGATAATAACCCACTGGCGCCGTGGGAATAATGATCCAGGCAATAATATAGGCAATTAAGCCGATTCCGCCGGCAAAAAAGAGCACCAGCAAAATAATCCGGATCAATGTCGAAATATTCTCCCAGACCGCCACATATCCCGGCGATGACCCGGTTTTGATTACTGCGATATAATCTCTTGGGCATGTCCGCTCCTCGTTAATTAAAAATATATGCATGATTTTTATTTGATCTTCTCTATATCAATGTATTTCCAGTTACGCAATAGCATAAATCACACTGAGCTAATTTAGTCAAATTTAGATACAATTCATCACCATTTATGTTTATTCAAGCTGGCGCTGTAGTCAGCTGGCTATCAATATTAAGGCCTTGCTTGATAAATGAGATCTATGCGAAAATCTAGCGCGGATTCAGGCCACCCGATATATTGATTCTGTCTAATCTACTTTCCGGTACACACGGACATATTCAAGTTCCATCCGCGCGGGAAAGATTGCCTCATCGACTCCCTGAGCACCACCCCAGTTACCGCCGACGGCAATATTCAGGAGCAGATGAAAATCATGATCAAAGGGCCATTTTTGCCAGCTGTCATCTATTTTTTCAAACCGGAAAAATAACGAGTCATCCATAAAAAAATCCAGCCGGTCAGCATACCATTCCACTGCATAATTATGAAAATCTGACATGGCGTCCGGCACAAAGATGCTGGCTCCTCGCTGGGTTCCCTGGGCGTGGTTGAACGCATTACAATGAATCGTGGCATGGACTCGACCGGGATCATAACCAACATGTTCCATGATATCGATCTCTCCGTTATCAGGCCAACTCCCATTACCATAAATCCATTCATCAGGCAGCATCCAGATGGCTGGCCAGGTTCCTCTGCCTTTCGGTAATTTAGCCCTGGCTTCTATCCGTTTGTATGTCCATCCGGATCGTGAATTTAAACGAGCTGAAGTGTACTCACGCCCTTCCCAGGGTTCTTTCACTGCTTGTATTACCAATTTTCCATCTTCAACAAAGGCGTTTTTCCGCTGTTGAGTATAATACTGTAATTCGTTGTTGCCCCAGCCATGTCCACCGGTCTCATGCTGCCATTTTGTTAAATCCAGGGAGTCACCCGCAAATTCATCCTGCCAAATCAATTGCCAGCCAGCTAAATCTAAGGATTTCTCATCTTTTTCATTATTGGGAGAAACACAATAATGACAGGTCATCAGGTAAAACAAAACAACCAATAAAAAAGATAAAACATTTTTGTCTTTCATGTAAATACCTTTGAATTTATTCAATTACTTCCAGATTCGCTGATAATAAGTCCTCTGAATTACCACCAACCAGTATATCAAATTGACCCGGTTCTACGGTTCTTTGCATGTTTAAGTCATAAAGCGCCAACTGAGCTGACTTTAATTTAAAGACCACAACTTCACTTTCTCCCGGTTCAAGAAATATCCGTCTGAATCCCTGTAATTTCTTCACAGGCGGAGTAACCGAGGCTTTTCGGTCATAAACATAAAGTTGTACCACCTCAGTCCCAGCGCGTTGCCCCTTGTTTTTAACAGTGACTTGTATAGTGCAGTAACTATCGGGAGTGATTTGTTGCGGCTTAACCTTTAGGTCATAGTAACGGAATTCGGTATAACTCAATCCGTACCCAAAAGGAAACAAGGGAGTCGGCGGTACTGATAGGTATTTGGAGGTAAATTTTTCATCAGGATTATAGGGCCGCCCCGTATTTTTATGATTATAATAAAGGGGGACCTGACCGGTGACCCGGGGAAATGTCACCGGTAATTTACCACAGGGGTTAAAGTCACCTACCAGAACATCAGCGATGGCATGTCCGCTTTCATCTCCCAGATGCCAGGCCATTAACAGAGCATCCAGCTTATCCGGAATGCGGTTCAGGGCCAGTGGCCGGCCACTCATTAAAACCGCTACTGTCGGCGTGCCGGTTTTATGGATTACATCAACCAATTCTGCCTGCCGGCCGGGTAGTTCCAGGCAGGCACGACTGGCCGCTTCCCCGCTCATATCAGCGGGTTCTCCCAGCGCCAGGATAACCACATCGGCTTGTCTGGCAAGTTTAACTGCTTTCCTAAACTCGACCTTATCCCCGCGGATCGCACAGCCCTGGACATAGCTGACCTTGGTCTGGGGGGATACTTTTTGCTTGAGACCATCGAAAAGGCTGGTCACATTTTGTGAATTGCCCAGACAGCGCCAGGTGCCCAAAGGAGCATCCGTATCCTTGGCTAAGGGGCCAATCATGACAATGTGGTTCAGTTCTTTATCCAATGGCAGCAACTGCTTTCCGTTTTGCAGCAGCACAATCGATTCCCGGGCCAGTTGCCGGGCGGTTTTAATATGATCAGGAGCGCCAATGACTTTTTTTGCCAACGCCGGATCAGTATAGGGCTGATCAAAAAGGCCACACCTGAATTTAATGCTCAAAATACGAGCCACGGCCTGATCAATATAGTGTTCCGAAACTTCACCCGCTTGTACTTTCCGTTTTAATTCTGAAAAACAATGGCCTTCCATGTCCATATCCACCCCGGCCAACAGGGCTTTATGTCCGGCTTCCGCCCGATCAGCGGCAATCCCATGATTGATCAATTCACCGATAGAATTCCAGTCGCTGACCACAAAGCCGTCAAATCCCCACTCCTGCCGCAGGATTTCGGTAAGTGTATGATAATTGGCTGATGCAGGCACTCCTCCGATTTCATTAAAGGCACTCATAAGGGTTCCCACTCCGGCATTCACTGCTGCCTGAAAGGGAGGCAAATAAATTTCTCGCAGGGTTCGTTCCGAAATATCCACCGTATTATAATCGCGCCCCCCTTCAGCAGCCCCATAAGCAACATAATGTTTGGCACAAGCCAACAGGGAGTGAGGTCCTCCCAGTTGATCTCCTTGAAAACCTAAAACCTGGACGCGGGTCATGGCTTGTCCTAAAAAAGGGTCTTCGCCAGCGCCTTCAGCTATCCGGCCCCAGCGGGCATCCCGGGCAATATCCACCATGGGCGCAAAGGTCCAGCCTATACCCTCTGCAAGGGCCTCTCTGGCTGCGATCGCTGCCGCCTTTCTGACCAAAGCCGTATCCCAGCTGGCCGCCGCTGCTAAAGGTATGGGAAAGATGGTTTTATAGCCATGGATGACATCTAACCCAAAAAGTAAAGGAATTCCTAAACGGGATTCTTCCCGGGCCAATCGTTGCAATACATTGACTTCTTGGGCTCCGGTTACATTTAAAAACGAACCAATCTTACCTGCTTTCACCAAGTCTTTATATTCCCGGTTACTACCGCTATATTGCGTCAATTGCCCCAGCTTTTCCTCAAGGGTCATACTGGCTAGCAGATCGGCAATTCTCTGCTCTACATCTGCAGATTCAGGAGGCTCCGCACCAAAGGCCCACAAGCTGAACACCCAAATCCATACCCAAATTTTCTTCATCTTTTCACCTCAAATTAATACTATGGTTATTTTATACATGATATTTAAGACGGTATAATTCGATTCCATGCCTCTGTATAAATTTTATTCTCCGGGGATAAGCGCCTCAAGTAAAAATCTCCGCCATTCCCTCTTTTCTCTATCATATGCTCCAAATCCGGCGCAGAATTCCCAGTAAGCCCAGCTGAATTGGCGCTGCTCAGCTGTCCGACGTACTGCTGCAGTCCACAGTGCCCGGGATTGTTGGTCAGCACGCCGATAGGCGCCAAATTCACCGATCAGAATAGGGCGCTGATGCTGCTGTGACCATACTCTGACTAAATCAAAATCGGTATACAATGCCTGGATTTGTGCCCCGGTTCCAGTCCAGTTATTACCGAGCCAATTTTCACTTCCGTCCACCCATTCAGCCCCCTGGTGGGTAAACTGAAACGGTTCATAATAATGGATGGTGACAATAATATTTTGAAAAGAACTATCAATTTTTAATTCTGAAAGGGCACCAATCCCACCCCAATTGGCGGTGCCGATTATAAGCGGGCGGTGAGGATTCGATTGACGGATGAGGGCAATCAATTCCGGAATTAAATCATTCCATGCTTGGGGTGTTAAAGCTGCATGGGGCTCATTCAGTAACTCAAAAGACAAAGAGAGGGGATAACTCTGGTAATGACTGGCGATTTGGTGCCACATGCTTTTTAACCGCGGAGTATGGCTTTCGGGAGACTCCATGATTTCATTATAATGATGAATATTAATAATGGTATTCAAATCATGTGCTAAAGCCTGACTAATCGCCCAATCCACCCGATTAAAAAAGACTCCTGAAATGGTAAAGGGAGAATCCAAGGACGTATGGGCAGACCAGCGAATGGGAATGCGGACAGTCTGAAAGCCAGCTTGCTTGATCGAGTCAAAATATTCCGCCTGTAATACCACTCCCCACTCTCCCTCGGTCGGTGCTTCCAGGGCATTACCCAAATTGATACCCCGCCCCAAGTTCTGATTGTACTGGAAAATATTAACAGTATCCTGGGGAATTAATCTATCATTTTTATTTTTCAAAACAGATTGACAATTAGGAATAAAACCCAAGCAGAATAGCAAAAAAACAACCCCCCAGTTAAGTTCTTTGCTCATAATATTGGATATCTTTCTGTCAATACAATAACCTTAAAGAATATTTTATTATCAGAACGTTCTGTGACTATTTTTAGCATACTATTATTCTGTTTCTGATGGTCCTTTCTTAATTATAAATCAAGATACGATCGAACCATAAATATCAGTTCAAGTTTAATGCCAGAAATATTTTTGGCTCTTCGTCATAATGCGTACCCAGGTGATGAATGTAGGGCGTAGATTTT
>CAZXFH010000083.1:0-8778 GCA_964640055.1 uncultured bacterium | reverse complement strand
GATAGAATGACACTCACTCAAAAAAATAACGTCCCCCTTATCAAAGGGGGATACAGGGTGTTGTTTCAGAACAGCATTTGATTATTGAAACCGAATTCTGACCTCCGACCTCTGCCTGCCCCGCCTGTCCCGATGAATTATTTGAATCGGGGATAGGGAGCAGAGCGACCGTATCAGGGCCTGCCCCGATAGGGAGCAGAGCGACCGTATCGGGGACCTCTGTCTTCCTATCAAACCTCAACCTATCAGAAACCATCACCTGTCACCTGAAGCCCGCTACCTGTCACCAGCCTCCTGTTACTCATATCCAGCCTGTTTTTTTGGGTTCTTTTTGAAACGACAAAAAGAACAGAGCAGAATCATTCGAAATCATTCCACCAACATCTAAAACGTTGAGGTCCCCCTGGGGGATACAGTGAGTTGTCATAATTCACAATAATTATGAGAGATGTTGATTCTATGAGACCCAATCAAAAAAATATGGTCCCCCCTGGGGGATACAGGGGGTTGTCATAACCGATGATTATCATGAGAAACACTTATGAAATTACACCCCCCTTCTTTCCCCCCTTAATAGGGGGGACCTTGTCAGGTTCGGTTTGTCTTATGGGTATTTTACTCAATCCATTTTATCATATTTAATCATTTACCCTATCATCTTTACACCATTGCACCGTCTGCTCCCAGACCCACAAAACCCGAATTCTGACCTCCGTTCTCCGCCCTCCGCCTGCCCCGATGAAGTATTTGTATCGGGGATAGGGAGCAGAGCGACCGTATCGGGGTCCTCTGTTTTTCCCCTATATCCCTCTTCCGGTTTCGGTCATTGGAATTTCTAACATTGGGATTTATTTGGGATTTGGAATTTGTGATTTGTTATTTCATAATATTGAAATACTCAACCTCAACCTACACCTCAACCTTTCCCAATAAACCATATCATAAAAATCACATTTTCTTAGCGCTCTTTGCGCCCTTGACCTGCCCGCCGTCCTCCGTTTTCCGTTTTCCGTCCTCCGCCTGCCCCGTGAAATATTTTTTCACTGGGGCCTGCCCCGATGAAGTATTTGTATCGGGGATAAGGAGCAGTGCAACCGTATCGGGGCCCTCCGCATTCCGCCCTCTGTTTTCGGTATTTCGGCCTCTGATCTTTGACATCGTGATTCCGTTTTTACTTTCCAATTTACCCTGATTCTCCTTATATTCCGGCGCTGATTTATAATCGAAATAAACAGGTAATTTCCTTATGCAGGATCGTGATATTTTTCAGGATGTGGCCCGGGACCTGGATCTGCGCCTGCCTCAGGTGACCAACACCATGGCTCTGCTGGATGATGATAACACCGTCCCTTTTATTGCCCGTTACCGCAAAGAACCTACCGGTGAATTGAACGAGGAGCAGATCCGGCGCATCCGGGAGCAGGTTGTTTACCGCCGCTCACTGGAGCAGCGCAAAGCCACTATTTTAAAAAGTATTGCCGACCAGGACAAGTTGACCCCTGAGTTAGCGGCAAAAATTAAAAAGACCAGCCGGCTGCAGGAGCTGGAAGATCTCTATTTACCCTATAAACCCAAGAAACGCACCCGTGGGATGATCGCCAAAAAGAAAGGGTTGCAGCCCTTGGCCGACCGCATCCTGCGGCAGGAGGTCCTGAGCGGTGATCCGCGGGACCATGCTGGCGAATTTATTGATCCGGAAAAAGATCTGCAGAGTGTGGATGATGTTCTGCAGGGGGCCCGCGACATCATTGCGGAAATGGTTTCCGAGGATGCCGGGATCCGTAAAAAGATCAGGAATTTTACTTATCGGCACGGATTGCTGGTCTCCCAGGCGGCGCAGGCCGGGCAAACCAGTGTCTATGAGATGTATTATGACTACCGCGAACCTTTGTCCAAGCTCCGGTCGCACCGTATTTTAGCCATTAACCGCGGTGAAAAGGAAAAGTACCTGAAAGTCACTCTAAATGTTGATAGGGAGCGCATCCACGCCATTATTGGGAAGCAGTATCTGCGGAACGAGGACTCAATTTTTAATGAGCATTTACAAACCGCTTTGCAGGATGGTTATAAACGGTTGATCAAGCCCTCTATCGAGCGCGAGATCCGCAATAGTCTGACGGAGAAAGCCGCGGAACGTGCCATCCGGGTTTTTGCCACCAATCTGAAAAATTTGCTTTTGCAGCCCCCGCTCAGGGATAAGCTGATTATGGGCATCGATCCCGGCTATCGCACCGGCTGTAAGGTGGCGGTCGTCGATCAGACCGGTAAATACCTGCAGGGGATCACTATTTATCCCCATCCGCCACAGAACAAATATCAGCCCGCTAAACGTGAATTACTCAGGCTGATCGATAAATACAAGGTGACTGCCATTGCCATTGGAAATGGGACCGCCAGCCGGGAAACCGAACAGTTGATCGTGGATTTGATCGACGGTTATCAGGGTGAGCACGAACTCGGCTATGTGATCGTGGATGAGGCTGGTGCTTCGGTCTATTCCGCCTCTCCGGTGGCCAAAAAGGAGTTTCCCCGATTGGAGGCCGCCCTGCGCGGTAATATTTCCATTGCCCGCCGGCTGCTGGATCCCTTGTCAGAGCTGGTTAAGATCGATCCCAAAAGCATTGGGGTCGGCCAGTATCAGCATGATGTCAACCAAAAGCAACTGAACCAAACCCTGCATAATGTGGTGGAGGATTGTGTTAATCATGTGGGGGTTAATCTGAATACCGCTTCGGCCTCTTTGTTACAATATGTCGCCGGTCTGACCAGTCGCTCCGCTCGCAACATTGTGGCTTACCGGGAGAAGCAGGGCGCTTTTCAGGCCCGCTCTGAACTGACTCAGGTCAGCGGAATCGGGATTAATACCTTTGAGCAGGCGGCTGGATTTTTACGGGTGCCGGAGGGCGAAAACCCCCTGGACAACACCTCCATTCATCCCGAATCCTATCCGGTAACACAACAACTATTGGATAAATTTAAAATTTCCGATATCCATCTGGGTGGCAAGATGCTGGGCTTTAAACTGGATATGGAACAGGTTGATCTGCAGCAATTGGCCGCAGAACTAAATGTGGGCTTACCCACCTTAAAGGACATTCTTGATAATTTAAGAAAGCCCGGCCGCGATCCCCGCGAAGCCTTGCCGCCGCCCATTCTGAAGAATGATATTCTCACCATGGACGACTTGAAAACCGACCTGATCTTGCCGGGTACGGTCCGCAATGTGGTGGATTTCGGGGTCTTTGTTGATCTGGGTCTCAAACAGGATGGCCTGATCCATATCAGTGAATTGTCCCATAAGTATGTCAAGGATCCCAATGATCTGGTGGCCGTGGGCGACCGTATTACAGTGCGCGTTCTTTCCGTGGACAAGACGCGGGGCCGTATCGCTCTCAGTATGAAGGGACTTTAATTTACCCGGCACCTTTGATGTTTCGCCGGTCACAGCGCCACTTTAGAGGAACTTTTTCCGGCCCGGGAGCTGTAACCCGCGTAGAACATAGTTATCTCAATTAGGGTAAGTGCAATAAAATTTTGTGGATAGATGGTTCAAATTATTGAGGTAGAAAAAGAGAGTCTGGCTGCACAACTGGGGATTCGGCCCGGCGACCGTTTGCTTCGTTTGAATGGTCAGCCGGTTGCGGATTTTATTGATTATCAATTCCATCAATCCGCTGAGGATCTGATCGTAGAAGTGGAACGGCAGGGTCAGACTCAGTCATATCAGGTGGAGAAGACCTATGATCAGGATTTGGGTCTGATCCTGGCCGATATCCGGATCCGCCACTGTGCCAATAACTGCACCTTTTGTTTTATCAAACAGAATCCCGCCGGCATGCGGCCCAGCATCTATTTACATGATGAAGATTACCGCTATTCCTTTCTATATGGCAATTTTATCACTTTAACCAATATCACCCGGAGACAATTGGAACGCATTGCCCGCCAGCGTCTCTCACCCCTCTATATTTCTGTGCATGCTACCGACCCGGATGTGCGGAAACAGCTTTTTCGGTATCGCGGTAACGATCAGCTGCTGGACAAATTACGCTATTTAAAAGATCAGCAAATTGAGCTGCACACCCAGGTGGTCCTGGTACCGGGCATTAATGACGGTCCCGTACTGGAACAGACCATCCGGGATCTGTACCGCTTGCGTCCCGCTGTTAAATCCCTGGCCATCGTACCGGTCGGACTGACCAAACACCGCCAGGGACTGCCTGAAATTGAACCGGTGGACCCGGACCAGGCTAACCGTCTGATCTCTAAAAACCGGCAATGGGAACGTCGCTATCGCAATGACCGGGATGCGCCTTTCGTATATCTGGCCGATGAATTCTATCTGCTGAGCGGAACGCCAATCCCTTCCGCGGAAGCCTACGGCCAATACGAACAGCTGGAGAATGGTGTGGGCCTGACCCGCTGCTTTCTGGACGGGTTTAAGGAACATCAGGGCGACTTACCGCCGGCTTTGAAAAAGCAAACCGCACTTTTACTGCTGACCGGTGAATTGGCGGCCCCGGTTTTAAAAGAGCAGGTCCTGCCGGTTTTGAATCAGATCGCAAACCTGCAGGCTGATCTGCAACCCATTAAAAATGAATTTTACGGCCCTTCCGTAACGGTCAGCGGACTCTTAACCGCTCAGGACATCCTCGCTCAGGTGCAGAATGCCGAACGCTATGACTGGGTCTTATTGCCGCCTGATGCAGTCAACCGCCATGACCGCCTGTTAGACGACTTTAGCCCCGCTCAGTTGGCAAAAGCGCTTGGTTTATCGGTTAAGCTGAGTAACTTTGATCTGGTGGAGACCATAAGACATGTCTGTTAACAAACCGGTTGTAGCCATTGTGGGCCGCCCTAACGTGGGCAAATCCACGCTTTTTAACCGTATCATCCAGAAACGGCGTTCCATTGTGCATGCCGCGTCCGGGGTTACCCGTGACCGCGTATATGAAGCCGTCGATTGGGCGGGACACGAATTTGTCCTCATCGATACCGGAGGCTATGTGCCTGATTCCCGCGATCAGATGGAAGCCGCTATTCGCACCCAGGTCAAGCTGGCCATCGAAGAGGCCGATCAGCTGCTCTTTGTGGTCGACGCCCGCGATATGCTCACCAGCCTGGATATGGAAATTGCCCAGTTACTGCGCAAATCCGGCAAGCCGGTGTCCCTCGCGGTCAATAAAAGCGACAGCCAGCGCTATGAAGCGCATCATTATGATTTTTATACCCTGGGATTGGGCGATCCCTTGCCCATCTCCGCCTTAAATGGCCTCCGCATCGGCGATCTGCTGGATGTGGTCGTTGATCACTTTCCTGAACAAGCGGCCCCAGGCAAATCCGAGCAGCCCGGATTGAATCTCGCTATTGTGGGCATGCCCAATGCCGGTAAATCCTCTTTATTGAATGCCCTGATCGGTCGTGAAAAGGCCATTGTTACCGATATTCCCGGCACCACCCGGGATTCCATTGATACCACCGTCAAATACTACGGGGAAACCATTACCCTGATTGACACCGCCGGTCTGCGAAAAAAAAGCCGTATCAAAAATAATGTCGAATTCTATAGTACGGTGCGTGCCAATAAAGCGGTGGAACGCAGCGACATCACCCTGGTGGTGGTGGATGCGACCCAGGGCTTTAACCGCCAGGATGCCGACATTGTCCGCCAGGTTATTGAACGTAAAAAAGGCTTGATCGTAACGGTCAACAAATGGGATCTGATCGACAAAGAGGCCCAACCGCTTCATCAATATAAAAATGAGATTATCTACCGCCTTCCGGCCCTGCGCTGGTATCCGTTGCTCTTCATATCCGCCCGCACCAAACAGCGGGTCTTCGAGATCTTGAAAATCGCCCGTGAGGTGGATCAGGCCCGCCGCTTGCGCATCTCCACTCCGCGGCTCAACGATTATTTCCAAACCGTTTTGCAGACCACACCGCCGCCCTCTGTCAAAGGTAAACATATCAAGATCAAGTTTGTCAATCAGGTCAGGGTGCAACCGCCGGTATTGCTCTTCTTCTGTAATTATCCCCGCTTGGTACCCCGTGATTATCGCCGCTTTCTGGAAAATAAGTTGCGCGCTGAATTTGGTTTTTTCGGCGTACCCCTGACGCTAAAATTCCGGGAAAAATAGATCATGCGGTTCTGCATTAAATCTATATTCTTTATAATTCTTGGACTGCAAATAATCCTGGCTGAAAATCTGAGCTCTGCTCGGGAGCAGTATTCACTCCGGCAGCAGCAAACAGATCCAGCCCGGCTGATCACTGCTCAGGGGCAGCGTCTGCCGGATAAGACCTTTATGATCCATCCCCAGGAACACCAATATCTGCTGGGTAAAACCGCCTTGGGGCGCCCGAGCTATCTGGATAAAAGTTATCTCACTGCTGATGGCCATTTCAAGATTCACTATACCCTTTCCGGGGAAAATGCCGTGGAGGCTACCATTTCCAATCCCGCTAATGTTCCGGACTGGGTATATCTGACCGGTCAAATCGCCGAAAGGGTTTACCGGCTGCTGATCGATACCCTGGGATTTGATCCGCCCCCGCCGGATAATGGTAAAGATGGCCCGGAAATCGATATCTATATTCGGGATTTCACCAGTTATAATTATGCCTGGACCTGGCCGGAGGATCCTGTCTCCGCTACTGAACGAAATTATGATTATACTGCCTATCTGGAGATTGATAACGATTACATTGAAAGCTGGTATTATACCCATGGCGATACGGCTCTGAAGGTCACCCTGGCTCACGAGATCTTTCATATGGTGCAATTGGGGTATAACTGGTATCCCTCAAATAACCTGCCCGGTATCGGCTATGGGGATGGGGACCGCTTTTTTCTGGAATGGAGTTCCACCTGGTTTGAAGAATATGCCTATCCGCAGATCAATGATTATCAGCAATATATCGGTGTCTATTTCCACAGCCCCAGCGATTACATGTGGTCCGGCAGTTACTGGTATGCCCTGGGCATTTTTATCAATTATCTGGTCAGCGAATATGAACCGGCGCTGTTAGTATCTGTCTGGGAGCAGATTAAGTCCAAACCCGCTTTTGACGCTTTGCAGACAGTCCTGACCCAGCAGACCGGAAAAGCCTTGAGCTGGCACTGGAACGAGTTCGTGCGCCGCAGTTATTATACCGGCTCCCGCTATGTTGCCGAGTCAGCCCTCTCAGCCGACGCCCTGGATTTTCCGCTCCTGGCCATCGCCGCCAGCCATAGTGATTATCTTTTGGACCAGGTTAATTTCTCCGCCTCAGCCAAAGCCTTTGCCACAGTTCCGTTTAAGGTAAAATTTTCCCGGAGCCAGTTCATCGGTATTGATCAAAAACCCCTCTATGGCGATTCTTTAACCGCCAGTTATATTCTCGATATCGACTCCGCTCCGGACCCCTATGCCCATTTTTCCCTGAATAAAGATACCTATATCGGGCCAGCCGGTCAGACCGATACCCTGGTCATCTTTATGACCAATACGGCTGTTGACCCTGTCCGCCTGGATTATTCCTTCACGGTTTCCAAAAGGAAACAACCCTGGATCGCCGCCCGTATAACCAACCTCTATCCCAACCCCCTTAATTATACACACGGAGCACTCAATTTTAGCCTAAATATCGATGCCCGCAATGAACAGTTCCAACTCTCAATCTATGATCTCCGGGGACGCCGCTTGTACCGGGGTCAGTATCAGATAGAGGAGACTGCCGGGAACAATTATACCTATTCCCTGCCGTTAAAACAATTGGCTGCCCGGCCACTGCCCAGCGGGATCTATTTTCTGCAGCTGCAAACATCCAAAGAGAATATTACCCGCCCCTTTACATTTATCAAGTAAGCCATGTTACACCGGATCGCTAAACATACCCGCTATCAGGAGACCATTAAGAAATCAAAATTTATCGGTATCTGCTATCCCGTTTCCAGCGACGCCGCGGCCCGCGCATATATCCACAAGATTGAGGCCCGTTATACCAAAGCCTCCCATGTCTGCTGGGCCTATCGCCTGCGTGCCCGGGACGATGCCCGGGCCTATTTTTCCGATGCTGGCGAGCCCGCCAATTCTGCCGGCCCCCCCATCCGGACCGCTCTGGAGAGTAGAGCACTGGTCAATACCCTTTGTTTGGTGGTGCGCTATTTTGGCGGGATTAAATTGGGGATCGGCGGACTGATCCGCGCCTATCGCGGTGTGGCCGGCGCAACCCTGGACCGGGCCGGGATTGAGACTTTTGAAAATATTTTCAAAGTCTATCTGCAAGTGCCTCATCGAAGCTATGCTGACATCATGCGCCTGATTGAGAGTAAGCAGCTCTCTTTTACTCAAAAATATCAGCCCCACGGTGCCCGGCTGACACTGGAAATACCCCGCCCTCAAAGACAATCTATTTTAGAGGAATTGAAAGCCCTGCCAGATGTGAAAATTGATACCGAGCCTGGCCAGCAACGGGCCTTATAGCAGCAAAAAATTTGTGGGCTAAATATAAAAAAATCCCGCAGGGTGTCTGGTGGAATTGTGGAGTCCGTTTCCGTCACAGTGGGCACCTCCCGGACAGATCAAGCGTCCACACTTTGGAGGCATGCTTTAGCTACCCGGAGTACAGTTCCCTCTTATTAAGTGTTGGCTCCACTAATCGCCACCTCACCTCTGCAGGATATATATCAAAAATCTTTAATCTCTGATAATAATTTATAGGCTATATTGTTAATCGTCAAGCCTTTTATTAAATATTTTACCGTTAAAACCCCGGAGGCTTCTAATTAATATTATA
>CAZXFH010000082.1:0-9041 GCA_964640055.1 uncultured bacterium | reverse complement strand
AGGGACACCTTTAGCTACCTTTTTCTGATCCATAAATGGGATTTTTAGGTTAAATTCTTCACGCTAGGACTACAAAGCAGGCGCCTCATAGCCGGATGAGCAGTTAATCCCCTCTCATTCCGGGGGATCCGGCTCTACATTCACCTGAATAGTCAAAAACCTTTAGCCAGATACAATTGCCACCGATCGAATCATTGCATTCCGATTATATCTTTACTTTATTAATCCTTATTTCTTATCAGAATTCCACGCTTCCTTTTGCAATAATGCTCAGCTTCCGTTAATTTTATTTGATGAGTGAATTGCGTGACAGATTGAACCGCTTATACCAGCGGGCAGAGAACGATCCCTCCGAGAAAGATTCCGGCAGTAGCTCTGCAATGTCCTCCATGCGTAAAGAGCTGAAAAGACTCTTTGGCAAGCACACGGATAAATTCTTTGTCAAAAGCGATGTGGAAAGAAAGTCGCACCACCTGGACGAACTGGTTCCCGGCAACTGGATAAACACCCATTTTGGCGATATTTTCAGGGCAGAATATCAATACGATCTTTCTAAACCCTATGGTCAGCTGGATCTCCGGCGCATCTCTCAATTCAAACCCTCCGATTATCAACACTGTTTTCAGATCGAAGCCCTATCAGCGCCTGATAAATTTCTGTTTATCGATACTGAAACAACCGGTCTGACCGGCGGAACCGGTACGATCGCATTTATGATCGGAATCGGCTGGTTGGATGACCAGCAGTTCCATATTCACCAGTATTTTATTACTCAACTGAGTCACGAAGAGGGCATGCTGGAATTACTCAAAGAAGTGCTCTCACGCTTTACGGTATTAATTTCCTACAATGGTAAAGCCTATGATCTGCCCCTGCTCAATACGCGCTTCCTGCTGAACCGCATGCCCGCTATACCGGATGAAATGATCCACCTTGACCTGCTGCATTACAATCGCTCGTTATGGCGCTATTCCATGGAAAACTGCCAATTGAAAACCATAGAGCGGGATCTGCTGGGTCTGACCCGGAACGGTGATATTCCGGGTGAATTGATCCCCAGTACATACTTTAACTATCTGAATAGCGGTCTCTGTGATGCTATTGAATCCATTTTCTTTCACAACCGCTTTGATGTTATCACCATGCTGGCCAATCTGATTCTGATTCTGGATGCCTATCGCAATCAACTTCCGGAAAAAAATCCGCTGGATGATTATGCCAAGGGCCGTATTTTCCGACGTAAAAAGGATTTCCAACGCAGTATCCGGCATTACAAGAATGCCTTACAAGCCCGATTGAGCCCTAGCCGCCGCCTTAAAACCATGCTGGAGCTGGCGGCACTTTATAAAAGGGACCGTCAATGGGAAAAGGCCCTGCCCCTCTGGAAAGCCGCCCTGGCCGATTCCTTTCCTTTCGCCCTGAAGCCCTATCTGGAGCTGGCCAAATATTATGAGCACCATCATAAGGATTATCACCTGGCCCTCAAATTCGCAGAACGGGCAGTCAAGACCCTGCCCCCCTATCGAGATAAAGAGTTGCAGCAGTTGGAAAAACGGATTGCGCGCCTGCAACAAAAAATAAAAATAGAGGAACAATAAGCATGGCCGATGCCAGAGATATATTATTAAATCATAAAAAAATAAAACAAAATATTGCTTATATCCATGAAATCGAAGGCCGGAAAGGTCAATATGCACCCTTGCCTGAAGAACTCCATACTGAAATAAAATCCATTTTAAAAAAACGAGGTGTCAACCGGCTCTATGCCCATCAGGAACAGGCCTGGCAGTATGCCCGTGAAAAGCGCCATTTTGCAGTGGTTACCCCCACAGCTTCCGGTAAGACCTTAACCTATAATCTGCCCGTCCTCCAGGAAATGCTGGAGCAGCCGGATGCCAAAGCAATGTATCTCTTTCCCACCAAAGCCCTCAGTCAGGATCAGATGACCGAAATACATACCATGATCACTTTGTTGGAACGGGATATCAAGGTCTACACTTTTGACGGTGACACCCCGTCGTCAGCCCGTAAAGCCATTCGTAAACAGGGTAATATCGTGGTTACCAATCCCGATATGCTCCATCAGGGAATTTTACCCCATCATACCAAATGGATGCAATTTTTTCAGCATTTAAAATATGTGATTATAGATGAAATGCACACCTACCGGGGAGTTTTCGGATCCCATATGACCAATGTATTGCGGCGGCTGCAACGCATCTGTAACTTTTACCGGTCGGACCCGCTCTTCATTTTCTGTTCCGCCACGATCGCCAATCCACGCCAGCATGTTGAAAAACTACTGGAAAAACCAGTGGAAATCATTAGCGAATCCGGTGCTCCGGTAAGTCCCAAAGCTGTGCTGTTCTACAATCCACCGGTAGTCAATAAGGAATTGGGAATCCGGGCCAGTTACATCTCCCACGCCCGCACTATTTCCCGTACTCTTATTCAACACAACATTCAGACCATTCTATTTGCGCTGTCAAGGTTGAATGTGGAGGTTCTGACCAAATATCTAAAAGATGCCTTTGAGGGAAACCGTGAGTCTTTAAGTCAGCTGGAAAAGATCGCCGGTTACCGGGGTGGCTATTTACCCAAACGGCGGCGCGCTATTGAAAAGGGTATCCGCAGCGGACAAATCAAAGGAGTAGTCTCCACCAACGCCCTGGAATTGGGTATCGATATCGGCAATCTGGACGTGGCTGTTCTGGCCGGGTATCCTGGCACCATTTCCAGTACCTGGCAGCAGTTAGGCCGTGCCGGACGACGCGGAAAATCAGCACTCGGCGTTTTTGTGGCCCGTTCCCATCCCATCGATCAATTTCTGATGCAGCATCCCGAATATTTTTTCTCGAAATCACCCGAACATGCCCGCATTAATCCCGATAATCTCATGATCCTGGTTGACCATATTAAATGCGCCTGCTTTGAAATGCCCTTCCAAAGAAAGGAAAACTTTGGTACGGTGGAATGGCAATATGTTAAAGAAATATTAAAATTTCTCCAGAACGGTGGTATTTTACATCAAAGCGGTGATCGCTGGTACTGGTCCGAGGATGTCTACCCGGCCGTAAATGTCAATCTGCGCCGGATTCCCGAGGGTAATTTTGTTGTTGTGGATACCCGCGATAAAAATAAGGTTATTGCCGAAGTGGACTATAGCTCCGCTGCCATGACCCTTTATCCCGATGCAATCTATATGGCCTCCGGGCAGCAGTATATTGTCGACGAACTGGATTGGGACGGACGCAAGGCCTATGTACGTCCTACTGATTCGGACTATTATACCGATGCCATTGACTACACCAATGTCAAGGTTCTTAGCGAAGACGAACATCGCCGTGCTGATCCCACAGATATATTCAAGGGTGAAGTACAGGTGGTCACCCGGGTAGTTGGTTTCAAAAAGATTAAATTTTATACCAATGAAAATGTCGGCTATGGTAAGATCAACCTGCCTGATCTGGAAATGGCCACCACGGCCTACTGGTTTACCATTCCCCAGTATATTATCGATACCCTGGCTTTTGATCGCGGGGCAAGTATTGGCGGCATTCTAGGAATAGCCAAAGCCTTGCATTCCGTGGCAGCCATCAAGATAATGAGTGAGCGGCATGATATCCATCATGCAGTTGGTGACAAAAGTGCGGAATGGTTTGCCATGAACACGATTACCGAGCGAGGGATTTATACACCGGCCACTCAGGAATCGCCCTCCCGCAGATTAAATCCGGAAGAATTAACCCACTTCCAACCCACTATTTTTCTCTATGATAACTATCCCGGAGGCATCGGATTTACGCCGCTCCTGTTTGATTCCCATGGAGAACTCCTACAGGTATCTTTGGAATTACTGCAAAAATGCCCTTGCAATAATGGCTGTCCGTCCTGTGTAGGCCCGGCGAAAGAGGTTGGCAAAGATAGTAAGAAAATCGCCTTGGCGATTCTACAGTTATTGTTAAGTAAAAATATTAAAAATTCAAGGTCAGCTGCAGCCCCCCTCTCCCGGCAGAAGTAGCGTCTAAATTAGAGATCGTTACACCCAGC
Source organism: uncultured bacterium (assembly GCA_964640055.1). Lineage (GTDB taxonomy): Bacteria > Fidelibacterota > UBA2242 > UBA2242 > JAFGTP01 > CAZXFH01. The sequence continues at coordinate 4,991 of CAZXFH010000082.1, read as the reverse complement.
AGGCGAATCGGTTCCGAGGGGAGACCGGTGCTACACAGTAGCTCCTGCGCGATTTCACGCACTTCAGCTTTGGAAACAAGAGGGTATGGCTGGCTGCGACTACGGGATTTGAGCACAAAATTATGATATTTGACTTTCAGAGTCACCGTTTTGCCTTTGACACCCGTCTTTTCTACCCGCGGCCAGAGGATTTTAATCACTTCTTCCAGCCGTCTTAACAGCTCTTCCCGCTCCATAATATCCTTATCAAAAGTCCGTTCCGCACCAATTGATTTACGTTCGCGGGTCGGTTGTACAGGCCGTTCGTCAACACCTCTCGCAATCCGGTAGTAGAATAGTCCTACCTTACCAAAATATTTGACCAGTTCATCTCGGCTCAGCGCCAGTAAATCAGCTCCGGTCTGGATTCCCAGACTGCGCATTTTGCCGGCGGTAACCTGACCGACTCCATAGAATTTTTCAATAGGCAAATCCCGGATAAATTGGTCCGCCTGTTGAGGAGTGATCACCGTGAGCCCATCGGGCTTATCCAGGTCCGAAGCCACTTTGGCTAAAAACTTATTCATGGAGACCCCTGCGGAGGCGGTTAATCGGGTTTCTTGTTTAATACGGGCCTTAATATCTTTGGCAATCAGGGTCGCCGACGGTAATCCCCGTCTATTATGAGTAACATCCAGGTAGGCTTCATCCAGGGAGAGAGGTTCCACCAGATCAGTATAATCTTTAAAAATATACCTCAGCTGCCGGGAAACGGACCGATAAACTTCAAACCGCGGGGGAATTACCACCAATCCGGGACATTTTCTAAGGGCCAGCTGGGTCGGCATAGCTGCATGAACTCCGAATTTACGGGCAGTATAACTGGCTGCCGTAATCACTCCCCGCCTGGCGGGTCCGCCCACGGCTAGCGGTTTCCGCCGGTAGCGTGGAAAATCCCGCTGCTCCACAGAGGCATAAAAGGCATCCATATCGATATGGATTATTTTACGAATTTTATCTGGATTCAATATAATGCCAGCTACTCTTCAATTTTTATTGAAAAGTCTAATGTAAACGGATCTTCGTATCCTTTAAAATCTATATTACCAAGTTGAATCCAACATGTAAAAACAAATCTTAATCAGATCATCACTATAAATTCTTCCGGCAAAACCTCTTATCGGTTACTGGTTGCCTTGGTAGTTGACTTTCTGGCCCGCCGTGCCTGATTCTTTTTGAAATAGTAATAAGTTGGCAATCCGGTACCGATCAATACAGCAGCGGTAATGACGCCCCCTTTAGGATAAGCGGCAAAAGTACCATAGATCAAATATACCTGACTCAGGATAGCCAGTAAGGCCATGAAGGGCCAGACCGGCGATTTGAAACTGGGTTGATAATCTTCGCGTTTTTTCAGGAAAAATATCGTACAATACACCATACCATTCTGAAAGACATAGGAGAGGGTAAAATAACCCAACAACGCCTCAATACCACCAATAAACAACAACACAATCGCCAGACCGGACTGTAACAGGATAGAATAATCCGGCGTATGAAATTTGGGATGGACATGGGCAAAGGTTTTAAAGAATAAACCGTCCCGGGCAATGGCATATTCAATACGCGGCTGAATCATGATCATGGCATTGATACACCCCACCATACTGGTAAACGCGGCCAGGGCCAAAAAAGCGGCTGCAATTTTTGCAAAAGCCGGGAGATAAAGAAAGGGATTAGCAAATTGTCCGGTGGTATTGATCAGGTTATCATAAGGCACGAAAACACTGGTAGACAGGGCAATTAGGCTGTAGACAATGGTCACGAAGGCCACCGAGATCAAGAGACTGCGGGGGATTACCTTTTTGGGCTCTTTGATTTCACCGGCCATGTATAAAATATTTGTAAACCCGGCATAGGACCAAATGGTGGCAGCCACACCGGCAACCATAAGATTAAGAAAACCCGTATCAGCCTGTTCCGGCCGGGCAGGCTGGAAAAACAAATGTTGTGTATCAAAATAAATAATGCCCAGAATACAGAGTAAGATCAACGGTGATAACTTGGTGATGGTCAAAACGACCTGAGAAAAACCGCCTCCTTTAACACTGCGATAATGGATTGCTGTCAAAATGACGATGATCAGGGCTGCGAAGGTGCGCGTATAAATGGGGATATCAAAACCAGGCCAGAAGACTGACAGGGCTGAGACAGCACTCATGGCAACAATGGTAATGGAAGGCGTATCACTGGTCCAGAACACGGTCCAGACATATAAGAATCCCAGAGCGGGGCTTCCCGCCTTTTTAAGATAAAGATAACCAAAACCCTCTTCCGGATATGCAGTGGCCATTTCCGCCAGGATAAACAACTGGGGCAACCAGATCAAACCGCCAATGACCCAAGCCAAAACCGCCATCCAGGGACTGCCCGCCACTTTAGCCACAATGGGCAAATTAATAAATACCCCGCTACCGATGACCGTTCCCAGAATCAAGGCAAGCACATGTCCCATACCTACCTGTCTTAATAATTTGGTCATACTTTCTCCGGTGATAGAAAAACTTGCATATTTACATTCTGAACTTCAACTCGGTGCACTCAAGCCATTCTATTTTCATTCAACAACCACATCCCAACCGATCTTGGATAAATGCAAATAGATGATGACCGCCGCGATAATTACAATCCCAAAATAGAGTAAGGCCATCCAGTATTCTCCGAAAATCAGTTTTCCGATCCCAAAAAGGCTGGCATAAACCAAGATCACGCCGCATATCCAGTCTAAAAAGGTCTTGGCAAAATCACTATCACCGGTAACGTCGGGCAATTCTTGCGCAATTTTTTTCCACCCCACACCACCCGGATGAGTTTTTCGGAAAAATTTATGCAGGGTTTCCCGCGAAGTTGGACGTGTTAAAAAAGTGACCCCTAACCAGACCAGCGAGGTTCCCACCACAACCGGGTAAAGGGTGATCGGTGACTGCATTCCAAATTTAAAGCGGGCAATGGGATAGATGATCAAAGGAGCGATCATGGCTGAGATTTCCGACCAGGCATTGATCCGCCACCAGAACCAGCGCAGGATCAAAACCGCCCCCATGCCAGCACTGGCATTGATAATAAACTCCCAGGCCCCGGAAATAGTGTGTAATAAATAGCGGGTAATGACCAAAGATAAAACAATCATCAAAAGCATGGTTATGCGGGACAACTTAACATAATGCTTTTCATCGGCTTTCCTTTTGATAAAGCGACGGTAGAAATCATTGATGATATAGGAAGTACCCCAGTTGAGCTGCGCCGCAATGGTGGACATATAGGCCGCTAAAAAGGTAGCGATCAATAATCCTAACAATCCGGGAGGTAAATACCGAACCATCAACTTGGGATACATCACACCCGGATCAATTGTATTTTCATAGCGCTCATAAAATTCCCTGAATTCTGTAGTTTTAAATTCCGGCTCCTCGGTCAGCAACAAAGACTGGTCCCGGTAAACCTCTTCCACCCGGCGATACATTTGCGGATTTTCCTGTTTAAGCACATCCGCACTCCTTTCCCGGGGCAGTAATACCAGCGCCGATAGGGCTACTATTATCCAGGGCCAGGGACGAATAGCATAATGGGCAATAGTGAACCAGAGGGTCGCAAAAACACTGTGTTTTTCATCCTTGGCTGACATCATGCGCTGGGCAATATAGCCGCCGCCACCCGGATCAGCACCAGGATACCAGGTCGACCACCATTGTAACCCGATATGTGCAATAAAGGCTCCCACCGAAAGGGCCAATACACCGCCGGTCACGCCCTGAACATTTATGTCACCGATCTTAGGGAAAAACTGAAGCACCTGGGGGGCCAACTTCTCTTTCATCATGGCAGCCCCCCCCACCTTGGGCAGATTGATTACCAACACGGCTAAAATAATACACCCAGCCATAGCAAAAACAAATTGCAGGCTGTCTGTGCGGGCCGTTCCCAACAGGCCGGATGCCGAAGCATAGATAGCAATAATAATGGCCACAATAGCAACCAGCGTATAGGAATTGATCCCCGGCAAGGTGACATGGAAAATCTTTTCCATGGCCTTATGGACCCAACCTAAGACAATTAAATTCATAAAGGCTCCCATATAAAGGGCGCGAAATCCCCGCAGAACCGCCGCCGGTTTACCGGAATAGCGTAACTCTTCGAATTCACAGTCCGTCATAATCCCAGCCCGTCGCCATAGTTTGGCAAAAAAGAAGGTCGTTAGCATAGCGCCAATGGCTAAATTCCACCACAGCCAGTTACCGGCCACCCCATTGCGGGCTACCAGTTCGGTCACTGCCAAGGGCGTATCAGCCGCAAAAGTAGTGGCGACCATGGCAGTCCCCGCCAACCACCAGGGCAAATTGCGTCCAGAGAGAAAAAACTCACCGGTATCCTTGCCCGCCTTCCGGTAAAAATAGATGGCGACACCAATGATTAAGGCAAAATAGGCCGCAATCACCAGCCAATCCGAAACTAAGAGTGTGTTTTGATCTGCCATGCCCCCCCCTTTTCTTCTGTTAAAATGCTAAAAGCAAATATAAGGGTTTAGCACCCCTATTTTCCATAAAAATATTTTGTCAGTTAAGATTTAGACCATTTTTAGGAATGACCTTTAATTTTTACGGAAAATTAAACCGGCATTACAGTACCTATCAAATCGAGTAAGAGGAGGGCTCACGCCCTCCGGCCGCTCACACCACTGTACGTCCCGGCACCCCGGAACTACTATACCCGCGGCTGACTTCTGAAAGTTCACCTGGCAAACTCTCAGACCTCCCCGGGTAATGCGCAACCGCCTGCACACGTATACCGGCTGCATTTACTTCCCTATCTTCCGGCAAGTACTGGACTTTGAGTCGATTAGCCCTCTCATCCGAGATGACGGCCTCCTATGTCCCGACAAGTCGGGATTTCAGGCCCGTGCTTTGCCTGCCGCTTCCTTCAGATTCCACCTCACGATGGACACCCTTGCCGTT
>CAZXFH010000081.1:0-9283 GCA_964640055.1 uncultured bacterium | reverse complement strand
CAAAACATATACAGAACTCTGGCGCGTAACCTGTGTCAAAGATTAGCGGCGAAAGTGGATTACGCCGTAGATATGTTTGAAGGCTTATTTGATCAGTAAAATTAAGCCCAATTACCTGAATACCTTATAGATCACTAAAATCCGAGGGAAACAATGAAGACAAAACTGGTTATAATACTGCTGTTTTTGGCTATTATGTCACCAGCGCAAGAGAAAAAACTATTCTGGGATGGTTATGACTGGCAGAAGATAGATAAGATCACAGCTGCATATCCCGAATATGCTTTCTGGATAAAAAGTGCCTATCTAAATGGATTGTTCGACGGTAAATCCTTTTATCGCTTCAATCTGAGCAGGACCCCATGTGCCCCTTGTGATAGTCTGTTTGCAGATTGGCTTAAACCCACTAAAAACCGGCGCATGATAGCAGGTCTGGATATGTTTTACCAGGACGCAAGTAATCGTTACATCCCCCTCCCTTTGGCCGCCATGGCTACTGTCATGATCCAGCTGGGACGCCCTAGATCGGAAATTGATCAGTTTATTAGGGAAAGCAAGCAATGGATTAATGAACTGACCATCGAAATTTATGAATCCCAAGAGTAACCAACCAACCCAGGCAGGCGAGACTTTTGAGGAAATCTGTTATTCTAAAAATCATCAGTGTATTCTTGACATAAATTGATTAACTTAGCAGTGTGATTGTCAATTAACCTTAAGAGGAGTTCACTATGGGCGAAGGGATGAAGGATATTGAATTCTCACGATCCAAGGCAGCCGAGCCCTATAAAATCCTTGATATTCAACATGCTTACTGTTCCCAGGGATGTGATTTAATGACCGACAAGGTCAAGATTCATGATATGGATTCCATTGCAGTAAAAATAAAATATCAAGATAAAGAAGGACTGATTTACCTGGATCCGGAATTTGGGAGTTATGATCATAAATCAGAAATCGATATCCCCGACGGAGAGGTTGTCCAGTTTTTTTGTCCCCATTGTGGGGTTTCTCTACAAGCTGAAGGGGAGACCTGCCGGACCTGTTCGGCCCCGGTCTTTCAGTTAGAACTGCCTGAAGAGGCTGGCATAAGCGGTTGCCTGCGTAAAGGGTGCTTTGAGCATAAGTTGAAAATTCGCAGTTTTGATTCCGTGCATCTGGAAATTGATGATGACTTCATTCGGGTTATCATGTAGGATAAGTTCACCTACAACCCTGTTAATATATAACTATATCTGGTAGTTTTTACTTGCTCTGCTACCAGCGATAGTATAAATTTATCGTAAATATTACTTTGAAAACCGATCGGAAATGATGAGGAGAAACACTAAGACATGAAAATATCCGGACTACCTGTTAGTCGTCTGGCAGCCAAGTATGGCACTCCCCTGTATGTCTATGATTGGGACCAGATACAGGTTAATACTAAGACATTAAAAGAGGCCTTTTATTCTGCAACTATTGGGGTTGACTTTTACTATGCCATGAAAGCCAATTGCCACCCTGCGATTTTGGATTTTTTCCAAAAGGCGGGCTTTGGCCTGGATTGTGTAAGTCCGGGAGAATTAAAGCTGGCTTTGCAAACCGGAGTGAATCTCAAACAGATACTATTTACCGCTAATTATGAAAGCTATGCTGATTTGACTGCTGCTCTGGAAACCGGGGTTAATATTAATTTGGATGATATCGGATCGCTCAAACGATTATTGGAAATCGGCAAACCCGATCAGGTTAGTTTCCGGATTAATCCGGGGCAGGGACGCGGAAAATATGAAAAAATTACCACCGGAGGAGAAAAAGCCAAATTCGGGATTCCCTTTGAGCAGGCACATGAAGCCTATGAGATGGCCCTTAAGGCCGGAATAAAAAAATTTGGTGCCCACATCATGACCGGCTCGGGAGTGCTGGACGAATCCCATTTTCCTATTATGTTAGAGCTCTTTTTAGATCAGCTGGGAGAAATTCAGCGGTCTTTAGGCATTACTTTTGAATTTATTGATATGGGCGGTGGACTGGGGATTCCTTATTATGGAGATCCCGAACCCCTGGATGTAATGCAGGTAGGCCGGGATTGTCTGGCCGTATTTGAGCGTAAAGTAAAGCAGCATCAACTGGGAGCCCCCCATTTGGCTCTGGAGCCCGGACGTTATTTGGTAGGGGGGGCCGGTTATCTGGTCACCCAGGTGACGGGCATAAAACAGGGGTACCGGAAATATGTAGGCGTGAATGCCGGCTTTAATATTCTGATTCGCAGTGCTCTGTATGGAGCGGAACATCCGATAATTATCGATGGCAAGGAAGAGAACAAGAAAACTGAAAGTGTAGATGTATGTGGTCAGATATGTGAAAATACTGATATTTTTACCAGAGACCGGGCTTTGCCACCGGTGGAGGTCGGGGATTTATTAATTTTTACGCAAGCCGGAGCCTACGGAAGTGTGCTCTCCATGCCCTACAACCTACGCTTCCGGGCTGCGGAAGTGGCGGTGCAAGCAGGCAAAGATGTTGAGTTAACCCGCAGAGAAGAACTCGCGGATTACATGAACCTTATCCAAACCACGCAAGTTTAAGGATTAGCCGGTCAGGGTATAAAAATGCAAAAAACAATGGTTTATAGAAATGTTCTGGTTCTGAATCAATCCTATGAACCTTTGCTTATCTGTGACGTTAAACGGGCGATTGTATTGGTAATTCAGGAAAAGGCTTCCATTGTTAAAGCCGTGGATGATTTGATACTAAGGACCGTATCAGAGAACTATCCCGTTCCTAGTATTATTCGGATCCAGCGCTATATCCGCATCAATCAATGGATGACGATCCTGAATAAAAATAATATTTTTAAAAGAGACAATTATACTTGCCAATATTGTGGCGCCCGGAACGTTCCCCTGACAATCGACCACGTGATTCCCAAAGTAAAAGGTGGCGGTGACACCTGGAACAATTTAGTTACCGCCTGTCATGCCTGTAACAATCAAAAAGGGCATAAAACCTTGCGGGAGGTGGGGATGGTTTTATTGCGCAGACCTAAAAAGCCCCATCGTATTCATACTCTTCAACGCTATGCCCGCTCGGTAGTCAATGAATGGCGCCCTTTTTTATTTTTAGATTAAAAAGAGAATTATCCTATGGTAGCAAAAAAGACGGAAACAGCGAGAATATTAAGCGGAATGCGACCGACAGGAAGAATGCATCTGGGGAATTATGTCGGTGCCCTGGAAAATTGGGTGAAATTACAGCAGGAATATGAAAATTTTCACTTGATTGCAGATTATCACGTACTGACAACTAATTTGGATACTAGCCAAATACTGAACAATACCTTGGAAATGGTCATAGATTGGCTGGCGGTTGGCATTGATCACACCCAAAGTCCGATTTTTCGGCAGAGTCAAATAAAAGCCCACCCCGAACTGCATTTGATCCTGTCCATGCTGATCACGACTGCCCGTCTGGAGCGTAATCCCACGCTTAAAGAACAGGCACAGGACCTGAATATAGAAAATATGATCTACGGACACCTGGGCTATCCCGTCCTGCAAGCCGCAGACATCCTCTTATATAAAGGTAATTTAGTTCCGGTGGGTGAAGATCAAGCACCCCATGTGGAGATCACCCGTGAAATTGCCCGTCGGTTCAATAAACTGTATGGATATGTTTTCCCCCTTCCTAAAACAAAATTGACCAATTTTGCCCGTCTTCCCGGACTGGATCGCAATAAGATGAGTAAATCCGTGGGTAATACAATCCTCATTTCGGACTGCCCGGAAGAAATTCAGCAGAAAATGATGAAGGCCATTACCGATCCTCAAAAGATACGCCGCAATGATCCGGGGCGGCCGGAAGTATGTCTGGTCTATACCTACCATCAGAAGTTCAATGCCAACCAGACCGATGAGATATATGCGGGTTGTACTGCGGGACAGCTGGGTTGCGTGGAATGTAAAAAAAAATGTGCCAGCGCAATTGCGGCTACTTTGGAGCCCTTTAGGGAAAAACGCAACTATTATGCCAATCATCACGCGGAAGTTATGGAGATCATAGAAGATGGGGAACAGCGGGCCAGAAAGGTTGCCGGCCAGACCATTGCAGAAGTCAGGGCGGTCATGAAAATCGGATAAACCGACCGCTGAAACAGGTTTAGCTGAACACAATTTTAATAAAGTAACAGGTATGCAGCGCCCATGAGTTATCACGTCAAACTGAATGTATTTGAAGGACCTTTGGATTTGCTGCTGTTTTTTATTAAAAGAGACGAGATCAATATATATGATATTCCGATTGCCTATATAACCAAGGAGTATCTACAATACATCGAAATGATGCATCGTATGAATTTACATTTAGCCGGTGAGTTTCTGACCATCGCTGCCATGCTGATGCGTATTAAAGTACGCATGCTGTTACCGCGGGAGGAGGATGAGGAAGAGGAAGAAATTGAGGACCCGCGTACTGATTTAGTTCAGATGCTCCTGGAATATAAAAAATTCAAAGAGATAAGCGCCTGTTTACAGGATCTGGAAGAAGACCATGCCAAAGTACATACGGTGCAGATACCCGCCCATACAGCAACCTATGATCCGGATCTATTTCTGGCTGATGTGGAACTGCTGGACCTGGGAATAATGTTTAGCAAATTATTGGCAAAATTGCCCAAACCCAGCTATTATGAGGTGGAACGGATTCAGATCAGTATCAATCATCAGATTCAGTGGATCAGTAGCCGCTTTGCTGACCGCAAACGGATTCGTTTTTCGGAAATCACCAAACAGCTGCGTAACCGCCTGGAAGTAGTCGTGACCTTCTTAGCGATCCTGGAAATGGTGAAATCAAGACAATATAGCCTTTTCCAGAAATCCCTGTTCGGGGACCTGTGGATGACTAAGCTGGAAACAGAATGATGACCCTAAGTGAAAAGCATAAAATTATTTCAGCGCTATTATTTAGCGCCGATGATCCCCTGACAGAAAAGCAAGTTGAACTATGTCTTCAGGAGAATATCGATCTGGCTGCGGTTTGTGCAGAACTGAACACCTATTATCAGCAAAAGGAAATACCGCTGGAAATCCATGAAATCGCCGGTGGCTATCGCCTGATGGTACCCAAACGTTACGATAACTGGATTAGCCGTCTTTATCAAAACAGAGGCACTGTCAAATTAACCCGTTCAGCTCTGGAAACCCTTTCCATTATTGCCTATAAGCAGCCCGTAACAAAAAGTGATATCGATGCTATCCGGGGGGTCAGTTCTTATTTAAAGACCCTCTTGGAAAAAAATTTAATTGAAATAAAGGGCCGTTTGGATGCACCCGGTCGACCGCTGCTATACGGCACCACACAACATTTTTTGGAATACTTTGGCCTTTCATCAATTAAAGACCTGCCTAAACTAAAGGAAATCGAAGAATTGCTTGATGAGCATGAATCCGAGCCGGAAATTGAAACAGATACGTCTCAATAGATATCTTTCGTTATGCGGTGTCGGTTCACGGAGAAAATGTGAAAAATTCATCCAAGAGGGCCGGGTTTCTGTTAACGGAAAAACCGTCACTGATTTATCAACCTATGTCACCCCGCAGGATAAAGTAAGTTTTGCTGGAAAGCCACTCAGGCCCCAAAGGCTAACCTATGTGGTATTGAATAAACCCAGGGGAGTGGTAACCACTTTAAAAGATCAATTCGGCCGTAAAAATGTGACACAATTGGTAAAGGGATTACCATTGATTAAGCCGGTGGGACGATTGGATATGTATACCACCGGCGTATTGTTGATGACCAATGATGGAAAATTGCACCATCGATTGACCCATCCCCGCTTTCAAATCCCTAAAATTTATCTGGCGATTGTCAGGGGAGATCTACCCTCGGACTTGGCACAACGGTTTCAGGATGGTATCTCCCTAAATAAAGGGCAAGTGGCCCATGGCCGGGTAATACAAGTTCAGCAAAAACCAGAAGAAATGCAGGTGAAGTTGGAATTAAGAGAGGGCCTTTACCGGGAGATCCGCCGGGTGTTCAAGACGCTGGGATGCCGGGTCACTGCCCTGGACCGCGTCAGTTTTGCCTCCATTACTTACCGAAACCTGCCCCGCGGTAACTGGCGTTATCTGACCGACAGCGAAGTGGACCATTTAAAACAGCTTTGCCAATTAAAAAATTAGTGAAAAGAATTGTTATTTATCCGAGAGTCAATTAAATTTATTGGCTATTTGAAAGGGGGAAAATGAGTACCGTAATTGCGATTGATGGTCCCGCTGGTTCTGGTAAAAGTAGTACTGCCCGGGAGGTTGCACGACGCTTGGGCTATACCTATATTGATACCGGTGCCATGTACCGGGCCATTACCTGGGAAATAATTCAACAAAAAATAGCAGTCAGTAACCAGAAAAAAATCACTGCTGTTGCTCAGCAAGCCGCCATCAACTTTCAATGGATTGATGCTGAATTACATACCTTTTTGAATGGAAAAGATATTAGCCGGGTTATCCGGACCAGCGCGGTCTCTGATTTAGTCAGCCCGGTTAGTGCCATACCCGGTGTACGCCAAGCCATGGTTGCCGAACAACGCAAGCTGGCGGAAAAGTCCAACGTGGTCATGGAAGGCCGCGATATTGGAACGCATGTGTTTCCGCAGGCTGATTTCAAATTCTATATCAATGCCGAACTGGAAGTACGCGCAAATCGTCGGCTTAAGGACTATCATAAAGTGGGCCAGGATCTCTCTTTGCACTCAGTCATTGCTGAATTAAAAAGACGTGACCAGATCGATTCCTCGCGTTCCCATTCGCCCCTTAAGAAAGCGCCGGATGCGGTCGTTATTGATACGACTGATCTGGATTTTGAAGAACAAGTCAAGCTGATCTTAGATTATGTAAGATCAAGGATAGAGTAAATCAAGGTTAATTAAAAACAGGAAATCATTAATGACAGAAGAAGAAAAACAAACTAACTCACAACCTTCTGGCGAAGTTGTCGGTATGGATGAGGAGTCTATTGTAACTCCAGAGCAGGATGACAAAAGCCCAGAAGTTAAGTATTCCGTAGAAAAGATTGAGACCGGACCGATCTCCGAAGAGGTCAAAGTCTTTAAATTAGAAGATCTGCAAGAGGCAAAAGAAGAGTCCTATGAGGATCAGGCTAAAATCTATGAAAGTTCCTTAAAGGATATTCAGGAAGAACAACGCGTGGTCGGCAAGGTTGTTTCCGTCCGGGATAATGAAATCCTGGTCGATGTGGGCTTTAAATCCGAAGGCGTTGTTTTTAGAGATGAATTTGGTGAAGGTGAACTGCCCAAGGTTGGCGATGAGATTGAAGTATTCGTGGATATTTTAGAAGATGAATTCGGGCAAATGATACTTTCTAAGAAAAAAGCCGATTTCATGCGGGTCTGGGAACGTATCAAAGATGTTTACACCAATGATGAAACCCTGGAAGGCACCATTAAAAGTCGCATCAAAGGCGGCATGGTCGTGGATGTTATGGGTATTGACGCTTTTTTACCGGGGTCCCAGATCGATATCCGACCTGTAACCGATTTCGATTCCTATGTGGGCGAAACCTATGAATTCCGGATTGTCAAGCTGAATGAATTACGTAAGAATATCGTTTTAAGCCGTAAAGCCCTGTTGGAAGAAGATCTCAAGGAGAAACGGGAAGAATTGCTTTCCAGAATTAAGGTGGGCGATGTACTCTCCGGAAAGGTGAAAAATATCACCGACTTTGGCGTTTTTGTTGATTTGGGCGGCCTGGACGGTCTGCTCCATATTACCGACCTTTCTTGGGGACGGATCAATCACCCCCGTGAAGTTGTCAACCTGGATGAAGAAATTCAGGTGAAGGTGATTGACTTTGATCCGGAAAGACAGCGGGTCTCCTTAGGACTCAAACAACTTACTCCCCATCCGTGGGAAGGTATCGAGCAGAAATATCCGGTGGATTCGGTAATAGAAGGTAAAGTCGTCAATATTACCAATTACGGCGTTTTTGTTGAATTGGAAAAAGGAGTGGAAGGCTTAATTCACATATCGGAAATATCCTGGACGCGCCATATTAAACATCCTTCTGAAGTATTCTCGCTGGGTGAAATGGTGAACGCTAAGGTTTTGAGTATCGATCCGGAAGAAAGAAAAATTTCCCTGGGGTACAAACAACTGGAACCCGATCCCTGGGAGACGATTGAAGATAAATACAAAATTGGCTCTGTGTATACCGGAAAAGTAACTAAAATCACTTCGAACGGCGTTTTTGTTCAGCTGGAAGAAGGTTTTGATGGATTTGTCTATATTGCCGATCTGTCCTGGACACGTAAGGTAAGACATCCCAAAGAGATCGTTCATCGGGGTGATGAAGTTAAGGTGAAAATACTGGATATCAATAAAGCCGATCGTAAAATATTTCTGGGTATGAAACAGGTTGAAGAAGACCCCTGGCCCATGATCGAAAGTACCTTTGTGGAAGGTGCGATCGTGGAAGGCGAGGTCATCAAAATCAGCGATAATGTTATTGTAGTTAAATTGAAACAGGGGGTCGAAGGTATTGTTCCGGTTAGCCAGCTGCCTAAGGAAGACCGCAAAGATGTGAAAAAGAGTATCGATATCGGACAGAAAATGCAGCTGAAAGTGCTGGAAACCAATAAGCGCGATAAAAAAGTAGTTCTTTCCCGTCAACAGGCCATATCAAAAAAACCAAAATCTAAAACCGAAGCCTATATGTCCAGCCAAGGGGAAACTTCTGATAAGCTGGAGATACCTAAAAAAGTGATTGATAAAATAACCGAATCGGAAAAAAAGGCCACCACAGCAACGGAAACCAAAGAAACCGTTAAAAAGAAAACCAAATCAAAGAAGACGGAAGAGAAAAAGAGCACTAAGGCTACGAAAACTGAAAAACCAGCCAAGAAATCAGCCAAGAGCTCTGAAAAAAATAGTACCGCAGAAAAGGAGAAAGCCAGTACCAAAAAGCCGCCCAGAGCGAAAAAGACCACCAAAAGCAAGACAGCCGCAAAATCAGAAAAGAAAACCAGCAAGGCGTCAATTGAAAAGAAAACGAAAACAAATGAAAAAAAGAGTAAGCCAAAGGATACCGCTGGTAAAACGAAAAAGAGTCAGTCCAAAACAAAAACATCTGCAAAGGAAAAAGAGGATGACAAGTAAACAGCAGGCTCATCTTGATTAGAGATATAAGGGGCTTGTGGTTTTCAAGCCCCTTTGTTATTTTAAAATCAGCTTAAATGGTAGTGTCAAAAGTTTTATGAAAGAATGAAAGAGGATCTCAAGACCGGATG
>CAZXFH010000080.1:0-9835 GCA_964640055.1 uncultured bacterium | reverse complement strand
TAAATCATGGAGGCTGGCTCCTCGGCATGCAGGTAGAAGCCTTTGTTCACATGGAGGTCATCTACCAGAGTGTCGGCCGGTGCCAGAGGGGTGTAATGGGCCGAGACAGTCCAGGGCACTCCGGAACCGGCATAGGCCAGATTGGTATTGCCGTGGTTGTAGCCGGGCCAGTCATACAGGGCTCCGTCGCCGTCATAGGAGGGATACCCATAGGTGTTGCGATCGCCATAGGGGTCATTGCAGATCACGGTATGCTGTCCGCTGACAATTCCCTTGGCCAGAATCAGGTGGCCGGAGCCGGTCAGCCAGACACACAGCGTATAGGGATAGCCATCGTTGATGTCGGCGGTGACCTTACTCCAGTAGCCCTGGGCATTCCAGTCCTGATCACAATTCAGGCCGTGATTTTCATAGTAATCCGCCATTTTGGAGTTGGGACTGCCCAGACCCCACATGTAACCATACCCCCCATAGCCGGTGGCATGGCCGGCCGGAGAGGAACCCCATTGATAATAGACTTCATTGTAGCGGTACTTTTCGCAGATATAGCGGCCCCAGTAACTGACATGCTGACTGGGTGATGCGCAATCGGTTTCCCATTTGGGCAGAATATCGTAATAGGACAGCAGCATGGCTGCGGTGGTCGGTCCGCAGGCATAATAGCCCCAGAACCAGTTGGGGACGTCGTAGACCTGATGCAGGTAGGGCACGTCCATACTCTGTGTGGTTTGAATATCCTTTGATTTGGGAAAGTAGTTTAATTCAAAAGTCTTTTTTTTTATGTCCAGCATAATTAGCGGAGTGTCCAGCCGCTGACGCTTCTGGTCATAGGAAAATACCAGTAGCTCCTGGCGATCATAGGTGTGGCAGAGCAGCTGCCGGTCATCAGCCGTAAAGCCGGGATCCATTTCAAAACGGTCGGGCGTGTCGGTTAACTGGCGCACCAGACTGCCATCGAAACGACTCAGATAGAGATCGGTGTTCTTTAATTGCGGACCCGCGATTTCTTTTTTATAGTAAACGATAGATTGGGAATCTTCCGACCAGGCCGGCGCATGGCCCTTGCCCAGGATATAGGTCTGGGTTGCATTCAGATCATAGACCCTTAACTGACCATCCATGCGTTGATAGAGCAGATAGTGGCCATTGGGTGACCATTGAGGATAATAATAACTACCGGCCGGATCAGTGATCTGCTGACGCCGGCCACTGTTCAGTTCCAGCAGCCAGAGCTGGTCCTGATCATCATTAAAGGTCACCCACTGCCCGTCCGGCGACAGCGGCGCTAGATTGGCGTAGCTTACCAAATCAAAGGTGCGGCCGTCAGAGATATGCAGTGTGTTGCCAAGCGTATAGCCATGGCGGCCGTCGCGGGTGAAACTGACCTGTCCGGCCTGAGCCACCGGGGTATGCAACTCTGTGATTTCTGTGCTGGCCAGATCAATGAGGGCCGGTACCTGGCGACCGTCCGGCCGGATCAGTTTGAAACCCAGGGTCTGCCGGTCCGGCGATAGGCTGAAATAATAGCCGCAGCCCGGGGCAGAGACCAGTTCCGTTAGTTGATCATCCTGATACAAATACAGGGCGGACCGCTGATTGTCGCTGAATACAATACCTGCGGGCGTCTGCACCGGTCGGGTAATAAATTTTTGCACCGGTATCAGCGGCTGGGCCGTCAGGGAAATGGAACCGCATAATAAAACAAGTATCAGGACGGATATGGATGGATGTTTTGACATGATCATCTTTCCTCTGTCTACAGTTGTGCATAAGCCCTCAAAGCTAGCTCAATTGCCCCTGAAAATCAATTGAAATAGCCGGGTGTTTCCCACCTGCAAAAAATTTCCCTATCATAAAAAAACCCCGGCCACCCATTAAGGTGCCGGGGGTCATATATTTTTTGCGATTAAGGTATTCAGCTGCGTAGGGCGGCCGGCTGTTTTTTCTTTTTACTGAAAATCCGCTTCAGCCAGACCAGGGGATAGTTACGGAGCAGATTAAAGGCCGCATAGTAAGGTACAAACGAGGCCTTGGCAAATAAGAATAATAGCCAGAGAAATATTTTTAGGGGCACAAACCCGATCTCCCAGGCGCCGGAAACGGTGCTGGCCCCGTCACACAGATTACCATTTTCATCACGAAATTGATAATGTATGGTATAGCTCCGAAAGGAATCACAGATAGGACAGCAGGGAAGTCTCATCGTACTTACCGGACCGCTTGACCAGAATATCCTTGGGTACCAGGCTGGCGAAATAATACACGATCGCGCCGCCGATAAACCAGCCGGCAATATCCAGGGTCATGGGCCAGTTATCGATCAGTACCTGGGCGACCTGCGCACCGCCGTTCACCTGATCGAATAGGCCCTGCTTACCAAAGTCATACCAGATGCGCAAGGCGCAGGCAAAGACCGGCGCGATGACTAAAAACCAGCTCCCGCCGAATTTCCTGTTTTTATCAACAACCTGCTCCTGTTTAGCCATAATTCCTCCCTGATAAATAATAAAGCGCTTTACGGCCGGTAATTTTATGACATTAAAGTGATAGAAGCAAATCCAAGTTCACCGGCCGCTTGCCGCTTAACACCCCGGGTACGAAACAGATTTGACAGCCGCTGCGTGAAAGAATCTCACTTGTCTTTTTTACGGTACACCACACACCCGCCCCGGGGTACAGTTAAAGGAATGACTACTTTGCCCATGATCTCGGTTACTCTGACAGTACTCCCTGCCTGCGAGGGGCGAGAAGAATAGATGCATTCGAATTCATGATCCTCCTGATGCAGGAATGCATCGATGGTTGTATCAACACGCCGATCCTGTTCCAAATCACAATTGACAGCAAGTACGATTTCTTCATCACTGAGGATCCGCGACCAGACAATCACCCCTGTATGTCTATTGTCTCCAAGTTTATGCGGCAGTTCAAACTCTTTTCCGTTATAGGAGATTTCTCGCTGATAGATTCGTCCCTGCCGGAGGGTTAAATGTTCTTTTCTTATCTTGATTACTTTTGATAATTCAAGAAAGACGGGATGTTGATCATTAAAAAAATGTCTGTTCGTGGTGCGGAAGGCGCCAAATTTTCCTCCAAACATCGCTTCCCGGACATACTTGTCGCCGTCTCCGCTCCCATCAAACCCTTGCTCGGTTCCATAATAGATACAGGGGATTCCGGGTGACATGAGGTTTAAAAACAGGGCGTTTAACAAGAGCGGCGCAGTTGCCTTATCGGCGCAAAAGCGGCTTTTATTGCCGGATTGAATCACCATATCATGGTCATCAAACATAGTAACGACATTATCTTTATACCATTTATATTCCTCTTCTCCCAATAAGTCAGAATTTTTAAACAAATTAAAAAACTCCATGGGGTCAAGGTATCCCTTCGCTACATTTTCAAGTTTTTCCGGGATTTGATTAATTCCTAATGCCGCATCAATACCGGTTTTGTTAAGGGTTTCTATAGCAAATTCGAATCCACCGGTAATTTCACCCAGAATATAAAAATTATGTTTTCCAAGGGTTTTGGCAAATTCATGAATTTCTCTCACAAAATACCGCGTGGCACCCGGCTCAAGGTGTTTCACGGTATCAAGCCTGAATCCATCGATATCAGCATAGGCAAGCCAGTATTTATAACATTCAGTGAGCGTTTTCAGCGCCTGAGAGGGCGTGAAATGGTCATATTCCCCACTTCCCGTATAAATATTTTTAAGAGCAAAGAAATCCCCTTCCGTATATTCGGGATAATTATCCCAGTTTATAATTCGCCCTTTTCGGGAGAAGGTCTCCACAGCCATCAGTTCCAGGGGCCAGACACCTCCGTCCGGCCATATCGCGTCGACATCGATCTGATCAACCGGGATTGTCGCTTCACCGTTTTTATCACGGAAGGCTTTGATGGCAAATTCACTACCATTGTATCCCGGTGCCTGCTCCTGGTATGCAAACACATTGCCGGTGTGATTCAAAATAATGTCCAGAATGATGTACATGTTCTGTTTGTGGGCCGCTTCCACCAGCTCTTTCAGCTCTTCTTTTGTTCCAAAATGGGGATCAAGAGCTAAAAAATTCTGGATACCATAACCGTGATAGGTTTCTTCAAACGCTACTTGCTTAAAGACCGGACTAATCCAGATGGCAGTAATACCGAGTTGCTTTAAATAGCCAATTTTACTTCTAATCCCTTGGATGGTTCCTCCATTCCACCTCGTGCCGAATGCATGCCATTCTTTGGCCGCCCGTTCATTCTTGAGGACCTTTTCATAATCCGTCTCGGGATTATAGGCGTCTTGTTCTTTCCCGTTGGAGAACCTATCGGCAAGAAGAAAATAAAGGATTTGATCTTCCCAGGTTTCAGGAGACGGGAAATACGTTCTGTTTCGGGTAATGTCTTTTAAACTGATATCTTGTATGCTTCTCATGTTATCCCTCCGGTTGAAAGATGCTTATATTACTGCTGACAACCCCGGTAAACCGGTATTAATATCCGGCAGCTGCCAGGCAATCCACTTAAAAATAGCGATACAATCCGCCTGTACATCTTTTTAAATATACTGTATTTTAGCGAAAATTACCCAAAAAGAAAGAACAATAACAACCACTCTGCGAAACTGTTTCATTGCAGACCTGACTCAAGAAAATGTTTTCCAATCTGATTAATTCATAAACCGCAGAGCCGACAGAGGATAGCGAGAATTTTCTGGTATTTTATTCTGTCATATGATCGGCAATCATATCCATCTTTCACTTTAATGACATTGTTTGTCTAACGGTATAATAACCCATAACAGAACGAGGTGCCCGGATCAATAAACCGGCCGTAAATGGCAAGTTGGGCCTACTCCCCTTCTCCGAACTGCTCAAAGGCTTTTTTAAAACTTTCCAATTGCGCTTTAATGCGATAATTCTCTTCATTTTCCGGTTCGGCTGCAATGGCTTTATCAATGACTAACAGGGCCATTTTCCAATTTTCTTTCTGAGCATATAAAATACTCAAGTCCCGATAGGATTTTGACACCTGCGGATTGAGTGCAACTGACTTTTTTAAATATTCAATGCCCTGGTCTAGGTCTTTATTATGTCCGACGACCCAGCCCAATTGATTCCAAAATTGCCAAAAGGAATCATCCAATTGCACTGCTAATTTCAAATGATGAATCGCTTTATCAATATTTTCATCATAGGTAAAGGCACACCCTAATAAATATTGATAGTGTGCCTGGTCCGGTGCCAACTCGACGGCTTTTGAAAGATAGGTAATGGCATCTTGAATTTGATGATTATTTAAATATATCTCACCAATACCCCAGCACGATAAATGGTGTGCTTGATCGGATTCATCTGTTAATTCTATAATTTTCTGATAGGCAGAGATGGCAGCCAGGAAATTCCCGTTCTGTGTTGCGATGCTTGCTTTATTAAAGAGAGTATCAACTTCGCGCATTCACCCTTCCTTCTCTTTACCAAAATATACGAACTAGATAATTAAATCCAAAACATTGGCAATTGATCATTCCCGTTTACAGGCGTAAAGATCCGGCTGGTGAAGGACAGCAAGGAGTGTTTTCATGCGATAAATATCGCGTCCCGATGGAGCTTGGAGCGGGTTGGAAGGCCGCCCCTTGACGGAATACAAAAAGAACCAACCCCGACCCGTCGGGATAAGACTGGCTAAAAACAGGCTAAAATGCTTCCTGTTTCAGAAGGCGGATATGAACCCACCCCCCTGGCCCCCCTTCTTCCGTTAGTAAGCGGATTGACAACTCCTCAAGAGGGGGGAAAGTAATCCCCACAATGAATTGTGAGGCGGTCTAAATTATACCTGGGTGCCGGGTGTTTTGCTGGTGTTCTCGTTTCGGGACTTTGCTGTGGAACCCCTTGTAGTAATGCGGCAGGGTCAGGTGCAAGACACACAAAAAATTGTCCCCCTTATCAAAGGGAAAATCAGGGGGGTATCATTTTTAACTGGGGCCAGCCCGAACACATTTTATAACACCTGTTTTCGCGAGGCCTTAAACACGCATAACTCGATATTTATGTTATTTCACTGGTAATTTGATCCGATATTTGAGTTGTGATGGTTGGAATGATGACAGAGTTGGATAGGGTTTTTTGATCATAGAAATATGTATAGAACTAGCATCTTGTAAAAAGAATTCCACATCTGTACCGAAAAGTAAACCGCCACCCATTACTTTTTTCTGAAGGGTCGCGGGATCAGCACAGGGGTCTGCTTTTGATAAGTTTTATAATCAGCCTGCCCACCCCATTTTTCATCAGCACGCTTCTCCAGGATGGGTATGCCGCTGATCCGGGTGAGCAACAGCGTAACAAACAGTGGCGATATAAGGGTGACCCATTGCCAGCCCCGCAGGACAGGTATAGCAATGAGAGCAATACCGATCCATAAGACGATTTCACCGAAGTAATTCGGGTGCCGGGAGTGGGCCCACAGACCGGAATGAATGAATTTACCCTTATTTTGCGGGTTAGCCCGGAAGCGGCTTTTCTGAAAGTCGGCGATCACTTCAAAGGCAAACCCGAAAATCCAGACCAGTAAACCGATCAGCGCCAAGACCCCCAGTCCCCGGCGGTAAGTGGTGGTGACCGCTGCCAGGGCCGCGGCCAGGGTCAGGGAGACCCATAAGCCTTGCAGGGTCCAGGCATTCAGAAAGCGCGGGAAAGAGGGTTTGAGCTGATCGAAGCGTGCATCCTTGCCAGCCTTATGGATACGTAAAAAGAGAAAACTGCCCAGGCGGGCGGCCCAGATCACGATCAGGATCAGCAACAGGATCGTGCGCGCATCCACTTCCGGACTGAGGATGACTGCCAGGACAATGATCACGATATAGGTAAGACTGCCTATAAGATCGTAGAATTTTTCGGTTTGCAGTAAATAGGCTATGCTAAAAGCCAGCCACTGAATGATAAAGATCAGCCCTACACAGAGCGCGAAAACCGGGATGCCGCCGATGGTAGCACCTTGCTGGCTGCCGGCCAGGGCCACGCCCAGGGCGACCAGAACCACAATGGGGACGGCGATCAATGCGTTACGATCTGCTGTTTGCATACTATTAACTCCTTTCTGTCACAGAGGCCAGTTGAGACGGTGGATTAAGTAGGACCGGGCGCTTAAAAGCGACCCCTAAACCTAAGGCGCGCAACTGCTTTTTCATGCCTCTTCATGGGGTGGCTCCGTATTGATTTCTTTGATAATTTCTGATATTTCGGTTTGGTATTCTGCCGGCGCCTCTACATGTCCCCAGCCTTTTAGATTTTGAAAAACACCGTCATAGGCAGAGTCGTGATAGCTGTGCAGGCGATGGGGAATCTCCTGCTCCTTGAGCAGCGCTTCCAGATAGCGGGCCTGCAGCTCATTGTCCAGAACAGCAATTTTGATGAATTCAGCCAAAAGCCCTCCGGGTTTGTACCGATTAATTTAAGGGATCGGAGGATAAATTAAATACAATTATTTTTAATTGACCTATGGGAAAATATATCAGGTGATTGTCTACAGCTCCCGATCCGGATTGAAGGCCGCCGGCCAAATAAACTTTTTATTCCTGCGGATTTGTATTTAATTTGTGCCGTCAGTCAAAAAATGTCAGTCCCGGGAATACAGCGTGATTTTTAAAATATGAGGTTCCATATGAAGCGGACAGTCAATTCTCTGCTCTTAAGCGCCCTGCTAATATTTTGCCTGGGGTGTGAAAAGAAACCCGAGACCGTTCAGCAGCGCCCTCAACCCGCCCGGCAGGCACCGCCCGATACCCTGCGATATGAGTGTCAGCGCTTCCAGCGCAGCTATGTCAGTGACGATTCGCTGCAGCAAAGCCTGATTACGCTGTTGTTTGTTTATCCCCGCTTCACAGCCGGCGTAGCGGACAGTCTGAATGCCTTTATCAAAGCATTGTTGTGCCAGTCCATCTATGACAATGCCCGCACCGATTCACTGGGCCAGGTCTTTGATCAGATGAAGGCCTCCTACCAGTCCTTGCAGGCCGATTTTCCGGAATATAACACCCCCTGGGAGCTGCAGCGCCGGGTAGCGGTGATCCACAATACCAAAGCACTGATCAGTTTGCGCCTGGCAGAAGTGGTTTTTACGGGTGGTGCTCATCCCAATCAAAAGAGGACTTATTACAGTCTGACCCAGCCGCAGAATAGGGTGCTGGCCTTGAATGACATCCTCGCAGACCCAGGTGCCGCAGAACTGAAACGCATTGCCGAACAGGAATTCCGGCGTTCGAAAAATCTGTTGCCGGATACTCCCCTTGATCAGGCTGGTTTCTGGTTTGACGGTAACCAGTTTCAGTTGCCGGATAATTGGGCGCTGACCGACAAGGGGTTGCTGTTTTACTACAATCCCTATGAGATCGCGGCCTATAACCAGGGACCGATCCGTCTGGTCTTGCCTTATGGGCGGATCAAACCGCTGCTAAAACCAGCCTTTTTACCCTGATGATCATAGCAGCCGGCAACTACCTGTTCTGGACTGAAAAATTTGGTTAGTATGGTAGTAGAAGTACCATATATTGTGTTTTATTATCAGAATGTCTGGGTGGCCAGGCAGGTTGGTTTTATTCCGGTTGATTCCGCGCCAGTTGCACGATCTGGTCGCGCATTTTTTTCAGAAAGGACAGATTGGGTTTCCAGGTGTAATCCGGATAGCTCCAGGGTAATTTTTTAAATTGGCCGTGCATGTATAAGAGGGTGACTTCGGCGTAGATCCCGTGGCCCTGGTAGATGCGGTGGGAATATCCTTTGGTGGAGAAAAGCACCAGCTGGGAGGGGCCCAGATAACCCGGGTCCAGGTTGATCACACGATTCTCTGATTGAGGGTCTGCCAGCTGATATTCCAGGGCCTGGGACCATAATTTGATTTCATGAAAATGGTCCAGGGGTACCGGCGGCTCAAAAACCAGCAGTTGCTTTTTCAGGTCAGGCCCAAATTCTTTTTGGTAATATTGGGTAAAGTCAGTTACCGGGTAGACCGGACCTTGACCTAAGGTTTCACCGAATTTTTGCTCTAACAAATTAATCGCTTTTTGGTAATGGTCATCACAAGTCCACATAAGCGCACAAAAGGGATTTTGATGCGGCTGTTTTTGGATCTGCCCCATGTTAGCTCCTTTCCGGAACAGTGGTTTTGACTTGGGGACGGACAGTGCTGTTGAGTTGATTGGAGAGTTGTCGCAGCTGCCTGAATTTCTGGGCGGGAAAGATGGCGGACTGGCAGGGATAGAGGGTGCTATTGGTCAGGATAGGGTCCATCCTGTCATCCACAAAGCCTAGTTTTTTAGCCCTTTCCCATTCCCGGGTGCCGGGTAGAGGTGCAAAGGAAGCCAGGCGGCTGATGGCACCCTGAGCGGCTACCAAGCGAAGGCTGGCTTCCACTTCCGTGGGTTTTTGTCCGGGCAAGCCCATCAGCAGGTAGACTTCGATATCACTGCTCTGATAACCCGCTCTATTCAAGTTCCTTTTTGCACGGATAAAATCTTGCTGTGCGACCTTATTGGATGAGGCTGCTTGCCAGCGCGGAACGACTGATTCCAGGCTTAAGCGGATGGTTTGGAAGCCGGTCGCCGCCATCAATTCGGCGAGGTAAGCATCAATCTGGCGGGCAAAAAGTCCGTTGGGGGTATGAAAGTTGGGTTCCAGCTGGCTGTCGCGAACAGCCTCTAAGATAGGGATAATATGGTTCGTCTTGGCGTGAAAAAGGGCATCATCATAAAAGGCAAAGTGTTTGATGTGAAAGTGATGGTGGACAGCTTGTATTTCGTTCAGCACATCAATCTTTTTTCGTTGCACGATGCGGGGATGGAGTT
>CAZXFH010000079.1:0-9930 GCA_964640055.1 uncultured bacterium | reverse complement strand
TAACAATTTCGGACAAATGTTTTATTTCACCATGGATGGCATTCCCGTACTTATATAAGGGACCATGTTTTTTGGCTTCTTCCAGTAACAATTCCGCATTGATCCGCATGCCACCCAATGGGTTCTTGATCTCATGCGCTATGGAGGCGATCAACTGCTTATTTTCTTTCTCCCTTTGCTTGATATTATTCTGCATGGTTTGCATCGTCTGTCCCAGAAATCCGATCTCATCCCGGCGCTTGCGTAATCCAAAACTTACCGGACGACCCTTGCCGATCTGTCTTGCATAATGGGTCAGCCGATCCAGAGGCCGGGTCAATGTCTGACTGAGGATAGAGGCAAGTAAAAGACTGACACCCAGAACAAAAATACCAATGTATATCAACTGTTTACGCAGCACAGCGGCTTTTTCCAAAAACAGTGCATTGGCATCAATTCCCAGAATGATGGCATTTTTACCATCCAGCGCCATATTTGTAAAAACAGATTTAATAAAGGTACCTTGTTTATCTTTAAAGAGGGGAGCGGCAAAGTGGGCATCTGCCGGCATATCCTGGATTTGATTTTGATGCCGCATAACCGACTGCAGGGCACCCTGTGAGTCACCCAGGCAATAGAGAATAACACCATGAGGATTTACCAAATAGATTGAACGCAAGTCCAATTTTTTGAGATATACCTTTAACACCGAATCCAGTCGGGTTTGAAGACTTGGTGCCTTGAAAAATCCCGTTAACAGGGTAAGTTGAGCCCTATCCATATTCTGTTGGATCAGAGTCAGATTTGATTCCATGAAGCGGGTCAACTGCCGTTCCATATTGAGGCGGGTTTGCCAGTAAATGGGGACCGATATGGCCAGTATGACCAATGCAATGAGTACCGCGGTCAGCAGCATTATTTTCCAGGATAACTTTTTTATTTGCATAGGCAAAAAACCAGTCAATTTATTTAAAAGCTTAGTGTAATCCCATTGGTTAACTTGAGATCATAGGGCTGGCGGTCAGTTGGTGGTTCATTATCATAGCGATAATCAAAACTAATACTAAGTTCCAGTCGCTGGCTGATCTGCATGTTCCAGTTAATATTGGACAAAATCCGGAAATCTGCGACATTACGCACATCAAATTGATAGTAAGTGGTGGAAAGAATTGTATTGTTTGCCGAAGGAAACCAGTTCAGGGTCAGGTAATTGGTGCTGCGCAGCAGGCGTGTGGTATGATTTTCCTGAAGGGTCAATTCTTCTTTTTCCCACATCAATCCGTTTCCGATATGGATGATCAAGTCTACATTTTCATTGTCCCCAGCCATTAGATCGACTGCGGAAGTACGCAGCCCGAAACCAAGTAATTGACGCGATTTAAGGGAGATGAAATCATCATATCCCTGTTGCGTGAAGGCTTCCAGGGTAAATCCTTTTGTCAGAGCCCGCATGCAGCGCAGATGAGCAAATCCTTTATTGGCAAAAAGGTGTTGATCTTTGCGTTTCTGTTCGCCGAAAATGACCAAGAAGCCATTCAAGGGTGCCTGATAGTAATCTGAGCGGATTTGAAAATCCAGGGTAAAGAATTCCGTATTACCGCCTTGGAATCCCAGGTTCAGATTGGCCCTGTTTTGGAAGCCCTGCTTTTTATCTCCTTGACGGTATACTTCAGTATTAACCTGGCCCTGGATGAGATTCAAGCAGAGCACAATTATTCCCCACATTTGGATCCATTTTGTTTGCAGGCTGATGAATACCCCCTTTCCCTTGTTTGAGTTAATCCTTCTGAATCTAATATTTTGTGTCAATAAGACCAAGTATCTGTTCAGCATACCCTAATACCAATTGAAGCAGGAGCATACCAATTATAGCGTACTATTCCTGCAGAATATGAACAGATTGTAGGGTGAGTACGGGGAAGTGATTTATCGGATGATTAATTTTTTCGAAAGTATTATTTGAGGAAAACCAATTTTTTATAATATGGGTAGGCGCCCACTTTGATCCTGAGCAGATAAATGCCGGTACTGAGCCCCTCGGCAGTGCAGGGAATATGATGTGAGCCAGGAGTGAGAGACGGTAGATCCAGCATCTTGACCAACTTGCCGCCGGTATTAAACATTTCAATTTTAATGGGTAAAGCGTCATTTAAGGTAATGGGAATGGTAAAGCAGGTGTTAAAGGGATTGGGGTAAATAGCACCCAGATATGCAGTTGCCAATTCTTGCACCGGCGTGCGCAGAGTGATTTCCATGGTATAATGTTTGGTCTCCATGCCTTGATAATCAATATCGCTTAACAGGTAACTGTAATCTCTACCAGGCTGAACAGCGGTATCCATGTATTGATAATCATGTTGCTCAGAGGTGGTGCCTTGACCTACCAAATCAGGATTCTGGAGATAACTGGCTATAGTTTGAAAATTGCCATTACCGGATTTGCGGTACAGGATAAAGCCCTGGTTTTCAATTTCACTAAAAGTAGTCCAGGAGAGGCTAACCTTATCAAAATAGGGTTGTGCGCTAAAATCCTGAAGTTCAACAGGAAGGGAACTGTCCTGATCACCTTCCAGCTCACCGGGTGTTGCCGTGGAAACAGGGCCTTCATTCCAGGTTCCGATGGGGTCCTGATAATGGCGTTTATCTGCACCAGCAACCGTCTGCTCGGTGTCATCTATGAGAATACCATCATCAGTATCGGAAGTCCCTCTATCTTTTAGAACCCATCTCCGGGCTGTCGAGGTACCAAAATACATGGTTGTGGAGCCTTCATTATAGGCGACACCTTCCGGTAGGGTTCCCCATTCACTTTCAAAAGATGATTTTCCATTTCCGCGAGCAATAATAAAAAGACTATGAGGTTGAATTTCCTGAGCACCTGTATAATCTTTAATGTCAAATACAGTACCATCGTCCTGCATAATAAGTTTACTATCTGTTAAATCAATTATATCCTCACTGTTGTTGTACAATTCCAGGAATTCATTATGATAATTCTCTGCATCGGATACTTCACTTATATAAACGGTTCCGGCTAATGGAGAAGATATCCACGATTCAAATCCATTGTTGGTTATGGATCTATAATTACCATCCGGGGATTCAAAAGAAATATTGTCCAAGTACTGGGTTTCCGGTGCGGTAAATGAGTCGATATCATAATACCTCAACCCAATTTTCAGTGAATCACATCCAGCGGGTATGACCCCTGTTTCGCTGAATTGTGTCCATGAGGTAACATTCGGACTAGTGTAGCCTCCATAATCTGGGCTGTCGCCATTCCAATAAAGGACAATTCTTCCTTTCACATGGGAGCTGGTTTGATACCAAAATTCTATTGTATAATCATCGCCCGGATTAACCGAGATAGCTGACTGATTGATCAGGTCGCAATTTGATTGTGTACCAGAATTGACAACTATCTTACAACTATATGATCCCCCCTGAACAATAGTACTTTCTTTAGATGTTTCTAAATCTTTATCAACAGTCCAGTTTGTCGGGTACTGATCTGCCCATAATTGATAATTAAAGACGGAAAAAAGTGTGGTTATTAGGATGTAACATCGTAAATGTCGCATACTCTCCTCCCTTCATATGATTATCACGCTGATAATAGATAATTAAATCAATAGTGTTTAGTATGACACCGACCATGGTTGTATTAATTGCTAAACTTTAAAATTAAGACCTAATAGCTGCGTATTTTAAAGATGTGACTGAATTATGCTATTAATTTATATGTATATAAATAATATGCAAATATTATTTTCATTATTAGAGATCTTTTTCAAGTTGCTGGCCTAAATAATTACTTTGCTATTTAAAAATGGTTATTAAGTTTAAAGGGTAAGGAGTTGTAAAAGAAAAGAGGCCAGAATTATGAAGAAAAAAGTCGCTGTGAACCGTGCAAATCGTTTAATTAATTCCGGGTGTGTAATCCTGGTGAGTACCCGGCATCAGTTAAAAAATAATATCATCACCCTGGCCTGGCAAACGCCGCTCAGTCATGATCCGATGTTGTTGGGCATTTCCGTTGGGCACAGTCGATTTTCCCACGACATGATCAAAAAGTCCGGGGAATTTGTGATCAATGTGCCTCATAAGCCCCTGTTATCCCAAACCCATGGCTGCGGAAGAGTGTCTGGAAAAGATGTTAATAAGTTTAAAAAGTTTAGTTTACATACTCAGAATTCACACCACGTAAAGCCCCCTGGCATTCAGGAATGCGTAGCCCAGATTGAGTGTAGTTTGTATAAAACTGTTGATACCGGAGATCATTCGTTATTTATTGGCGAAGCCGTTTACGCCGGAGCGGAAGAGGGGCTGTTTGACTTTGAGCGCGGAGTCTGGAAAATAGTGGCAGAAAAAGAACTCTTGCATCACTTAGGTGGCAATTTGTATGTAACCCCCCAAAAAATTCACACTGCCTGAGAAGTTCCATGTCAATAAGACGATCTGGATTTATCACTTTAAGTTCTGATTTTGGCTTGCAGGATGAATACGTAGGCGTGATGAAAGGGGTGATCGCCAAAATAAATCCCAGTGCTAGAATCATTGATCTGAGCCATGCAATTGAAGCCCATAATCTCCTGTGGCCCAATTATCTGATCTATAAAAATTATGCCTTTTTCCCCAAGGGTACGATTCATGCCCTGGTAGTTGATCCCGGTGTGGGCACATCACGGGGTATCATCGTCTTAAAAGCTGATAACCATTTTTTTGTTTGTCCGGATAACGGGTTGATTACCAGGATCTATCAGAAAAAAACCGTCCAAAAGATAATTTTCTCAGATAATCCGCAGTATTGGTTACCCCGGGTCAGTAATACTTTTCATGGCCGGGATATTTTTGCCCCTGTAGCCGCCCATCTCTCTCTGGGTGAACCCCTGGATAATTTGGGCAGGGAAGTGAAAAATATAACCACAATACCCATACCTGTACCGGAAATTCAAGCCGGGGCTGTTCGGGGTACCATTATCCATATCGATCATTTCGGTAATTTACTTACCAATATAGAGGTGGAGCATATCAGAAAATTAAGCCTGCAACCGACAGAGATTACCGTTAAAATAGAGGGCAGGACCATAAACGGGTTGCAAACAGCCTATGGGTCGGTGGCACCGGGTGAATTATTAGCCATCATTGGTTCCCGCCAGCTGCTGGAAATTTCCGTAAACCAGGGAAGTGCCGCAGTTTTGACCAAGGCTGTGCTTAACAGCTCTGTCTCCCTATCCACGCCTCCTGAATAGTCAAGATAAGTATAGAAAAATTCCATAGTATTCTATAAATTTAATACTTGGAAATTGATGTATTTCAAATACTTATATAAAGAAGTTTAGTAAGGAGCCTGCCATGTTTGGAAAAAGAATAAAACTATTTACCCTGTTTGGATTCGAAGTAAAAATTGACCTCAGTTGGTTACTGTTGGCGATTTTGATCACCTGGTCACTGGCCCAAGGCCTTTTCCCGCATTTTTATCCTGATCTCAGTACCCAATCATACTGGTGGATGGGAGCACTGGGGGCCCTGGGATTATTTCTATCCATTGTTTTTCATGAGCTCTCGCATTCAATGATCGCCCGGCGTTTTGGCTTACCTATCCGTGGCATTACGCTATTTATTTTTGGTGGTGTAGCTGAAATGCACCAGGAGCCGGAAAGCGCCAAAGCTGAATTTTACATGGCTATTGCCGGGCCTTTAGCCAGTATTGTCGCCGGCGGTTTCTTTTATGGACTGCGTTTATGGGCACAAGCAGGTGACTGGTCTGAACCATTGACCGGAGTGGTTTCCTATCTGGCTTTTATCAATCTGATTTTAGCCGGTTTTAATCTGTTGCCTGCGTTTCCCCTGGACGGGGGGCGAATTCTCCGCTCAGCCTTATGGGCCTGGAAAAAGAAAATAAAATGGGCCACACGGATCGCCTCCAGTATTGGTGCCGGCTTTGGTTTTCTATTGATATTCTTAGGTGTTTTTCAGTTTATCGGGGGTAATTTCATCGGTGGTGTCTGGTGGTTTTTAATCGGTATGTTTATGCGTAATGCATCCCGTATGTCCTATCAGCAGGTTGTGATGCGCAAATCCCTGGAAGGGGAGAAAGTGGAACGTTTCATGAAAGAAGATCCGGTCACTGTCGGTAGCGATATCCGACTTTCTGATTTCATCGAGAATTATCTTTATAAATACAATTATAAGATGTTTCCGGTCGTTGACAATGGCAGATTAACCGGTTGTATTACTGTAAATCAAGTCAAGGAAGTGCCGTCTGAAAAACGGAGTCAGCAAACGGTCGGGGATGTGATGACTTCCTGTGATGCTGATATCACAATTAATAAAGAAGAAGATGTGGTCAAAGCACTGTCGGTTATGCGGCATACCAATAATAGCCGCTTAATGGTCATTGATGGCAATAATCAACTGGCAGGTGTGATCGTGCTAAAGGACCTACTGGAATTCTTTTCCCGTAAGGTTGAGTTGGAGGATATTGAATAAATCAAGAAGATAATAATAAATTGAGTAGATAGATGTTGAATGTTGACGACAGGAGTCACGCTACATGCAGGATAAATTAAAAAAGAAATCACCGCTGAAAAAAAAGCAACCGCTTAATACCTCTATCGTATGGATTCTCATTTTATCGCTGGTATTTTTCTATATTTTTAATTTTTTCAGCCGGGACAAGACCACCACTATTTCCTACACTGAGTTTAAGAAACAGGTGAGTCAGCAGAAAATTTCCCAGGTGATCGTACAAGGGAATGAAGTCAATGGACAATTCCGGGATAAATATTGGCAGGTTAGCAAAGACAAGCAGGATAGTACCGGATATAGATACTTTCAAACAGTTATTCCCGCCTCGATACAGGATACCGAATTGATCGGCTTACTGGAGGAAAACAATGTGACGATCAAAGCCAAATCCCAAGGCAATAACTGGTGGCGAACTATTTTAATTTTCATTTTACCCTGGCTCCTGATTATGGGATATTTTTGGTATATGAGTCGCCGTATGCGTAAGAAAAATAAAGGTTTATTTGGCGGCGGCGGTCTGTTTAATATTGGTAAATCCAAGGCCAAGCGTTACCGGAAATCTAGCATTGATATTTCCTTTAATGATGTCGCCGGTTTAAAAAATGCCAAGCAGGATCTGAAGGAGATCATTGGCTATTTGAAGGATCCGAGCAAATTCAGAAAACTAGGTGCCGATATTCCCAAAGGTATTTTACTGATGGGTGCTCCGGGAACCGGTAAAACCCTGCTGGCCCGCGCCACTGCCGGTGAAGCCGATGTACCTTTTTTCAGCATAAGTGGCTCTGAGTTTATAGAGATGCTGGTGGGCGTGGGTGCCTCCCGGGTGCGGGATATGTTTAACACGGCTAAAAAGGAAGCACCAGCCATTATTTTTATTGATGAGATTGATTCGGTGGGGCGCTCACGCGGGACCGGGGTGGGTGGTGGTCATGATGAGCGTGAACAGACTCTGAATCAAATATTAAGCGAAATGGATGGTTTTAAGCCGCACCAATCGGTGATCGTGTTGGCCGCCACCAATCGTCCCGATGTACTGGATCCGGCCCTTACCCGACCTGGCCGCTTTGACCGGCAGATTACCCTGCAGCTTCCGCAACGAGAGGCCCGGGAAAAAATATTAAAAATACATACTCGTCAAGTTCCTCTGGCAAAAAATGTCAGCCTTCAAAATATTGCCTCTCGTACCGTGGGATTTTCAGGAGCGGATCTGAAAAATTTAGTTAACGAGGCCGCCTTGCTGGCCGGCCGTAAAAATCATAAACGGGTCAGTAAAAAGGATTTTGACCAAGCCCGGGACAAAATCCTGTTAGGGGCCAAACGGGAAGAAAAAATCCAGGAAGAGGAAAAGAAGATGATCGCCTATCACGAAGCCGGACATGCCATACTGGCCTATGAATTACCCCATGCGGATCCGTTGCAAAAAGTTACCATCATCCCGCGGGGGCGGTCATTGGGTGTCACGGAACAGGTTCCCGAACAGGATCGCCATAACCTAAGCCGGCAATATTTATTGGATCGCATTTCCGTCTCTTTAGGTGGTCGGGCAGCGGAAAGAATTACTTTCGAAGATTTTACCAATGGTGCTGCCAACGATCTCAAACAGGTCACACAGCTGGCCCGGCGTATGGTCACTCAGTGGGGGATGAGCGATAAAATCGGTCCCATCACCTTCAAGCAGGGTGAGAACCATCCCTTTTTAGGGAAGGAGATCGCCCAGGCCAAGGATTTCAGCGAACATATGGCTAAAATAATTGATGAAGAGGTACAGAGAATAATCAGGGAAGGGGAAGAGAGGGCCCTATCAATTCTGAAAAAGAATCGCAAGCGCTTAGATCAACTGGCCCAGGCTTTACAGAAAAAGGAAACCCTGGGAAAAGATGCTATTGAAGATATATTAGGAAATAAATCCACCCCGAAAAAAGATAAAAATTCCTAATGGCTGATAAACAAAATAAAATCAAAATAAAAAAACTGACCATGGGTGAGAATCTGGCGAAACTGGATAATATCCTGTCCGATAAAAAAGATTTTTTAATTCTTCTACATAATTATCCTGATCCGGATGCAATTGCCTCTGCCGCGGCTTTGGGATATATTGCTGAACAGCGCAGCACAGTTAAAGCCAGCATTGCCTATGGCGGTAATATCGGACGGGTTGAGAACCGGACCTTGATCAATAAACTGAATATTCACCTCAAGGAGATCAATCGTGTTCGGTTAAATAAATATGATTGTTTTGCTTTGGTTGACGGTCAGCCCAAGGCCAGTAACACCCCTGATATCCATTATCATATCGTGATCGACCATCATCCGCAACGCAAGGATACCAAAGCCGATCTGGTCATTATTAAACCGGGAATCGGGGTTACGGCTTCTATTATGGTCAGTTGGCTGGAGCAGTGTAATCTGGAAATTCCTTCTAATCTGGCCACTGCTTTAACCTATGCCATCAGTTCTGAAACACAAGATTTGGGACGCGAGGCCACTCAGGAGGATATCAGTGCCTATTTAACCGTTTTTACCAAATGCAGCCTTCGCAAGCTCTCCCAGATTTTACATCCCAAATTACCCCACTCCTATTTTATTGCCCTGACCAAAACCATGAACCGTACTTATACTTTTCGCAATCTGATCTGTGCCCATATGGGAAAAATTCCGAACCTGGAGATTGTCCCTGAAATGGCCGATTTTTTATTGAAACATCGTCAAAAGAGTTGGGCTTTGACAACCGGTTCCTATAAAAACCAGCTTGTTATCTCCATTCGTTCTAGTAACCGGGATGCCAAAGCGGGTGAGTTTATTAAAAAACTGGTTGGTAATCCGGATACAGTAGGGGGCCATGATATGATCGCCGGTGGATATATCCCGATAGACAATGAGAGTCAGAAAAGAATCGCCAAATTAGAGCAGGATTTATCCCGAAAATTCGCTTCCCTGCAGGGCTATGATAACGCGGACTGGAAACCCTTGATCGATACAGAAGAGCTCATTAAGGAAAAAAGCAAGACCACCGACATAAACGATTAAAAAACCAGTTTCATAATTATCAGATTTTATATTTTTTGTCGGACACTTTTAACCTTATCCGCCATGTGCTGATCTTTATCGATTCGGGTACCTAATTTAATACTGGTTGTGATCCGGGGAACACCTTGGGCATGCAGAACCTTATGGCATTTATTAATAGCGGCCATAACCTCGTCCCATTCTCCTTGGATATTGGTACCATAACTATGCAAATTTAGTTCTAGTTTGAATTCTTTTAATATTTTTTCACATTGAGCAATATAGGGAGAAAGGGAGACCCCCACACCGATCGGAATTAAGCTGAAATCCGCAATGACCTTCATAAAATTCTCCTGAGTTATTGTTGCATGATTTTACTTAACAGTTTTGGGTCGTCAGGAAGTAACCCCGCTT
>CAZXFH010000078.1:0-9969 GCA_964640055.1 uncultured bacterium | reverse complement strand
AAAGACTGCAAGCCAGACAGGAGAAACTTCAGTATGCCAAAGAACAAAGAAAAAAAATCAGAAAAAGGTTGCATAAAAGTGCTAATGTTAACTAAAATAAGGATGTCAAATACTCCAATTCACGCTGAGCTAAGACACCTCCACCTGGTTCTTATTACATCCACTGAGTACTTCAAACTGCTCATTAACGAAGGAGAGGGTTGTATCGGCTTCAATGATAACAGTCGCAACTCCAGTGTTTTCGAAAATTGTTCGGTAACGCGCCTCACTTTCACGTAGTTTCATTTCCACCTGTTTCTGTTGAGTTATATCCTGAAGAATACCCATCGCGCCGCTAACCGCACCTGTTTTTGAGTCATAAATCGGTAAAGAACGATCGCTAACCCATTTTATCTGTCCATCGGGTGTTTTAATTTTTAAATCAACACGATATTTTTTTATTTTCCACTGCTTGAACAGCTTATTATACTCATGATAATCCACAGGGCCATCCGGGTCAATAACTCCCGCTTCCTGAACCATATTTCGCATTTTTGAAAAGGTCAATTCTGCGGGTTCAATTCCAAACAACTCCTGACACCCTTTGCCCATAAATTGATAGGAATTATCTGAATAGCGAAACTGATAGGGAATGCCCCGGGCATTCTCGATGGTTTCCCGGTAGATATGATGGATCTGCCGGAGTGCTCGCTCTGCTTTTCTCTTGTTCTGGCGTATGCTGGTCTCTTTTAATTCTCTTTTGAATGCTGAAACAAGGCGGATCATATTGTCTTTCATTATATAATCTTGTGCCCCGGCCTTCATTGCTTCCACAGCCACATCTTCCCCAATAGTCCCGGATACGATAATAAGGGGCACATCCATATCTGCTTCCTTAACCAGCTTTAGGGCTTCTAAACCGTTGAAGCGGGGCATAACAAAATCGGCAATGATAATATTCCATTTTTGCTTATTGAGCAAGTCCCGCATCCTTGCTGCGGTGTCCACCCGTTCCCACTTGACATTAAATTCTCCCTCCTCAAGAGTATGGGCAATCAGCTCAGCATCATCCGGGGAGTCTTCTACAATTAGCGTATGGATTGTAGTTTCCATTGATCATATCTCCCTTGGTAAAGGTTCATTCAGAATAAGCCAATACAGGCCCAAATTTTTTATAACCTCTGAAAATTGCTCAAAATCCACTGGTTTACGAATATAACTGTTGGCACGTAACTTGTATCCATTGATGATATCCCTTTCTTCTTTAGAAGAAGTCAGAATAACAACCGGTATATATTGGGTGTGTTTATTGTTCCGGATCTCCTTTAAAACCTGAATACCATCCACTTTCGGTAGTTTCAGATCCAACAATACCACCGCTGGATTTTTTCCAGAGGATCGGTCGGCATAAGCGTCTTTACTAAACAGATAATCGAGTGCTTCTTCGCCATCATGGGCGACGATAACATCATTGGCGATATGGTTCTCTTTCAGTGCATTGAGGGTTAGCTCAATATCATCAGGATTATCTTCAACCAAGAGAATATCTCGCTCTTTATTAATACCCATCTTTACCCTCCCCTAATTTTTGCTCTTTATCAATAAATTTTACCTTTTAATTTATGCGATTGCCATGCTATTTATTCAAATATTATTATAAAGTACTTTTTGGTTAAATAGAGCATATTTTACTCCGTGACTATGCCCAATTAGTTTTTTCCGCCAAGATATTTAATGGGATAGCGTAAAATAAAATGTTGCCCCCTTACCATCACCTTTACTTTCTGCCCAAACATTTCCTCCATGGCGCCTGATAATACGATACATATTAGCTAATCCAATGCCGGTACCCGGAAATTCCTTGCTGGAATGCAAGCGTTGGAAAGGTGAAAATAATTTATCAGCATATTTGGGATTAAATCCGGCTCCGTTGTCCTTAATAAAATACTGTTTTTTTCCCTGTTTTACTTTCATATCAAAACTAATCCGGGTCTTCTTTTTTCCTTTTGTGAATTTCCAGGCATTGTCCATTAAATTATCAATTGCAGCCTTTAATAGTATATAATCGCCATGCACAATAAGCCCTTCTCTGATATTGACCTCAAGCGCCCGTTCCGGATCCTGGTTCCGAAGTTCATCAAGGATTGCATGGGCAATTTTACTTAAATTAACCTCTTGCCATTGCATGGGTTTACGGGTAGTGCGGGATAAAGAGAGCAAATCATCAATAAGCGCTCCCATGCACTGGCTGCCGGCCCGTATCCGTTCCAGGTAATGCACCCCCTTGTCGTCCAGTTTATCTTTGTATTCTTGCAGTAAAAATCGGCTGAAACCGTCGATAGATCGCAGGGGGGCTCTTAAGTCGTGGGAAACAGAATAAGAAAAAGCCTCTAGCTCTTTATTGGATGCGGCCAGTTCTAACTGCTCGTTTTTCAATTCTTGGGTCATTTTATTTAAATCTTCCACCATATAAAGCATAGCCTTTTCACTTTTATGCAGTTTTGCTACCTTTTCCTCCAGCTCTGCTGTGCGTTCCGCAACCTTTGTTTCTAATTCATTTTTCAATTCTTTCAGTTTGTCTTCATTTTCTTTCTGTGCGGTGATATCTAATATGTTACCATATATCCGCACAACCTTACCATCCTTTAATTCAGGCCGTCCAATAGTCCGTACCCATTTCTGAGTTCCATCGGCTAAAATAAACCTTAAATTTAGATCATAGGGTTCCTGATACTCAATTGCCCCTCGCAACGCCTTTTTAATTTTCTTGTGATCCTGAGGATGGTAAAATGTAATATTTTTATTCATATCTGACGGATCAAAATCAGCCGGTGATACACCGTGAATCGCATAAGCCCCGTCGGTCCATTTCATTTTCTGAGTAACCGTATTATATTCCCAGCCACCCACTTTGGTAATCTTTTCCATCTTTTTTAGTAACATTTGCTGTTTATGCAAATTGTAGCCCGTTCTTCTGTGTTCGGCTATCTCCTGACGCAATGCCCTGGTTTTTTTCTTCACTTGTGACCGTAAAACGACCGTCATGATTACCGAAGACAACAATATGAAGGGAATTATAAAATAAAGTGAAGTTTTAATAATATCTTTTAATGATAGATATTTCTGAATCACCGGACTGAACCATTTGCGATGGATTTCATCAAAAGTACCATTGGCAATCACAATGGAAAGGCCTTCATTGAGTCGGGATAATAGCACACGATCGCCTTCCTGAACGGCAAAACAGAAATCCTGACGAAATTTGTCAAGCTGTATATCCAGGGGAATAATGGATTTCAGGTCCATTTTTTTCAACAGCTGCAGCCCCATAACCCGCTGGGTGATAATCGCATCATGCTGGCCACTGGCCAGCATGCGAAAGGCATCCTCAAACGTAGGCGTTGTAATGATCTCTTTGGATATATTTTCACGTCTGACAAACTCTTCCGCGTTATCTCCTTGCATGACAATAATTGTTTTGTTCATCAGGTCCTCTACTGAATCGATACCCGTGGTATTTTCCCTGACAAAAATGGCCCCATGCAAAGACATATAAGGAAATGTGAAATCAAACAATTTTTCCCGTTCCGGCGTTCGCCCGACTAAGGGTAAGGCATCGATCCGGCCCTCAGCCAAATCTTGTTTTATCTGATTCCATATCCCTATTTTAGTATTGACTTTAATATCAACTGCAGCTGCTGCGGCCTGGAAGAGTTCAACAGAAAAACCATCGGCTTCACCATTGTCCTTAATGACACAATAGGGTGGGTAATCCGGTTCTGAAGCAATGCAGATCGTATCGGAAAGTGTGAATTCAGTATTCGGAGAGTCTATCTCCTGCGCAGATATTGAAGTCAACGACAATGTCAGGACCAGGATAATTAAATTTTTTTTAAGATTCATATTTTGTTCCGGTCCGGGGTTGAAAACCCCAAATGTTTTTTGGGAATCACGCCACCCCCGGGATAACCCAGTGGAATATTCCTTGCGGAATTCCACAGGTCAGGAATCCCGGGGCTACTCAAGCCCTTCCCAATCCTATCGCTTATGCCGGGTCGAATCCCAGGGGTATTCATGAGATTCTGGCCTCTCATTTCTTATCTCTCTTCAGCCGCTCAATCTCTTCCCGCAGCTCATTCATACGGAGTTCCCGATCAATGGTCGCGTCATGGAATTTTTCCAGTTCAGCAACCCGTTCTTTCAGCTCTTTGGCTTTTTCTGCCACCTGAATTTCCAGATCATCTTTTAATTTTCGAAGTTCATCTTCTGCCTTTTTGCGTTCGGTGATGTCGGTGATGGTGCCCACATAGCCCGCGATCTGACCTTCGGCGTCTATTTCGGGCACTGCCTGGCCCATGACCCAGGCAATCGTCCCGTCCGGACGTATAAAACGGTAATCCGCCCAAGATGGTCGCTGCAGTTGAGTCGCCTCCTGCCATCCCTGGCGCAACCTTTCCCTATCATCGGAGTGAACCGCTTTGAGCCACCCATCCCCCATAGCCTTTTCCGCCGAAAGGCCGGCAATCGCGCACCATTGTGGGTTGACGTAGGTTGTCGCGCCCTTGGTATCGGTTCGAAAGATGCCCACGGGCGAAATCCGGGCCAGGGTTTGGAAGCGTTTTT
Organism: uncultured bacterium; assembly: GCA_964640055.1. Lineage (GTDB taxonomy): Bacteria > Fidelibacterota > UBA2242 > UBA2242 > JAFGTP01 > CAZXFH01. The sequence goes on along the minus strand of CAZXFH010000078.1, from coordinate 5,367 downwards.
CGCTCTCTTGGAGCTCGACGTTGATTTGTTCCAGGTGTTCTGTCCTGATCTTAACCTGCTGGCGGAGCAGCGCCGTCGCCCCTATGGCTGCGAGCAAGAGCACACCGATGCCTCCGATGACCCATAAAACGGCAGGCGGTACGCGATGGCGCGCCTGCGATTCTGTCCAACGGCCTAACGTAGTGTAATAGGGCGAGCCGCGCTGTGGAATCCACTCGTCCAGGTGGCGGTTTATGGCCGCCAAAAGATCGGCGTTTTGCCCCTCAGCGGTCGCATAATAGAGCTTGACCGGGTTGAAATCAATCGCCGTCCTGGACAGTCCGTATTCCTGGTAAAAATAGTCGCCGAATAGATTATTGGCGATGGCCGCATCGACCTGACCGTCTGCGACCAGTTTGAAAGCCTGCTCGAACGAATCGGTGGCGACAAGATCCATCTCATAACCAAAGCCATCCATCAACTGCTCGAAAACGCTCTCCTGGATGGAACCACGCAGCACGGCGACCCGCATGCCGTTCAAGTCAGGTATCTGAACGATCTGCGATTGCGGCGCGGCATATACCCTCGACCAGCATTCGAGCACAGGCGTACGTAGGAAATCATAGATGGCTTCCCGTTCAGCCGAATAGGCCACGTCGGGCATCAGATCGATCTCGCCATCGGTCAGGGCTTGCAGGCAATTGGGCCATGCGCACGGTACATACACCAGATTCCAGCGCTCCTCTTCGGCAATTTTCTCCAGCAGCTCGATGAACAGCCCGGCAGCCTGGCGCTCCTCATCCCAAAAGACTTTGGGTTCGTTCTGATAGACGCCAACCCGCACTTTTCGCTCTACTCCAACAGTGTGGGCGGATGCAGTGGGTGAAGACAATGCTCTGCCAAAAGCGCTCAATGAAGACATACATAGGAGAATGCAGAGCACAAGGAATATGGATAAAAAACGGTTCGCTTTCATTACATCTTTGCTCATCCTGTTTCTCCTTTTAGCCGATCGATCTCATCCCGCAGTTCTTTGATACGGAATTCGCGCTGAATGGTAGCATCATGAAAACGTTCCAGTTCGGCAACCCTTTCTTTCAGATCTTTGGTCTTTTCGGCCACCTTCTGTTCAAGCTGTTCGTTGAGTTTAATTATTTCCTTTTCCTTGGTTTTGCGGCTGACGATTTCGCCAATCAGATTGGCGGCAGCCTGCAGCCGTTCTTTGGCCGTATCAATGATAAAAGACGGACGGGTCTCATACTCACTTGCCTTTTTTTCCAGCTCATTCAAAGGAACCTTGTATTTTTCAGCCAGTTCGCTCAATTTTTCTTTGTCCTGCGGTGGATCGCCATAGCCGAAGTTAATGGCGCCGATAACCTCATCACCGGCAACAATCGGCAATGCATAGAGATGAATACCACCCTGGCATTCGATATCCACAGGCCGGCCTGATTCTATCGCCGGAAGTGATGCTTCTTTCCAGCAGGATTCATGACAAAGCCATTTACCGCAATTCAGCGCCTCTTTATTGTCGTCTGTGTCGCACAATTCCCGGGAAGCCTGATCCATAAAACGGCACCAGCCGGAAGCAAAAATACCCAGGACATAATCGCCGTTCTTTTCATAAATAGCGTATGATGTATCCAGTAATCTTAAAAAGTCATCCGCGATGTCTTTTAAAACATTTTTACCGACCGAATCAAGAATCAACCTGCTCGTATTCAGCTCTGTAAGATCGCCATAAGACGGAACCGGATCACTTTTTACTTCTGTTGTTTTTTTGCTCAACATCCATTTAATACAGTGTAATGCCTCTTCGGCTTTTTTGCGCTTGGTGATGTCCTGAAACGACCCCTGCACTTTAATGATCCTGCCGTTTTCATCTTTCACTGCTCTGCCGATCGTGCGTACCCAAAGGCGATTCCCTTTCTTTGTGATGATCTCCATTTCTTCATCGTAGGGGATGCCTTTTTCGGTACAGGCGATAAAAACCTGGGTGATCTTGTCCCGCCATTCGGGTGCATAGAAATTGATGCCTTCCTCCAAGGGCGGCGCATAGCCGTGCGGCATCTCGTGTATATCGGCCACAGCATCCGACCAGGTGCAGATATTCTTCTCCAGGTCAACGCTCCAGCCGCCGAAACGGGCGGTTTCACCGGCGATTCGCAGCAGGGCATAATTGGATTTTAATTTCTCTTCCGCCTGTTTGCGTTCGGTGATGTCAACAACCGTTGTAATGAAATAAAGCGGCTTACCAGCTCGATCCCGCCGTAACGTAACACTCACATCTGTCCAGATATAATCACCATTCTTATGAATATATCTTTTGTCAAACCGGAGAGAATCTTTTTTACCGATGAGCAGTTTTTCAATCTTTTTTTGTGTACCTGGGATCTCCTCGGCCGGGGTCAGTTCCTGCCAGGTTGTGTCTTTCAATTCGGCAACCGTATAACCCAGCATATCAGCGAAAGCCTTGTTAACATTAATTTCCCCGGATGGCAGGGTAACCGACTTACCTACATTGGCTGACTCAAAAATATATTTGAGTCTATCCTCACTGTCACGCAAGGCTTTCTGGGCTACTCTTTCCTTAGTCTGGTCCCGAAAGACCAACACAACACCAATGGTCTGATTTTTTTCATTTTTTATGGGAGCACCACTATCGGCAATGGGTATTTCCTTGCCTGTTTTCGATATTAAAAGGGTGTTATTTGCCAGACCAACAATTAATCCACCGTCTAATACCTGTTTGACCGGATTGGTTACCTTGCTACGGGTCTCTTCGTTAATAATATTAAAAACCTTTTCGATTGCCTTTCCTCGTGCCCTGGATTCCTTCCATCCGGTCAATCGTTGGGCAACAGGATTCATATATTTCACACATCCCGATGTATCTGTCGTAATTACACCGTCGCCAATACTATATAAGGTGGTTTTAAACTCACTATGTGCTTGCCACAAGCGTTTATAAACATTTCTTTGCTGGTGGAAATAAATAAATAATCCTATCAGTCCCAATATTAAAACAATCAATATGAAAAATATACTTAGATATATAAATTCATTATATAGCTCTTGATAGAGTTCATTTTTATCAATTTTAGCAATCAGGAACCAGGGTGTGTTTGCCACTGGTTTTAGCGCAGCAACAACGTTTTTATCACGATAATCCCTGCCTTCCCAGATGCCCTGATATCCCAGGACAGCTTGCACGGCCGGCACCGCTTCCCGGGAAAGGGAAATACGCAGCCTTAAGGCCGTGTTTTTCCAGTAGCGCAATTCATTCAGAAATACAACACTATCACCCTCCTGTCTGACGATTAGGGTTTCAAAACTTTCCGCTGGATATGATTGAAACTCTAATAAAGGGAAGATGAAAATATCAGGATCAGTTCGTAAAATTAGGGCTGCGACAGGTTTCTTCGCTTTGTTTATTAACGGAATAATGTTATCGTGATGGATTTTATCTTCCAAGGGGCAACGATAAAAATCAGTATCTCTAATCTGCCGCTGGTTAACCGCTTTAATGACTTCATTGATGGTGACTGCAGACAGGGTTTCTTGCTGATAGCCGCTTGCTAATAGCAATTCACCATTGACAGAGGATAATATTACCGCTTCATAGGTATAGGCATTTTTCAAATTATTCAGTTCCTCAATAATGCCCCTGTACGCGGCTTCATTCTCTTTATTGTGCAACCATTGCTCCACCCGTTCGATAAAATGAATCCTTTTGGATAATACCGAGGCATCCCCAATTCGTTCCTGGTGCCACCGGGCTAGTTGATCAGTTTTAAATTTGGTAATGACCTGTAAATCTTGCTGTTTCTCCTTTTTTATTCTTTTGCTCTCATTCACCAGATAAACCGTAAAAACACTCAGAACCAGGATGGCCACTATTGAAATGGAAACTATAATGTTGATTTTCTTACGAAACCACTGGTATGACATTTTTTTCATATTACGATTTCCTGACTGTCATAGCTATTATTTCACATTTTGATTTAATTAACAAATAATTTTAAATGAATATTTTCCTAAGCAAATTAAAAAATAACCGCTGCGTTATTAAACAATTGTACACCAAACTACTTTAATATACAGGAAAGAAATTATTCATGTCAAGAACATTTTATAGTTATACACCAATGGTTAAAAGCATGCTAACAGTACATTATTTTACCTAAATTTTTCCCGACGGCTTTTGTGTTAAATTGAAAACAGAGTTTCCAACTCATCGCAATTATCACCACGGATGCTTTTCAGGGTATTAGCATTTCAGTAACGATCTTATTCTACTGAGATCTCAGTCTCAATATTACACCCTGATTAATACCTTAATCTAATCAGTTATTCCGTCGCTTTCAATCTTATTAACCCTGTCTACGGGGTTATTTTGTAACTTTTAAAGGTTCAATCTATCGAAAAGAGTGTAATCTAAAACCGCAAGGAGGCATTGTGACTGAAAAATTAACCAAAGAAAAATTCATCCAAGATGTATTTGATTACGAGAATGAAAAGGAATGGAAATATAAAGGTGAAAAGCCGGCGATCATTGATTTCTATGCGGATTGGTGTGGGCCCTGTAAGGTTTTGGAACCGGTTATGAAGGAAATCGCAGACGAATACAGTGATCAGCTGACGGTTTACAAAGTTGATACCGAGCAGGAGCAGGAACTGGCGGGAATCTTCGGAATCCGAAGTATTCCCTCGGTTTTATTCATCCCCACGGAGGGCAAGCCGCAAATGTCGGTGGGCGCCCTGCCCAAGCAGAGCATGCAAAAAGCGATCAAGGATGTCTTAGGTGTTAATCACCAGAAGAATTGATGCGCTGGTCTGAAGAACTCATCCCTTGGCCCCTTTTCTTGTCCGCAGAGAGGGGGTTTTTTATTCCGGTTGATTGGGGTGAATCAGCAGATTACCTTATTATTAAGGGTTGAAACCATTCGGGATATCTAGCAATCTTACCTTTTCGCTACGCTCTGTGTTGCGACACTTATGGCTTATGACGTGATGTTTCCATCATTTTCTGAATGCTTGTAGCGTTACACCGCAGAGCGGTGTAACGAGACTAGTGGAATGGAGCGGTATAACGAGGTGGGTGGAATAGGGCGGTGTAACAAGGGTGGAATGGATCGGTATGACGAGGAAGGGCATGTCGACATCTGTTCCGGTTATTACCAGTTCTTACAACCCCCTCTCTCCCCCTTTGATCAGGGGGGCCATTTCTTTTGAGGCGGAGGTCAGGTTATCCGTATCTGTCGCAATCCATCCGGTTTCGGATATTGCGATTCAAATTCAACCCTTATCAGGGTTGTTCATCTTTTTGGATGACCTGTTTCACCGGATTTCATCCGGCGTTATTCATGTTGCACCCCTACCGGGGTT
>CAZXFH010000077.1:0-10449 GCA_964640055.1 uncultured bacterium | reverse complement strand
TTAGTGATTTGATAAATAATGGGTTTCATTCTGACAACATCCATTCTGGTCATTACTTTTTTCTGCCAATCTAAGTATATACTCCCCAATTTGTTTAAGTTCTTTTTGTTTGACCTTATAATGAACAAAATAGCCCTTCTTCTCACCAATTACCAAATTGGCATTCCTTAATATTTTTAGATGCTGGGAAACTGAAGACTCTGATAATTGGAGCTTCTCTGACAGCGCTCTAACGCAATAGCACCGTCGGATCAGGAGAGATATAATTTTCACTCTATTTTTATCACTAATTGCCTTTAAACTTTTTACTATATTATCGATAATGTCCTCCTTGTCTATGCTTTTATTGATTCACAAATCTACCATCATCTTTTTGTTGGGGTAATTTTTCTATATTTTTTTCCAGCCATCCTGAGCTGGCTTCTTCTCTTAGACCAAAGGCTGGAACATAGGGCTTAATATCTAATAAGGGAGTCTTGTCAATTATATCGACATCTTCGATATAAAGAATATTATTATTTACCCTAATTAGTTTCACTACCGAGAGTCCAATAGGATTAGGTCTGCTGGGTGCTCTTATAGAAAAGATTCCATGGAATTTATCTTCCATAAAAAGCCTTGCAGTCAGAGAATATTTTCCGGCTCTGTGAAAATGATAGAGCAGTATTAAATGAGAAAATCCTTCAATATCTTTGAGTCCCTTGTTAAGTTTAAGCAACAGTACGACTTCTCCCTTTGTACCCTTGGCAGCAGATGGCTGTATGGGAGTTCCCTTTGGTTTTTTAAAAGGGGAGTGAATTTCTCCAATAGGCTGAAATTTAATAGTTTTCATTTTTATCCTTTCTGTGGATAATAAATTCTCTTAACCAGTAAACTATCAAAACCACGATAAGACTAAGCCTCATGCCGATTACAAGTGCGAGCAAACCAGTTATACCAGTAAATATCCACTTGTCAGTTCGTTTTGCACTTCCCAATAGCTGTGGGCGGAAAAAAATAGTAAAGCTCCCAACACTCCATAAGGGAGAATTTTAATTAATTCCGGGGAAGCAAAGAAAAACGCAATTATTAAAAGTATAATCCCCGATAATATATTTGAGCCACCGGTTCTCGCACCAAATCGATATTGGGCAACCAGACCTCCGGCACCATGACACATAGGGAATCCGCCCAGAGGTGATGCTACCGGAGACATTATTCCTACAGAAGTAATGATCTTGCTTTCGCTAACTTTTTTATTAAAAAGATCCTTTATTAATAGTGATGTAGCCAATACAGGATTTCCGATTGTAAGAGGTATTTGAGAGAGACCGGCATTCCAAAATCCAAGCGTCATTGCCTGCCGGGAAGGTAGACTGAGTTCAGGGAATTTAAATAATTCTGACGCCGGCAGACCGGATTGGTAAAGTCCCCTCATTAACCCTAGCATAAAAACTATTAATGATGAAATATCAAGAATAGGAGCGAAGTAAAACCCAACAATAATAAAAACTGCAATTATGCCGATTAAAGAATCCTGCAATATAAAATTTATGGAGGTGCTGATCAATTTCAGGGCCAGTCCTAACTGGATTCCACGTATAATGCAGCCAGGAGTATATTTATTAATGTATATCATAATGCCACTTAAGCCGATCAGAATGAATAACAAGCCGATTATGATACCGGCTCCGGCAAATTTCGTTACTGCTTAGTTTACCAGCTATAGCGATCGCACCAATGGCTTTCATTGGCTCTACCGGCATGGGTAGTTTGTAATACAGGCCGGTGGCAATATAAATAATGCCAAAAAATAGTAGAATCGGGGTCAGTTTTAAATCGGTAACTGCTACTACGCCCACCATGATTGGAATCAGAGTTCCATAATCACCAACTGATCCGGCTAACTCTTCCAGATTAAAGCGGTATTTTTGGGTTTGTTTCATAGTAATCGCTTAACTTTTTTCAATGATCATATTCTCTTGGTGAATGTTTTTCTGTGGAGCCCAACTGCCAAGATTAAAAACAGCAGGGTAAATATAAACAGGATTATAAGGCTTTTACTGATTGCGATAAAATTGTTTTGTCCGACTGCAAAGCGAAGCAGGTCTGTAACATAGGTGACAGGAGAAAAATAGGCTATAATGCGGCTCCATCCCGGCAGTTGGGAAATAGGAACAAACACTCCGCTAATAAAGATTATAGGCAATCTGATGAGATTTGATAACATCATAACATTAGAAGGTTTATCCGTAGGCAGAGAGGAGAAAATTGAGCCCAAACCGGCAAAACAAAAAGCAGCCAGCAATGCAGTAGATAATAGAACCAGGCCATTAACAATTTCTAAACCGAATATAATTAATCCCGTGATAGCCAGAAGAGCGGAAATACCAAAGCTAAAATAAAAGGCGGCCAGAATATCCCCTAAAACCAGAATAGAAATTGAGGCCGGAGTTGTTAAAAGTCGTTCCAATGTCTTTGTATTAGTTTCCCAGGGAGTTATGTAAGGTCCGACAGAAGAACCGGTGAAGAAAAAAGTGATTCCAAGTAACCCCGGAATGAGCTCCGCAAAAGGAATATTTTTCCCCAGGGCAAAAGCCAAAAACAAAAATGAAGGAAATAGAATCCCAAAGATCAGAATCGGTGGCTCCGTATAATAGATTCGCATGTTTTTGTTAGCAATAGCAAATATTTGATTTATCCTTAGTTTAATGTGACTTTTCATGCCCATACCCTCCAGTTAATCTGACAAAAACCTCTTCCAATTCAGGCCCCTGAGTTCTAATACTGGTAAGTTTTATATTTTTTGTCTGAGCCATTGCCACAATTTCCTTTACCAATTCACCCGGATCATCGGTATATAGTTGATATTTATCTCCCCTTTTTTCAATTGAATTGATTTCCGCAATTTGTTCAAACTCGATATCCTTTTCTTGAAAACTCACAATAACCGATTGTGTTTGTTGAAATGTATTTTTTAAATTTTCCGGAGAATCGATGGCAGCGATTCGGCCTTTGTTCATAATAGCAACTCTATCACATAGTTTATTGGCTTCTTCGATATTATGGGTTGTTAGGAAAATGGTGGTACCTGCCTGGTTTAAGTCCCTGGTGATCCTTCGTATCAACCGACTACTCTGGACATCCAGACCACTGGTAGGTTCATCGAGAAATAGGATTTCAGGTTCGTTTATCAGAGCCATACTCAAGACTACTCTTTGTTTCATGCCTTTTGAAAATTGTTTTATCTTATTATTTTTACGATCTATAAGATCAAAAAGATCGAGCAGTTCCTCCGCTCTCTTTTTTATCTGTTTACCCGATATCCCATACATTTCCGCTATAAACAATATATTTTCGAGAGCGGTCATATCCAGGTAGGCATTTGCCGATTCCGGTGCTACCCCCATTTTCATCTTGGCGGCTAAAGTTTCTTTATGCAGGTCAAAACCGGTTATTTTAATAAATCCTTTATCAGGTGGGAAAACTCCAGTTAACATCCGGGTAGTGGTTGTCTTACCGGCCCCATTGGGTCCGAGGAAACCAAATATTTCCCCTTTTATAATACTGAAGTCAATATTATCAACTGCTTTGAGTTGGCCATAGGATTTACATAAATGCTTAACCTGGATTGTATAATTGTTTTGATTATTTGGAAATTTATTCATTTTATAAACCTAATATCTTAATTACCTTTATCTCCAGTCTATTGCGATATATAGATAATTATTTTAGAACTTTTTTATCTGGACCCCCATAATTTTAACACCATGCTTTGTTGTTATCGATAAAGTTGCAGGTTCTGTAATAAGACATTGATCTTCTTTTAGATTGTTTTTCTTTTCATTAACCGATATTATAGCGGAACCACTGACAATATAGAATATCACATATGATTCCATCTTGCAGTCTCTCATTTTTTCTCCAGCTGCCAGCTCAATAACCCTTGTTTTAAATTCTTTGGTCTTATAAAAAATATTTTTTGTCCTTTCCTTGTACGGATAGGATTTCATCGATTGAAGGTTGAAAATTTCCATCATTACCTCCTTGTTTTTTTATTTACAAGAATGACTATATTATTTATCTTAAGGAAAAAATTAAACAAGAACAATAATGACGGCATTCTATATTTCTTGTTTATTGTCCATTTGGCGCACCTGGCTAAAATATTCCTCCTTATCTGGCTCTCCCTCCCCTAAGAAGGATAATTTGCGGGAAGATAAAAACAAATGTAATACATTTATTTACTAACTCGCTATAAATCTGGTTGATAGCTTTATTAATTTTAACAAACAAACATTATTTCTTGTGACCTACACAGGGATGACCTTCTTCTTTTCCATGGCATTTTTCTATTTGCTCTTTGCTACATTTTTCGGGCTGTTCTGTTTTCATTTCTTTGTGCTTTTGACATTTACACATAATCGTACTCCCATTATTTATTATTGTTAGTTGCTCCAGTTTGTATTACTTCTTTCTATTTCTATTCTAGATAATAGTTGACCGGTAACTTGGAGAATTTTATACTCACTTAATTTGGCATTATATTTTGCACTGGAAACACCCTGTTTTGCTTTGAGCAGATTTAACTGTGCTTGGCGAAACTGGGTAGAAATTAATTGCCCCAATTGGTAGGCTTCCTGAGATCTTTCAAAATTCAATTGGGCCGATCTTAAATTCTGCTCCTCCATAATTAGGATCTGTTTGTTATTTTGATAATTATCAAAGGCATCAAATACTGATTGTTTTAATTCGGTCCGAATTTGGTTGGTGTATAATTTTCTATTGCTTATAATAATTTTTGCATTTTGATTTTGGATATTTCTTCTGAATCCATTGAATATATTAAAGTTTAAAGATAGTTCCAGAGTTGTGTTCATATTGGGCTTATCCAAAGATATCCCTAACTGATTTGATTCCTTGCTATATCCATAGGAACCAGCCAGATCAACAGAAGGATAGTACTCGGATTCAAGCACCTGTTTGTATATTCTTGCCAGTTTTAAATTTTTCTTAGAAGCCTGATATAGGGAATTGTTATTCAGCGCTTTTTCCATTAGTTGTTTGGATTCTGGCAGGTCTAAAAAATTTATCCTTGTATCTACCTGAAAGTCTGGTGCGCTGGAATGGTTTATAATGCGGTTAAGGTTTCTTTTAGCTTCAATCAGATTTTGTTTTGTTTTAATGATATTTATGCTATCCCTGTTAAGGTCCACAAGTGCGGCCAGAACCTCTACTGAGTCGGCTTGTCCAACTTTTCTTTTCTGTCGAGTTCTATACAAACGCTCTTTTGAGATGTTCAGTGAATTCTTCTGAATACTGAGACTTTCTGATATCTCAGCAATTTTATAATAGGCATCAATGACAGATAAAAGGATCTCTTCAATTTGAGCCCGGGATTGGAGTTGGGTTAAGGATTCCTGTACCCGGAACTGTTTATATTGATTAACATTTCCAAATCCATTAAATAATGTATGGGAGGTGCGTAGTCCTGCTGAAGAAAGAGACTTATGTTTATTGTTTCCTTGATAAGGTATTATTAAGTTGTTTTGATTGAAAGCTTGAACAGAAATATTCGGCAGTAGTCCGGCCTGGCCGGGATGAGATTCATTCTCGGCAATTTCGATCTGGTTTCGGGCTATTTGTATTGGCTGGTTATTGCTTAGTGCTATATTGATCGCTTCTTCAAGAGTAATTTTCTGGCCGAAAACAAAATTAAACATAAATATTAGCAATAAGACTGTAAACAGTTTCATCTATTTACTCTCCTTTTTATTTCCATCTTCACAGGATTGCTCCTGGTTAAAACTTTCTTCCTTTACCGCCGGTTCTAATGCTTCTCGGGTAATATTTTTATTAAACAGGGAGACGATTTTATACCGGGAAGTATTCAAAACTGTTAAAAGAGCGGGGAGTAACAAGAGGGTTAATAGGGTGCCGAATAATAATCCATAGGCAACAGAAATCGCCATCGGAGAAAGAAACTGGGCCTGTCTGCTGGGTTCAAATATCAGTGGGCCTAATCCGGCTATAGTAGTTAGAGAAGTTAATAAAACCGGTCGAAGTCGGGACAGTCCAGCCTTATACAAAGACCCTTCAAATGAATTCCCTTTTTTTAGGAAGCTGTTAAATTTATTTACATACACGAGAGAGTCATTGACTACGATACCAATCAAGGCTATGACTCCGAAGTAAGATAGCATGCTGACCATATAACCCTGGATAAAATGCCCCCACATAACTCCAATTATACTGAATGGAATTAATAATACTACGATGAGTGCTTGGGTAAATGAACGAAATGTTACTGTAATAATCAGGAACATTATAATTAAAATAGCTGGTACCACAATGAAAATGGAATCCATTATTTTTTGACTCTCATATTTTTCTCCATAAAACCTGTAATCCACGGCTGGAAATGCTTCCCTTATTCTGGGCATTATATTTTGTTCAATCTCTTTTAGTACATCAGGAGTGGAAACTCTACTGCTGGCAAGATTGGCCTCAACTCTTATGACTCTTCGGGCATCAATATGATGGATTGCCATCACTCCCCTAATGATGTCAAAATCAGCAATTTCTCTAAGTGGAATTGTTTGCCCTTGAGGTGTTCTGATATGCATTTTCCCCAGTTTTTGAATTGAGGAGCGGTCCTCTTCGGAATAACGAGCCCAGATTTTCACCTCATCTATTCCCCGGACAATTCTCTGAGAAAGTTCCCCGAAAAATCCAGCCCGAACTTGTTGCATTACCTGCTGAGTATTTAAGCCCAGAGAAAAGGCTTTTTCTTTTAATGTTATTTCAACTTCTCTTAATCCGGGTGGGCTGTCATCGGAAACATCTTTGAGCTTATCAACATCTGTTAAACGGCTCTTAAGCTCTTCGCTGGCTGCCTTCAGCTGCTGGGAATTGCTACTTCGGAGAGCAATAGAGATTGGTTTGCCAAATCGAAATCCGGGGGCAAAAGTGAGCTTGCGAGCTGTATGGATCATTCCAACTTTATCTCGCATTCGGGATATTATCTCGCTGTTTGACCATTTACTTTTTTCCGTACTGATCAGGGAAACCGCCAGTCCGCCCTGGTGAGTATTGGGACCATTATCCCGCATAATAGATGTGATTAGTTTCTGGTTATATTGGTTTTTATAATCTTTATTAACCAGCCAGATCTTATTTTCGATATTATTGAGAATGCTGTCAGTCACCTGAACCGGAGTGCCCGGTGGCATTTCGAACTGGATTATCACATTTTCACCCTCGATAGAAGGGAAAAAGGTCGTTCGAATAATATTGCCTTTTAAAGCTCCTAAAGTAATCAGAAGAGCAGCAAGCACAGAAACGATAATTAGGGAAGGGTGTTTTATTGTCATTTTGAGAGCCGGACCATATATATTTTTCTTTAGATAATTTATTGCTTTCTCGGAATTCCGTTCAATAATATTCTTTTTGCGATCTTTTTTGCAGAGAGCTCTGGAGTGCGCAATGTGAGATGGTAAAATAAATGTGGCTTCAATTAGAGAAACTAACAAAGTAGCAATTACAACAAAGGAAAGGTCAATTGCTCTATCCCCCAGATGCCCTTCCAGAAAGAAAAATGTCGAAAAAATGACCACAGTAGTGAGGACTGAGGCTAAAACAGAAGGTAAAACTTCCAGAGAACCGGATATAGCCGCCTGAACAGGTGTTTCACCTTTTTCATGATGCTGGAAAATGTTTTCTCCAATTACAATGCCATCATCGACAAGAATTCCCAGAATAAGGATCATACCCAGCAAAGACATCACATTTATGGTCAGATCATACATTGGTCCGATGGCAAGCATTCCAGCGAAGGAAATGGGAATACCTATAGCGACCCAAAAAGAAACAGACGGGTTCAGTGCCAATCCCAAAAATATTATAACGAGAGCAAAACCAAGGAGCATATTTTCGCTTAAAATATTAATTCTCTCCTGGATTACCTTTGATCTATCTCGAAATAGTCTGGCTTTTATCTGATCGTGTGTTTTATTGAAGTTTTTGAAATATTGATTAACAGTTTCGGTAATAAAAAGGAGATCTTCCTCGTTTGTGTTTTCCACAACAATAGAAACAGCCGGTTTGTCATTATAATAGATTCTGCTAGGATCTTCTTCCCATGTATCGCGCACTTTTGCCACATCTTTGAGCAATACAAGAGCCCCTTCAGGTGAATTCTTTAAAATGTGATTCTTCAGCTCCTGGGCATGATATTTTTTTCTATTGGCTCTGATGAGCAGCTCTTCTTGATTACCTTTTATTTTACCTCCTGTCATTTTAATGTTCTCATTTCTTACAGACTGCATTACCTGCTCAAAGTTTAGACCATAGGTTCTTAGGCTATTTTCATCAAGAGCAATTTCGATCTCTTCACTCGGAAACCCTGATAATGTTACCTGTGAGATACCTTCAATATCCAGAAGGTATCGTTCTACACGGCGGGCTTCACTTTTTAATTTTTTTAACTCAACATCACCTACAAGTGCATATCTGATAGCAAATCTTCTGGTTACTGGGCTATAGACCTGAATTCTTTCCATACCGGCAGGAAAAGTAGTTATTTGGTTTACTGCATTTTTAACATCTTGCAGGATAACATCAGTTTCAAAGTCAGAGTCAACTTCCACAGTAATATTACAGCTATTCTCCCTCGAAGTAGAAGTGACTCGTTCAATGCCGCTGATGCCTTTTAAATTATCTTCGATCTTAAGGACAATTCCTTCTTCGATTTCTTCTGGCGAAGAACCTGGATATGAAGCCTGAATTATAATGATCTGATTTGGGATAGGTGGAAAAAAAGTAGTGTTCATATTCCGAAATCCCAGAAAACCAAAAAGTAATAAAGCGACAATAATAACATTCCCTAAAATAGGATATTTGATAAAGGGTTTAAGAAATTTATTCATTTTAATCCTGTTTTAATTCAAGCGATTGATCAAAATTTATTAACAATCCTATTTTTGTTGCGGGATATGAACCGGCTTGATTTTCATAGCTTCTCTGAAATTATTTTTGCTATGTTTTACGATCTTAGTATCATCAGCGAGTTCTGTTACGATGAAATGTTCCTCCTGTTCATCATATATTCGGATATTCTTCCTGCTCAATACTGAATCTTTAACAACCCATACTTTGTTATTAGTGACGGCAGTTTGGGGAATTCGGGCTGAATTCGGAGGACTTTTTAATTTTATATGTGCTTGCATGTAGAGCCCATCGCGTAATCTTTTATCTTTGGTAGTTATGTAAACTTTTATAGTCTGGGAACTGTTATCAATTTCTGCATTAATCCGTGATATTTCACCTTGAAATTGACCAGGAATTGCCCCACAAGTAAGGATTACTTGTTTTCCTTGTTTAATTTTTGATATATCCTGCAGACTTGTGAAGGCTTCCATCTCATAAATGTCAGTACTTATATATTCTCCAATCTTTTGACCGGCTCTGATCATATTACCCGGATTGACCAGCGATTGAGTCAGACTCCCATTAAAGGGGGCCCGGATAATATATTTGTCCAGCCTGACTTCCATACTTTTTATTTGATAATACTGAGAATATATATTTCTAGCGGCCAGGAAATATTTCTCCTGAGAACTACCTGGTTCTGGTAGGGAAGGTAGATCCTGTTCAAGTTTGAACTCAGATAAGTAGTTCTTCCATTTTTCAACACTTTCGGGATAATCTATTCTTAGATCCGGTAGTATCGAAGCTATCTGATTCATAAGGTTGCTTTTATTCGATAAGAGATTATTGCGGTACTCCTTATTTCGAATATACAGCAGGGGCTCATTTTTTATAAAATCATTACCTTCTCTGAACTTTTGTGAATTCTGTTGCATGACTCCGGTAACCTCGGAATATAGATTAATTTTATTTAATGCATAAAGGAAACCGGAAAGCGTGATCTCAACCGGGTAACTTTTCTGCTTGACCACAAGAACTTCTTCTTTTGGTAATTGATTACCGGTTTGTTTCTTCTGAAAACTTTTTTGTTGTTTGCTCAATATCGTGCTAATGACAATTCCGATTATTATAATGGATAATACGATTAATCCAACCTGCTTTTTATTCATATTCCTTTCCAATCTAATTTAAAAGAATCTCAACCAATTTAAGATATGCTAAATTAATTCACAAATAGATTTTGCTTAATTATTGATAAAACGATTGGGCTGCTTGTATTTTTGCGGATACACAGTTAAGCCTTAAATTAGGATAATTAAATAGGATAATTAAAGAAGCAGGCATCCATGATTGAACAACGCAGGAGATTTCCAAAGGAATTCAAAACCGAGGCCCTTGAATTGCTGCTTGCCCCGGGGTCACCGATTATCAGTTTGAGGTTTGGGGGATTTTTGGTATTTTTCAGTTATGAGTCCAGGTGATGAAGGAAAGAAGGGGTATCATTGCGCGTATCAAATTCACTATCATCTGGTGTTTCCGGTC
>CAZXFH010000076.1:0-10708 GCA_964640055.1 uncultured bacterium | reverse complement strand
ATTTGGGTATTCAACAGCTATCTAGATAAACAGGATCACGGCTTTTACGGCCAGAAATAGGCTTTCCGCTTGGCTTTAATATTTATGCGCATTATATTAATAATTGTCCTTATCATTCGGAATTAAATTATAAGAAGGGTAGGACTAAATATTGACCAAAAAATAGGTTCAGAAATAATTATGGAGGCTATTCAGTGGCCAATATATTAATTATCGATGATGACCCTGACATTAGATTTCTTATCCGGGAAGCATTGGAAAAAAAGGGGTATACCATATATGAATCTGCTGAAGGGCGCGAAGGATTGGCAACCCTGCGTAAAATTCATATTGAACTGGTCATTACAGATCTAGTGATGCCCAAGATGGACGGTTTCGAGTTAATAAAACAAATCCGGAAGGAATATCCTGAGATCAGAATCATTGCCAGCACAGGAGCCCGGTTCGGAGGATCAAAATTAAAATTATTGGAGCGCGCCCGCAAGTTAGGCGCCGATCGAATTATTCCCAAGCCCTTTGATCTGGAAGAACTTTTCCTGCAAATCAAGGAGGTATTACCTGAAAAAGAATTTAGGCCACACGCAGACGAACCAAAAACGCCCCTGAAAACCAAGTCCAGTTTAACCAATTATATCCTTTTTTTGCTACTGGGGATTGTAATCGGCTTTCTGATGGCCATGTTGATCAATAAACTGTAACTAATTGAAAAGCTTATTTTTTTCACAGTGCACAGTGCATGTCGCCTAAATTACTTAATCTGCTTCATCCAGAGTATTTCTAATCCAGCGGGAGTTCCCCGTCTGTGAAGGCGGGGGTGAGAGCAAAATTCTGTGTTTTCCTTGCAGTGAGGGTTTAAATTAATGCATGCAATTAAAAAGATCAGCCCATTCCGTTTATCAGGCCCAATACCACATAGTATGGGTAACGCGTTATCGTAGAAATATCCTCGTAAGAGGATTAAGCCAATACTTAAAGACGAAACTTCTTGAAGTAGAGAGATATTATCCAGACTGGGAGCTTAAAACAAACGGAATAGCCAGAGATCATCTTCATATATATATGGTAATACCACCGAAATACTCAGTAAGTCAAGTAGTTGAGACGCTCAAGAAGAATACGAGTCGTCATTTACGAAAGAAGTTTCGATTTCTTGATAAGGTATATTGGGATACTGGAGGAATCTGGTCTCGAGGATATTTCGTATCGACAGTAGGCATTAACGAAGAAGTTATTCGCAAATATGTGGAGATGCGGGGCAAGGAAGACACAGGACAAGCGAAGCTTGAATTGTGAAAAGAACCACGTCTGTAAAGGCGTGGGTATCTACTGTCTCTCTTCTTCGGACAATGTGACCTTGTACTTTTTCATAATTACCTCACCATGTTTGATGAGGTAATATACTAATTATTAAGCGACATTACAAGCATGACATGACACTAGTAGGGCTTGGGCAAATGGTCATTATGGAGATTCTCCTCACTATACCGACTCTTCCAGTTATAATAACGACTCTCAATAACACCTAACATGGCGATCATCTTATAGCAGGCTAAAGAGGTCCGCCGGGATAAATTCCTGATCGTTGCTAATATCTTATCCCGCACTGCTCAATCTACCCAAACACCGCGTAATCCTGACTATTAACGTTTTTTTAAGTATAAATTTACTCCACTAACTCGCCATTACCTGATCCTTTTCCTTAAGCTTCTTACCTAACCGCTTTAACTTACACTGCTGCGGATATCCGGTACCACGCTGATGCTTGGATAACTAGCCTTCAGATAATTCCTTTTTCCACTTGTATATCGAATTTGTATGAATATCATAACGCTCAGCTAATTCACTGATCTTGACCTGATTGATTAAATGGTCCTCCAATATGCTCACCTTTTACTCATCCGGAAATCTTCTGCGTTTTTTCATTTTCTTTTACCTTCTTGTCTGTCTAATTTACCATTCATTTTAACTATAACCCAAAAATCCTATACTCCAATTTCAACTGAGACAGAGAAAATATATATTACCCTATCCCTTTAATTTTTCCAGGGTCTGCTTGATTGTGATTAGTACCTTTTCCACATCAAGTGGTTTCTGAATAAAGGGATATTGTTTTTCTTTTATAATGTCCAGTTTCGATTTCTCTTCGGTATACCCGCTGGTCATGATTACCGGTATACCGGATTTGATCTGCTGCAATTGCTCCACCAGTTCCACGCCATTCATATCAGGTAAGACCACATCACTGATGATCAAATCATAATTGCCTTTCCTCTTTTTAAATTGTTTCAGCGCCTGGGCAGCATCCCCGACACCATCAACCTGGTATCCATTTTCCTCCAGAATACCTTTCCCCAATTCACACACATCCAGATCATCTTCGATTAGCAGGACTTTTTCATCCCCTCCCTCCAGCCGATCTATTTTAATTTCTTGTTCTTCATGTTCCTTGATAGGGATCGTTGAAGCAGGAAAATAGAGTTTGAAAGTTGTTCCCACACCTTTTTCACTGTAGACATTGATCCAGCCATTATGTTTTTTGACAATACCATAGACCACTGAAAGCCCCAGACCAGTCCCTTTCTCTACATCTTTTGTTGTAAAAAAGGGATCAAAAATTTTACCCTGCGTTTCTTTATCCATGCCAATACCAGTATCTTCAACGGTAAGGCAAACATATTTACCGACTGTTATAAATGGAATCCGGCGTGTATTATTTTTTGAAATCTCGACATTTTCAGTTCTCAGAAATAAGGCTCCGCCCTCCGGCATGGCACCCTGGGCGTTAACGGCTAAGTTCATGATCACCTGTTCCAGATTGCCCTCGTCTCCTTCTATGACCCAGATATCACCAGCCAATTCAGTCCTGATCTTTATATCTTCTACGATGATCCGTTTCAACATTTTAAGCAGTTCATTTATTGTCCGATTCAGATCAAGGGGCTCAAACACCATAGTCTCTCTGCGGCTGAACAGTAACAGCTGTTTGGTCAATCTGCCAGCTTTTTGGGAGGCTTTGCTGATCTTCTTTATATAATTATAAAGAGGTGTATCTTGCTCTATTTCGGACTCTGCCATTTGGGCATTACCCCGGATGATGGTCAAGAGGTTATTGAAGTCATGGGCGATGCCTCCGGTCAACTGTCCCACCGCTTCCAGCTTCTGGGCCTGCTGAAATTGTTTCTCTAACTGGCGTTTATCCGTAAAATCCAGCAAAGAAGCCACACTCTTTTGGGTGCCCGGAATCATAGCAATTGTTAACAGAATATTCTTGACCTTTCCCTTGCGATCTTTGAATTGAAATTCGTATTGATCCGGTACTGCTGTGGGTTCTTCCCACCGTTCATAATGATATTGTTGCATTTTACCGTGATCTTCTTCTACAACAAACTCTGTCCAGCTTTTCTTATGCTCCAACTCCTCCTTTTTATAACCGGATAATTTTTCAAATTGTTGATTGACAAAAGAGAGTGTAGTATCAGGCTCAATAATTACCGTCGCGACACCAGTATTTTCTAAAACAGTACGGTAGCGTGTTTCACTTGCGCGGAGAGCTTGTTGAGCCCTGATATCTTCGCTTTTTAGGGTGACAATATTGACCATTTCCAGTAATGTATTTATTTCTAACTGTGACCATTGGCGTGGATGACGACATTCGGAAAAGGTAAATAGACCTTGGGGACTTTTTTTATCGTCAAAAGGAACTACCAGATATGAGTAGATATTATTTTTCTTAAAATGCTGCTTAACATACCGTTTAATTCCGGGAATTAAATCTTTGGGCAATTCAACATACTTGCGCCCGAACATTTTACTTGCAATCCGATAGCTGACGGATTGAGTTAGGGAAGGACCAGCTGCGGATGTATACCACTGGTATTCTACAATGTATTCTTTTTTATCAGAATTGAGTTTAACGAAAGTGGCCCGGCTGACATCCAATTCCGGCCCAACCTTCTTCAGCATTTCCCGGATTAACTCTGGTTCCGAAAAGGACTGTTTGTTAGCCAATTCCCAGAGACTGGCTCTCAGTTTATGAAATTTATGCTGATTGTATATTTTTTCTTCTGCCCGCTTGCGCTCGGTGATATCTCTAGAAATTACCGACACGCTTTTGACTTTATCCGTTTTCACGTCTTTTATCGGACTTAAAGATCTACTAGACCATCTTTTTACTCCTGGCCATTTAAACTCATATCGTACGGATTTACCTGTTTTAAAGACTTTCCTGACATTTTTGATAAATTCCTCTGACTCCTTTTCTGGATGCAGTTCCTGGTATCTTTTTCCGAGGACCTTTTTAGCCCGCTTTTTAGAAATACGGCCTGAATCTACCATGTGAGATAGATGTGTATTATTCACAAAAATGTATTGATTATACCTATCAATCGCATAAACAGAATCGTCTGATCCATCTAATAGAGAACGAAGTTCAGCTTCTCTCTTTGCTAAGGCTTCCTCCACCCGCTTGCGTTCGGTGATGTCTTGGAGAATACCAATAGAACCAATAACTTTCCCGTTTTTTGGATCAGAAATAGGTAAAGATCGATCACTAATCCATCGCTCTTGTCCGGCAGGGGTTCTAATCCGTAATTCAACATGATATCTATCAATTTTCCCATTCCTAAATAAAATATGATATTCATTATAATCAGATGGTGTTTGGGGGTCTGTAATTACCGCTTCCTGAATCATATCCTTCAATTTTAAAAAGGTCAATTTCTGAGGTTCAATCCCTAATAGCTCTTCACAGCCTTCACCGATAAATTCATAGGAATTATCCGCATATTTTAACCGGTACGGAATACCGTGTGCATTCTCTATGGTTCTTCGATAAATATCATGAATATCCAATATTTTCTTTTCCATTTGCTTTTGCGCAGTGATATCTCTAAGCGATGTGACAATACTGGCTTCTTCTTCTTCTTCTTCTGCAAAATAAATTCTTGCAAGATTAAATTGCAAAATAAGCTTTTCTATTTCTTCATCGGGATTCTTTTCCATAATTACCCACCTAAACTATTAGCTCTTGGTATATCACCATATATGCTCTTAAAATTTTTAATAAGCTTTTTCTCTAGCAGGATATGACTTTTAGTTAAAAAAAACGCACAAATACATCATGATTATTTATAATAAAATTTAAATGAATATTTTTTAATTTACTACCAGAGTAGTTAGCTATCCGCTTTCGTATATTTTTAGACGAACCTATGTATATAACTTTACTATTATAATTCGGATAACCAATCTTTGAAGAGATACTCAATTCATAAATTCCTGCTTTATCTGGGATTTTATTAAATTTTTTTTTAAACGAGATGTAATATGGATATAATCGCTAAAAGTTATATCCTTCTCGTAATAATGGGTAAATTTTTCTCTATAGCTTGGAATATTAAGCAATCTTCTGCAATTACATATCGTTCTAACAGATAAATGAATCCCTCTTCGAGATAATAGATATTGTATATCCTTATCTTTTAGAATATTTTCGTCCTGATTAATTGATACTATCTCTTTAATAATGTATGCATGATATTTTCTCTTTGATCTAAACAAGCTTCTAAGATTAATAAGACGATTTTGAGGGTTTATAACCGGTAAATTTTTAATTAACCTTGAAAGTCGGCTTTTATCAAGATATTGGAATGGATATAATGATAAGAACTTCGCGAAGGTTAAAGGTTTTATATCTATTTCTTTACCGGATAACCAATATTTCCTTTGAAAATCAAGAAGACTTTCCAAAATATGCAAAGAAAATTTATTTCTGGTATTAATCCAATTCAATGAACATACTATTTTATTTTTATTAAGTTCTGTCAGATTCTTACCCAGTGGGATGTCTTCTATCCTATAGGATTTACTATTTAACATAAAAAAATCTTCGGTTGAATAGATATTAATTAAACGATCATCTGGAACCTTAAAAATCAGCCCTAATTTACCACCTATTTTTCCTGAATATGTTGGATTAATTTTTATCTTAGCAAAATATAATCCCCTTTTTTCAATCCTGGAATTTTGAAATGATCTCTGTTTTATTGTTTTTTCAATAAAATTAAGATATTTTACCAAAGTCATTTCCAATATTTTACTAAAAATTATTTTGCTTATTTTTCGTTTTTCTATCTTTTTTGGGAGAAATCTTGATGTTGGCATAATCCTTATTGATTATTCTATTTCTTACTTGTTCTACAATTAATTCCGTCAATTCTTGCTCTGTATAATTTAGCTTATTTGCATATTCTTTTACAATGTCCTGAAAAGCTTTATTCTGTTTAGACAGATTTACCTTATCTGTGAAAACCAGTAGACCTTCTGGAACAAATTTGAAAATATTTTCAATTGTTTTCTTGTAATTTTCTTCAGTTTTACGCTTTGCTTCCTCCGCCTGCTTTTGCGCAGTGATGTCGCGGGCAACACCAACAAGTCCCACAATATTTCCTTTTACATCAAACTGCGGAACTTTTACCGCTTGAAACCAATATTCTTTCCCATTTGTAGCAGTCATATGCTTAGTAATTTTAGCGGTTTTGCCGGTCTGAAAAACAGTTTGGTCATCTTTAATATTTTTTTGGGCTTCTTTCTGGTCAGGCATCAGCTCATAATCATTTTTCCCAATAACTTTCTCACGAGGTAAACCAAAGACTTCTAAAGTCTTATTATTGACTACAATGTAGCGGCTTTGTAAGTCTTTAAAGAAAATAGCATCTTGAGCTGATTCAACCATATATTGATATTTTTCCAGCTTTTCCAATTTCCGCTTTTGCGTAGTGATATCTCTAACGAAATTCAATAAATATCTGTGTCTCTTATATTCGAAAGTCTTAAACCGAACCTCGATGTCAATGGTAGTGCCATCTTTCCGGATATTTTTAGCCTCGCTACTCAGTTCCCCTTCTTGGAAAATTCTGTCAAAAAACTCATTGAATAAGGAATGATAGTCTGAATGAATAAGATCCTCCGGTTCCAGCTTAAAAAATTCATCCCGAGAATATCCATACAGCTTACAGGCTGCTGGATTAACATCCACAATATTACCATTCATATCTAATATAAAAATGGCATCGCCTGATATATTGAAAATATCCCAATATTGCTTTTCACTCTCTGTTGACACCTCTTCCCCTGGTTTAAGCAGGTCAGCAGAATTGTATGCTCTGATCTTTTTTTCTGTCATTGCTTATCTCCTGTTGAGCTGGTATGTTGTATTGTTTTGGGTGTGATCTCACAGTGATATTGCGGTCTAAATTGTAGCCCTTTGTTAATAACCATTGGCATTTTCCTTTCTTTTTAATTAACTGTATCACAGAAAATCCCTTAATTGTAAATAGCATTAATTTAATTAATTTTAAAGTATAAAATAAATTTAAAAACAATTAATGTACTTCTGGTTTTTCCATCTTCGGTCAGTAAACATTAAAGCGCTTTATCTCTGTTAAGAAACTCTTTCATAGATAATAGAAAATGTTTTTTTGTTAGCTTAAATTTGGTTGATTCTTGGGCACTGGATTGAACAAACTCATTAATGGCATGCAGTGCTGCCCCCCGAATGATAAACTCAATATCTGCCCCGACTAATCCCTTGGTTTCCTGGGCGAGCCAGTTCTTTGATATATTAGAATCAATGGGTTTTTTTCTTAAATGCACATCAATAATTGCTCTCCGCGTATTCATATCAGGGACAGGAAGTTTCAAATGAACCTCTAATCTTCCAGGTCGCAGTAAAGCAGGGTCTATCATATCAATCCGATTGGTTGCGCCCAATAATATCACACCCCGTAATTCTTCGATACCATCAATCTCAGTGAGGAGCTGACTGAGTGCTCTTTCCATTACTCCAGACTCCTGAACTGTCGTAGACCGTAATGGAGCAAGCGCATCGATTTCGTCTAGAAAAATAATGCAGGGGCTAGATTGTCTGGCTTTTTTAAAAATCTCTCGGATGCCATGTTCTGTTTCCCCGATCCATTTGGATAGGATTTCCAGCCCTTTTACGGAAATAAAATTAGCATCACTTTCGGTGGCAATTGCTTTTGCCAGGAGAGTTTTTCCCGTTCCTGGCTTCCCGTAGAGTAATATTCCCTTAGGAGGATAAATAGCTGACTTACTAAATAGTTCCGGATATTTTAACGGGTATTCAATATATTCGATAAGTTTATGTTTGACATCCTCCAGACCGCCAATATCCTTCCAATAAATATTCGGTATTTCAACAAAAATTTCTCGGATCATACTGGGTTCAATCTCTTTCAGTGATACAAGAAAATCAGCTTGGGAGACTTTAAATTTTTTAAGCTCATCATAAGGAATGTAGTCTCTATTGAAATCTATCTCTGGTAAAAATTTTCGTAAGCAGCTCATCGCTGCCTCTCGGCATATCGATTCCAGATCAGCACCGCTGAATCCATGGGTTACGTTGGCCAAATGTGATAGATTAATATCATCGGCCAGCGGCATTCCCCGGGTATGGATTTCTAATATTTCTTTTCTTCCCTTTTGATCAGGAATTCCAATTGAAATTTCCCGGTCAAAACGACCAGGCCGCCGCAAGGCTGGATCGAGGACATTGGGTATATTGGTTGCCCCAATGACCACTACCTGTCCCCGCGATTTTAGACCGTCCATTAGGGACAGCAGCTGCGCCACCACTCTTTTTTCAACTTCACCGATGACCTTTTCCCTTTTAGGTGCAATGGCATCGATTTCGTCTAGAAATATGATACTGGGAGCATTTTTTTGGGCGGCCTGGAAAACATTCCGCAGTTGAGCTTCACTTTCGCCATAAAACTTATGGATGATTTCGGGCCCGTTAATTGCGGTAAAGTAAGCCTCGGTCTCATTAGCGACTGCCCTGGCAATCAAGGTTTTACCTGTTCCGGGTGCACCAATCAATAGCACCCCTTTGGGAGGATCAATCCCCAGGCGACTGAAAATGGAGGGATATTTAAGAGGAAGTTCTATCATTTCACGGATTTGCCTTATCTCCTTATATAATCCGCCGATATCTTCATAGGAAATACGTTCTCTGACTTTCTCTGCTTTATCTTCAGCGACGATTTCTATCCTTGTATGCGAATTGATAATCACTGGATTATCCGGAATAGTGCGGTTAACAATAAATTCCTGAGCAGAAGTACCGAAAAGAAACGCCCGGATTTTATCACCCGCTACCATCGGAAGTCCTTCTATTATACTGCCAAGATGGGAATTCAGGGTTCTTCCGTATGTCGGAAAGGATAAGGGAATTAAAAAGACTTTTTTTGCTGCAGAAGATTGAACAGGAGTTATTTGCACCTTTTCATCTATTCCGGCATGTGCGTTATGACGGAGTAATCCATCAATTTGAATGATACCTTTTCCTCTCATATCCGGGTAGGTAGGCATTGCTTTGGCAACGCTCGCTCGCTTGCCTTCAATTTTTAATATATCACCCACCTGAATTCCTATTTGTTGCAAGATATCAGGGTCTACTCTCGCAATCCCCCGACCTACATCTTTGCTGAAGGATTCATTCACTTTTAATGCTATTGGTGTTGAATTATTCAAATTTCTTACCTAATTTCTTTTTCTAAAAAATAATGACATTAAATAATTCTTTATAAATTACTTCTGCAATAATCAAATCCCTTATTCTTATAAAAAATGATATACATTTTTATTGTCCTGATTGTCTAGTTAACTTGGATTTAAAAAGGAATTTATGCCGAACTTCATGCTCACCATTTGTTATAGGGATTAAAGATCCACTTGTAAATCGCTTTGAGAAACCGCTTGTTGCTAAGGGATCGATTAAATAGGCTATTAATAGAAATAACAAGATCAATATAATGATTGCATACATTTTATAACTACACTTTCAAATTTATTGGATTTTGTTTTATTCATTTATTCCCGGTTGGGGATATCTATTTAATCAATAATTCTAATTAATAAAAAAACTTGAAAATTTGTTTATTAACATGCAGTAATGTCTTCGTTATTGGTATACAGATAGTTTCAATTTTTGTTTCCCCCTAAAAACTTTTTTCTCATTGCGAATAGATTGTTTGATTTTACTAACGTTCAGAACTCTGCTGTGCAATGCTTTCATATAATTTTGAACCAAAAGTTCGCACCGGGAATTCTACTTACCAACCGATAACCGGTATCACCCTTTCTTGAATTTCACCTCAAATAATCCATTCTTATGGGAACGATATATGGGCATTGGTTCTACAGAGGTCGGCAGAAGGATTTCCTTTTGATATTTTCTGATCGGACCTTCCGCCATTAATATTAAAATATCACCTTTTACATTAATCCTGATATCCTTTTCCTCTATTCCTGGCATCTCCGCGATTATACGAATTTCATCTTTCTCATCGAATACATCAACAATCGGTTCGCGTGTTTCTTCGACGGTAGGACCTCTAGTAGTAGTCTTGACATTACCAAATTGTTCTACTTCTGGTTCACCTCCCAAACCCATTTTGACCGAAAATCCATAGACCCCCTTCAAATCTTTTAAGGGACCTTTACCGCGGAATTCTTTTGTCTTTTCGGCGAATTTCTCGCCTTTTTCCGACATTCTACCGATCAGGTCAACAAAGTTGCCAATACCTTTAAAAATATTTCCTAAGCCTAAATTTATATCAATCTCAGGCTTATCACGGGGTTGTTTTTTTTCACTATTTACCATGCTAACCTCCTAAAAAAATATTAA
>CAZXFH010000075.1:0-10737 GCA_964640055.1 uncultured bacterium | reverse complement strand
AACAACCGATTATTCGCAATACTTATTTATAGTTATTTATGCACTGTTACTTAAAACAGTGCCTCGGGAGTGGTTTTTATGAGCTATTCTTGCTTGGGATCCTGGCCTCCTTGTTGATGTATATAAGAGGGTAACGGGTCTGTCAGATGGTTTCCTGCCGGGGCTGTTTTTTGCAAGTTAAGTGGTGCATTTTTAATTACTAATGCCTATATTTTCGGCTGGGATGGGAATTGTTACAATTATAATGGCCTGAATAAAACAGAAAAATGGTATCTGCTCAAGCCAAAAAAGTTTATCAGAGAATGTTACGCTATATCCTGAACAAGCAGCAGGAATTGCGGGCGGCCGGGAAAGTTAATCTGCAGGACTTATTGCCGCTGGCGGAGCAGGTTGTCCAGCAGATGGAACTTTCCGAAGATTTGAATATTTATGCGGTCAATTACTATGATATTAATGATATTACCATTTCTCATTCTGCTAATGTGGCCATATTTGCCACCACTCTCAAGAAGGGAATCGGTGCTGATCACGAGGAATTGAGGGCTATTTGTGCGGCTGGTATCGTGCATGATATCGGGGGGGCTCAGATCCCCAAAGAAATTGTGCAGAAAGATGAAGATTCCTTATCTACCGAGGAAATCCTATACTTTCGCAAGCATTCCTTTCTGGGGTATAAAGCCATTTTGGATAGTCACCCCCAATATGAAACTATCGCTGAATTGGTATATCAGCATCATGAGCGTTGTGATGGCAGTGGATTTCCCCAGGGATTGAAAAAGAACGAAATGGCACCAGATGCTTGTATCATATCCATGATCGATGTCTATGAATCCCTGATTCATCCTCGCGGACATCGCGATGCTTTGGTCCCGCCGGAGGGCGTTAGCGAAATACTGAACCAGGAAGCACAACGCTTTGATCGGAAATTATTGAAAGCTTTGATAGAGCATATCTCTATTTATCCAGTGGGTTGTTATGTGGAATTAAATACGGGTGAGGTGGCCCGGATTATGCGCACCACCGCGAAAAACCCCTTACGACCGGAGGTAAAAGTATTATATAATAGAGCCGGGGAGCGAATTGATCCGGTGACTTACCGGTTGACGGAACATCCCTTAACCAGTATAACAAAACCGGTGCCGCCGCCGGGATGGCAGGCGCAAAAACAGCGTTAGTTGGCTATATTTTATTAATTTTCAGCAGTTGGAACTTTGAAAATTTAAATTTGTTAGCTATAAATTAATACCGGCAGGGTTCTTTGGAGAGATGAAAAAGTTAACAGGTTTTTATAGGGAGAGAATCTATGATAAGGATTGAAAATTTAACCAAGGACTATGGCGCGATTCGCGCCGTAAACCAAATCAACTTCGCGGTGCAGGATGGTGAGATCCTGGGGTTTCTGGGACCCAATGGGGCCGGGAAAACCACTACGCTCAGGATTATTACCTCATATTTAGCCCCTACCCAGGGCAATGTATTTGTTGATGACCTCAATGTCCGCGATGATTCCGAACAGATTCGTGAGCAGATCGGTTATTTAACGGAAGAGAATCCGCTGTATGAGGATATGTGCGTTTACGATTTTCTGGAGTTTGTGGCCCAGGCTCGCCGGCTCAGTATGGCGGAATTCAAACATCGTCTCAAGGAGGTACTGGATTTATGTGGTCTCCGGGAAGTCGTCCACCGTCCGATCGGGGAGCTCTCCAAAGGGTATCGCCAGCGGGTCGGCCTGGCGCAGGCGATCATTCATGATCCCCAGATATTGATTTTAGATGAACCGACGACTGGTTTGGACCCCAATCAGATCGTGGAGATCAGAGAGTTGATTAAAGCCCTGGGAGCTAAAAAAACAGTGATCATTTCCAGCCATGTATTGCAGGAGATCCAGGCTACTGCGGATCGTATGATTATTATCAATAAAGGCGAGTTGGTTGCCGATGGTACGATTGATGAGCTGATGAGTAGTTTCCGGGGACAAACCCTCCTGGAAATGGAATTAGCGCAGGCAACCGAAGAAGCTGTGCAGCAGCTCTCTGATCTCGATCAAAAAATCAAGGTCAGCGATCTGGAGGCTAAGGATAATTTAATCCGGGCAAAGAT
Source organism: uncultured bacterium (assembly GCA_964640055.1). GTDB lineage: Bacteria > Fidelibacterota > UBA2242 > UBA2242 > JAFGTP01 > CAZXFH01. The sequence continues at coordinate 8,637 of CAZXFH010000075.1, read as the reverse complement.
CGAATATCCGACTGAAATAGATCCCCGGGCCGATATCTTTAAATTTGCCGTGGATCATAAATGGACCGTCCTGGAAATGACGCGTCATAAAACCAGCCTGGAAGATGTCTTTCGTCAACTTACAATCGAAGAAGGAGGAGCATCTAATGAAAAGTAATGTAAGGCTTATCTATCGTAAAGAGATGACCTCATTTTTTAGTAGCCCGGTGGCATACATCACACTGGTCGTTTTTCTGCTAATTTGCGGGTGGTATTTTTCCAGCACTTTTTTCCTGATCAATCAATCGGATCTGCGCCAGTTATTTTCAATAATTCCTTTGATTTATCTGGCCTTTGTGCCGGCCATTACCATGGGGGTCTTAGCCCGTGAAAAGAATGATGGTACCATGGAATTTTTGACCACCATGCCAATTTCTGACGGAGAGATCGTTACCGGCAAATTCCTGGCCGCTTTAGCCCTGATCGGAGTGGCGTTATTGTTCACGCTAGTGCACTTCATCACCTTATTGATTGTAGGCAACAATGTTGATATCGGGGCCTTATTCTCCGGTTATATCGGATTATTAATGCTAGGTGGTGTCTATTCCGCCATCGGGGTATTCGGCAGTGCGGTGACTGAAAATCAAATTGTGGCATTTATTATCAGTTTTTTAATTATTGCTATCCTCTTTATTTTAGACAAAATATTGATCCTGGTGCCCTCTTTTTTGAGCCCGGTTTTTCAATATCTGAGTGTTGATTATCATTTAAGTAACATGTCCCGGGGGGTTATTGATACACGTAATATCATTTATTTTGCATCATTGATGATCTTTTTTCTCTTATTGAGCATTCGTGTCCTGGAAATTAGGAAATGGAGGTAAAGCATGACAACGATTACCAATAAAAAACAGTTTATACTATATTTGCTGCTGATTGTAGCCATTATTGTAATTTTCAATATTGCTTTCCGGTCCCTTTTCTTCCGGGTTGATTTAACCAAAAACAATATCTATTCTTTATCCAACTCCAGTAAGCAAGTGATAAATAAACTGGACGACCGGTTGGTGGCCAAAGTATTCTTTTCCAGTGACCTGCCCGGTCAATATGCCAATTCACGGCGCTTTCTGCAGGATCTTTTAGAGGAATATCAGGCCTATTCCAAGGGCCACTTTCATTTTGAATTTATCAATCCCGATAAAGATCAGGAAGCCCAGCGGGAGGCCCGCAGCTACCGCATTCCACCGGTACAGTTGCAAGTTGTGGAAGATGATAAGCTGGAAGTTAAAAAGGTTTTCATGGGTATGGCGCTGATATACAACGATCAGACCGAAACGCTGCCGGTTATCCGTACGACCCAGGGACTGGAATATGATATCACTTCTGCCATCAAAAAACTCACGGCAACCGACCTGAAGGGCGTGGGATTAATCAGGGCGGATAATAAGGATGTCACGACTAGTGAATTGGAAAAATTGTTAAGAAAAACCTATAATCTGCGATCGGTTTCTTTGGACAATGAAATTCCCGGGGAGGTGGGCACCATAGTAATGAATGGTGTCTTGGATTCAATCAGTCTGGACCGGTTATATCATTTGGATCAGTTCTTGATGCGTGGCGGAAACCTTTTTATCAGTCAAGGCCGGGTTAATGCCGAATTGCGCCAGGGGATTGGTCATGAAATAGAAAGTAACATCTTTGATTTTCTGGATCATTTTGGTTTTAAAGTTGGCCGCGACATGTTAATTGATAAAAATTGCGGTCAGATCCAGATCCAGCAACAACAGGGCTTCTTCACTTTTTCCAGTGCTGTGAATTATCCGCCTTTTATCAATATTCAAAAAATGAATACGGAAAATTTGATCGTCAAGGACCTGGAGCAAGTTAAAGTGTTTTTCGTTAATGAAGTGACGGCCACTGATTCAGGCCGGACCTTTATACCCCTGCTAAGGACCTCGGATAAAACCGGTTCGATCAGTCCGGGACGGGTACCCCGGGCCGGGATGGGCGGATATAGCATGGCCGAAGGGTATAACCTAAGTCCCCATATTCAGGATTCCCAATATCAAAATCCGGCTATGAACTCCTACCCGCTGGATTCCAAGACAGTTGCGGCCATGGTGGGCGGACGATTTCAGAGTTATTTCGCTGATCACCCGGAATACAGTCAGCGGGAGAGATTTATCGGTCAGAGTGTTGACACACAGTTGTTACTGGTCACGGATAATGAATTTTTCAATGATCAGCGCGCTGCCGGTATCAAGGAAAACACCGATTTCATGCTGAACGGGATCGATTACCTGGCTGGCGATCGCGAACTGTTGGAAATTCGCTCCCGTGATATTACCGCCCGTCCCCTGGATGAAGTTTCTGATGCGACCCGCAAGACCCTGAAATGGGTTAATACACTGTTACCGGCCCTTCTGGTTATTTTGTTGGGCCTGTACCGCTGGAAACGTAATCGCGATAAACGCAAACTATTGGAGGAGGCTTATGGTAGCTAAAGCAAAAAATCCCTGGATGCGATATATTATTCTGCTGGGCATCGCTATTATCCTTTTACTGATCGTGATCAACAAGAATAAACGCTATGAACAGGATGTCAGTGATATCTTCGAGGTGGACCCGGATGATGTAACCGCTTTTACGATTACCAAAGGCTCTGATTCTGTAATTCTGCTGCGGGCAGATACGACCTGGGTATTTGCCGAACCGGATACGGGTACTGTTAAGGAATTCAGAGTGAAAAATTTCTTCTCAAATGTAGTGCAAGGTAAAAAAACTGAGTATGTGACTAAGGATTGGGAAAAATATGAGCGCTATAATGTCTCTGATTCGCTGGGGACTCACATAGAATTGAAAAAGGGTGAATCGCTTTTAGCGAGTTTGATCGCGGGCCGCTCAAAGTCCAGTGCATCGCATGATTATATCCGTTATCCCGATAATCCCCGGGTCTACATGACCCGTACAAAAATAATGTGGTATCTTGGGGCGCAAGCCTCATTCTGGCGGTAGGCACAACGCAACCAGGTCTGTTGATAGTGCTGAATGAACAACCCTGTTTATTAGCAATTTAAAAACTCAAGGGAGGTTGAGCAACCTCCCTTGTTTTGTCTATAATAACGACTATTTCAGGTATAAGACTTTGCGGGTCTTCTGATGGGTTTGCCAGTTGACCTGCACCAGATAAACGCCCGCAGCCAGAGCCACTCCACGGTGAACGGGCTGCCACTTAAAATCATAGTGCCTTGTTTTTGCGTACAGGGTTTTTCTGAAAACCGTCCGTCCGAGAATATCGTAAACCCTGATCTTAATTTGACCGGGTTGGGGCAGGTAAATTGGCAGTACAACCTGGGCATTAAAAGGATTGGGATAGCCATGTCCCAGACTGAATTGGGTATTCAGGGCTGTTTCCGGGTGCAGATCATTGACGGCATGGTCCACGAGCAGCTGCATAGCGTCGATATAGACCCCTGGTTTTTCATTACTGACCGAATCAGACACAAAACGAAAGCGGATTGCGACGCTGTCCCGGTCCTCACCAACCCATTCGTTGAGGCTAACTCTTTCGCGTTGCCAATAGGAAAGTAGCGCCGAGGTGTCACTATAAAATTGCGTAACAATCCAATTGCCATTGCCATCCCGCAGTTCCAGAAAGCAGGTATCACCCCTGCTATCCAGTTGATGGGAACGTAAAAATTCAAGCTGCGCTGCCCAGCGGCTGGAAAGATTAAACGTCTGATAATATCCTACCGAACCGCAAAGATTGGGTTGATAGCTGGCGGGTGCGGTTTTCAGACACCACTCCCCTTCAATGACATATCCGCTGGAATGGCGCACCCAGGGCGCCTCTACTTGCCAGCGATCAAGATCCTGTTCAAAATCGTCTAACGTCATAGACCTGATTATTCGGAAGTACAGAGTACTGTTTTCGGGATACCGGCGGCAATTACTTGTCTCTGCACGATCATAAACTTTTAAATAATAAAAAATACTATCCCCATCGCTGACCGGTGTATCAAAACGGATGGTTTGTTCAAAAGTATAATCACCCTTGTACTCTAAAGCCACTGAATCCCAGCTGGTTTGTGACTGCTTAAAATAGAGCATACCGCGGGTGGTATCTATGGCATTATTATCCTCGGCTTGGATGATGACCGGATAGGGACCCAGTTGATCAACCGTGTTGACAGGCAAGGTAAGTGGGGTAATGGTCGGCTTAATGGTGTCCGGGCCCACATAGAACTGGTAGGTCGGATGTGCGGCATAGCGGCCCGTAGCATCCAGTGCAAAGACTTTGTAGCGGATCACAGCGGTTTGGGTTGTTATGGCTGGAATTTGAGCCGTATAATTGAGATTATCCGTGGTACTCATAGTCTCAAATTGCCAGTCATGGTCATCGATTTGGTACCAGAGCTGCACAGTGTCGATAACTGCTGACGCATGCACCGCAGCTGTAACTGGATAGGGCCCTGTATATTCAACATCCGGCAGGGCAGGATATAGAGCCCTGATCCCGGTAAAAAAGTCTGTAATGCGTCGCATGACTGCACCGCGCACAGCCGGGTCAGAGATAGCTTCATAGCCGCCAAAGGCAAAATAGATCACACTGCTATCCCCTTTCAGAATCGCCGCCGAAGTGCCATCGGGATAGTTAAAAATGGATACGGAATTTTCCAGAGGGCTTACTACCGAGGGAAATTGCTGACTGGCATCCCGCTGTGGCTGCTGGATGGCAGAATTAAGCCCTTGGGTCAATGAGAGGGAGGTCACGCCATCAATTTCATGTTGGCCGGCATCATCGCTGACAAACCGACAGCCCAGGGTATTCTCGTACCATAATAGGGAGGCACCTCCGGACTGGTCATACTGGTTACCGGCGTTTTGATCGGTACCACACAGATCCCAGCCGATATCCTGGCCTGCTAAAAATAATTTCCCCGGCCCCTCCAGATAATGGGAGATTACGGACCGGTCGGCTTGGTTCAGACTGGGGAAAGCCCACTCACAATCCCAGTATAACAGGGGGAATTGGCGGATAAAGCCACTGTCAGGGGTGCTTTCATTGAGCCAGTAGGCATAGGCAATTCCGAGTGAATCCAAAACCTGAAAGAAATAGTCGGCGATCGGCACATCAGTTCCATCACCACCTCCCAGATGATCGTCCACTACCAGGACTTGCGGACGAACCGGTAAATCAAACTCACAATCATCCTCGAATGTCTCGGATTGAAGGTGGAGTGTCAGGGGTATTTTACCGGGCAGAATGTTGGCGGCCAATGCAATTCTGAAGGGTGGTGTGCTGTTACTGTTATCATTGGGGTATTGTTCCAAGCCATAGAGAGTGTCTAATACCACACTGCCATTTATGATAGTGATATGGGGATCAGCGCTGGACAACTGCCCCGTTACCTGGTGGTCGCCGGCCCAGCGATTGTCAAGGTGAATGATCAAATCAACTGTTTCGCCCGGATCCGGTAAGCCATTATTATTTCCGTTCACATCATCGTACTCGGCATATTGAAAGGAAATGTCCGGCGTGGGTGTCACGGTTTCTGTTACGGCCCGGTAACCATTGACCCGGCCATACCCCAGCTGACCGGCATAATTGGGATTAAGCGGGTCAATGTTATCAGCAGAGCCGGCAATCTGGTAATAAGTCTGATAGACGGACCACTCAGGATGCTGCGACCGGATCAGCCCCAAAAGACCGGCCACCACCGGTGAGGCCATGGATGTACCGCTTAAGGGTTCATAATAGCTGCTGTGAATTTGATTACGGGGTACGGTACTCCAGAGTCCCGGGTCGACATTGCCCCCCGGAGCCGCTAAGCTGGCTTCGGGACCGTAATTGGAATACCAGGTTTTGAGATCGTTTTGATCCACGGCGGTAATGGTCAGAGACCAGGGCTCCAGGGAGAGGGGCTCGCTGATCAAGATATTACTGTTTCCGGCTGAGGTAGCGATGGCCACATCGTTGAGGAAGGCATAGCGCGCCGCGTCAAGGACGATGTAAGAATTGCCAAAACTCAGATTAGCAATTTTGGCCCCCATATCCGTGGCATATATAAATGCGTCGGCCATCCAGGTGGAAAGTCCCAGACCGTTGCCATCGTTGGAATGGTACCCGATTCTGAGGGGCATAATCTGGCATCCCCAGGAGACCGAAGCGACACCGATTTCATTATTGGTAGAGGCGGCAGCCAGCCCGGCGACATGGGTACCATGACCGTTGACATCCATGGGATCATTATCCGCTATCTCTCCATCTTCAAAGCTGGCAGCTTGGTTGTCAGCGCTGCCGCTCATACCTGTGACCCAGTCCCAGCCTCTGAAATCGTCGGGGTAGCCATTGCCATCATCATCGATGTCATTGGAATCTACAGCTGTGATGTGGCCATCATTGTTTATATCTTCACCCGGATTGATCCAGATATGCTGGCATAAATCAGGATGGGTCCAGTCCACACCCGTGTCAATGATGGCAATGGGTACCGCCGAATCACCTATTACAACGGACCAGGCAGAGGGCATGGCAATTTGTGGTAGATGGGCCTGTACGCCATAGAGGGAATCATTGGGAATGGTATGCTGCTCTAAAATATAGACCGGTTCTGCCCAGAGAACTTGCGCTTCACTTTGCAGCGTCTGACAAAGCTGTAGAATTTGGGTGCCCGGTTTAAGTTGTAGTAGATAGATATTTAATAGACCCAATTCTGCAGCCAGATCACGGCGACTGATCTTGTCCTGACCGAAGACAGGTGTGACGGCCGGCTTTGTAGCAGAGTTCCGCAGTTTGCCTTGTAAGGCATCAAATTGAGTAATTTTCTGATCATCAGCAGTTTTTATTACAATTTTGTCGGGTAGAAACCGGCGGTTGTCATCCAGGGTTGGCATGGCCAACAAAGCAGACCAGGGCAATAAATATATGAGGATAATAAATAGATACTTCATACAAAAAATATAGCTATTTGAGCAGGAAAAATCAATGATGTAATCGGGAAGTATTAGCTTTCTGCAGGGGAAATAAAATTTTAAAAAGAGCGCTTTACATATTATTTAAAAATAATTATGAGTCATTTCGGAGAGCTGTTTTTTAGGCTTTGTCCTCATCCGGGTGACTAAAAGACTTGATTTATAAACATAAATTTTTTTACTTATCCAGGCAAAATAGTCTCAATGTTGCTTTGCATTCATATAATTGGTTCATAGTTGGAGGTAGTATTTTATGGGGAGAAATTACGTAATAGGCGGGTTCGCCCTGTTTTTTTTGGTCACCAGCGTTCTGGCTCAGTCCGGAAGAACAGCGGGGAAAATCAGAGGGCGGGTTATCTCCGCCCCTACTGGTGAGCCACTGGTGGGTGCCAATATTATAGTTATGGGAACCAATTATGGTAATGCCACCAATGTAAATGGAGAATATATCATTCCGAACGTACCAGCCGGAGAATATGATCTCAAGGTGACCTATATCGGCTATTCTCCCAAGATAATCAGAGGGATAACCGTGTTTCCCGGTCAGACTAATATCATTGATATGGAGCTGAAAATTCAGGCGGTGGAGGGTCAAGCGGTCGAGGTAGTTGCCGAAGCCCGCAAGACAATCATCCAGGTCAGAACCCCGGCTACTCAGAAAGAGATCACCAGTGAGGATATTGAACATATGCCGGTAACAAATTTCACTGATATTGTTGCTAATAGCAGTGGTGCAATTGAAACCATGGCTGGTCGGTCACGGGGCATCCATATGCGGGGCGGACGTTCCGGCGAAGTGGCTTTTTACGTGGATGGGGTTATGACCAATGACCCGGTTGATCACAGTGTCGGTGTGGAAATTGATAATAATGCTATCGAGCAGATCGTCATTTCCAACAGTGGTTTTTCAGCCGAGTATGGTAATGCCATGTCCGGTGCCGTGAGCATTATCACGAAAAGTGGTAATAAAACCCGACATAGTGGTATGTTGGAATATGAAACTGATAGCTGGATCTCCCGGTTGGATAATGAACTGGATTTCGGATATGACAAATATCGTCTGAATATTAATGGCCCTATTCCCTTTACAAAAGGTAATATCACTTACTATCTCTTTGGCACCTTTGAAAACACCGATGTTGCCAATTCCCGTCCCCTCGCGCAACAGCATAACGGTGTGAAAACCCCGAATGCCAACGGAAAGATAATTTATTCTCCGCAGAATTCTGCTTTCAAAGCAACTCTGAGTGCCGGGTTTAATCGCCGGGATCAGATGCTTTATAACCATAACATTTCCTATGGGAATTGGCTGCGGTCTTATTACCGTCGGACCAGCGGACATAATCGTTTGAGTATGAAATTAAAAAGTACCATCTCCAACAATACAGCCTGGTCTTTTTTAGCTTCCTATTATAATACCTTTCATGGTTTTTCCTCCGGCGAAGGACAAACTTACAAGGAATTTAAATATATATCCTCACGACTGGACTGGATGAACAGTAATGACGGCGCGGTCAGTCGCGACTGGTACAATCCGAAAACCCGGAAGTGGTCTGAAATTGTAAATGCACAGGGGATTCCTCTAATTAAAGAGGATTATAAAGCACCCGATGGCGCACCGCTTTCCAATCTGACTCATGAAGATCAAGCCTTTTATTATTATTATGCGGAAAAAGGATATTA
>CAZXFH010000074.1:0-10779 GCA_964640055.1 uncultured bacterium | reverse complement strand
GCCAATTCCGAAATATTTCGTTCCGATAATATTCGCAACCCGTTTAAATTCGGGAAGGTATTGTAACCTAAACAGGTACAAAAGAACTCAATATGAGTACATCATTCAACAGCAATAATATCACCGCCAGTCTTTTTGGAAAAACACGCCGGGCGGTTCTGGCGTTACTCTACAGTCACACCGATGAACGTTTTTATTTCAGACAGATTGTTCGGGTTAGCGGTATTGGTCTGGGTGCTTTACAACGAGAATTAGCGAACCTTTCCAATGCCGGTATTATCCGGAAAACAGTCATCGGAAGGCAGGTCTTTTACCAGGCGAATCCGGAATGTCCAATCTACATCGAGTTAAAAAACCTGGTAATGAAGACGGTTGGTGTCGGAGATGTTTTGAAAACTGCTCTGATGCCATTGGAAAAACGAATAAATATTGCTTTTTTATTCGGTTCCATGGTAAAAGGTAATGAACGCTCGGATAGCGATATTGATATTGTCGTTGTTGGAAATGTAAACTTTGCAGAAATTGTATCCGCTTTAAGTCAACCACAGGAAACCATCCGCCGGGAAATCAATCCGCTTGTCTATCCTCCCGAAGAATTGCGCTCAAAATTGGAAGCCAATCACCATTTTCTTAAAAATATTCTAAAAGAACCCAAATTTTTCCTAATTGGAGATGAACGTGAGCTTGCGAGATTGGCTGAATAGTCGCTGGCTGGCAGAACATCAGACGAGTTCACAAGAGATTGCTGATTTATTCGCAATTGCCAATCGTGATATTGCAGACTCTCAAATCCCCGCATTGAGCGCCGATTGGAAAATGAATATTGCCTATAATGCCGCTCGGCAACTCGCTACAATCGCTTTGGCAGCTTCAGGTTACCGTGCGGCTCGGGAGGCTCATCATTATAGAATTATTCAATCGCTTGCTTATACAATCAATGCGGATGCTGAATTGATAACTTTATTCGATCAATTCCGAAAGAAAAGAAATATCAGCGGTTACGATTGTGCCGGTATGATCTCCGATCAGTAAGCCAGTGAAATGCTAAACCTGGCTGTTTTTCTACGAAAAAGAATAATTGAATGGCTTCGGGAAAATCATCCGGATTTGATTTGAAATTCCTTGCCCTAACAGGGGATCCCATGGATCGAGAGGTATAAATGACCGAAAACGAACTATCCAAACAATGAATTGATGGAAACAGTCCCATCCCGATAGTCAGTCACCTGGAAAACCGGTAAACTGTTAATGCAATATATTGCATAAAACCGTGCAACAGTAATGTAATGACCAAAATCATCGATATACTCAAACAGCCCGAAGGTCGTAAACTGGAATTTAAAGAAGTTCTTCCCTCTAACGCTGAACTGGCAAAGACCATTATTAGCTTTGCCAACGATGCCGGAGGTGAGTTGTATCTTGGGATAAAAGATAATCCACGGGAAGTGGTCGGTTTGGATGAAAATAGGCATATCGCTCTGGAAGAAAAAATCAGCAATATTATTCACGACAACTGCGAGCCGCTCATTCTACCTGAAATATCATTCTTAATCCACGAAAACAAACATATTCTCAAAACCATTATTTACAAAGGCAGTAATCCACCCTATCACCTGAAAAATAAAAATATTCATGAGGGAACGTACATCCGAGTGGGTTCATCAAATCGCCTTGCATCAGTCGAAATGATTGCAGAACTTGAACGGCAAAAACGAAATATTTCATTCGACAGTGAATGCTCATGGGTTAAATCCGCAGACCGGGTAAATTTAAATTCATTTAAAGAATTCTTCCTTGAAAAAACAGGCGAAAAACTGACTTTACAAGTGATCCGAAAACTGAATTTAGTTCAGACAGAGCAAGGTAAAAACATTCCAACCTATGCCCTTATTCTGCTGTCGGATGATGAACAAAGGAAATATCTTTTCCCCTATGCAAAAATTGAATGTGCCAGATTTAAAGGAATTGTACCAGGCAATTTCATTGACCAAAAATCTATTGATGTTAGTCTTTGCCGGCAATCGGAGCATGCCTATCAATTTGTATTACGCCATATTTCCGAAGGTTCAATTGATTATTCCGGTGTTTACCGCAACGATAGGTGGGAATACCCGATTATTGCCATTCGTGAAGTAATTCGCAATGCCGTCATCCATCGCGATTATTCCCTTACCGGCAAAGATATTAAAATTGCTGTTTTTGATGATAAAATTGAAATTACAAGTCCCGGAAAACTTCCTCCTACCGTCGATTTTGATGATATGGAATCTGGACAGTCAGACGTTCGGAATAAAATATTAGCGCCGGTCTTTAAACGTTTGGGCATTATTGAACAATGGGGTAACGGATTAAGGCTTATATCCGATGAACTGCAAAAATATCCGGAAATCGGTCTCCGATGGAAAGAACCCGGTCTCGCGTTTAGAGTCACATTTTTTAAGAAAAACTATGTCGTCCCGAAAAGTCGGGATGAGAACGACCAAGTCAGCGACCAAGTCAGCGACCAAGTTATTTCAATTCTTAGATTTTGCTCAACGCCTAAATCAAGAGGAGAAATATTAAAGAATTTGGGATATAAAAATCATTTTGATAATTACAAAAGATATCTTGAGCCCATTCTAATTAACCACCTTATTGAAATGACCATTCCTGATAAACCAAAAAGTAAAAACCAGAAATACCAACTGACCGATAAAGGCAAACTGACCCTGGAAATGATCAGAAAAAATACTTCTCGATCCAAAAATCACAAAGAAAAATAATAATAAAAGTGACTTTGCCCCATCAGGGGCTCCCGTGGAGCCGCCTCCTGCCTGCCCGGCGTATCCCGAATTTCGGGAGAAGACGGGTCTCCTTTCTCCTGCTTCCTGTTTCCTTGCCTGCCCGGCGTAATGCGAAGTCCCGCAACAGCTTTGTCCCGCAGAATGCGGTGGCGGTGGCAGTGAAAATGAAAACTGATCCAGGCTGAGTCTCAACATTCAACGCAAAACGACTCTACACGATATGAATTTTAAAAATAAAAAAGAATCCGAAACTCTCGAATTTAAAAAGTCTGTTGGGGAGTGGAAAGAAATTATAGAAACTATCAGCGCCTTTAGCAATACCAGAGGCGGAGAAATTCTTGTCGGCATAAATAATAGTGGGGAAGTGAAAGGCGTAGAGATCGGTAAAAACACTTTCGAAGATTTAACTAACAAAATCAAAGAAAACACCGATCCGGAAATTTATCCTCTTATAACTACCAGGATAATTAATAATAAAACTATAATGGCTATTAGAATTAAAGAGTCAAATGACCATCTGGTATTGGCTTTTGGAAGACCTTTCAAAAGGGTAGGTTTACCCCGTTAGATAGATTAAATGATAAAGTATTATGTATATGTCTTGCAAAGCGAAAAAGATAAACTATTTTATGTGGGATATACAAATGATTTAAAAAGTAGATTGAAATTGCATAATAAAGGGAAAGTACAATCAACAAAAAATAGACATCCTTTGAAATTGATATATTATGAGTATTGTTTGAATCAACAAGATGCAACCCATAGGGAAAAATATTTAAAATCATCGTGGGGAAAGAAGTATTTAAAAAATAGGTTGAAAAATTATCTAACGGGGTAAATCAACAGTCCGGATGTCCAAAGACGAATATTCACCCCGTTAAATGACTATTATTCGGTAAATTTACTAAAAAGGGTAAATAATTATCATGTATTCTAAGAAAAATGAGAAGGGAGGTGTAATATTTAACAGGGTAAAAGCCTGATTTTAGAGAAGCATAAAGAAAAATTGTACTTTGATTCTCAAATTTGCAAAGAAGCAAAATTAAGAGATATCAATAAGGAAAGGGTTGAATGGTTTATTAAAGAAGCAAAAAAACAGAGAGGTTTAGATATAGATGAGAGTCTCCCTGCAGAGGAAATATTGGAAAGATTGAAGCTGATTAAAGAGAAAAGATTGACAAATGCAGCTGCTTTATTATTTGGTAAAAACCCTCAAGAAATATTTTTACAAACAGTGATAAAAGCTGTTAGATTCAAAGGTACTGATGTGACTGAAGATATGCTCGATCTTAAAATAATAGAAGGGAATATTTTAAATCAACTTGAAAAGGCAGAAGACTTTATCTTTGAGCATATTCCCAAGCAAGCCTGGATAGAAGAAAATAAACTCCAAAGACAGGAAAAATGGCTATATCCACCAAGAGCAATAAGAGAAGCGTTATCAAATGCTTTAGCTCATAGAGATTATAAAACTACATCAAGTATTCAGATTAGGATCTTTGATGATAGGATGGAAATATGGAATCCGGGATGTCTTCCAACAGGTCTTACGATAGAAAAATTAAAGACAAAACACGATTCCATTCCTGGAAATCCTCTGATTGCAAGGTCATTTTTCTGGGTAAAATATGTGGAGGAGGTTGGTACAGGAACGAATAAAATAATCAAGTGGTGTAAAGAATGGGAACTTCCCGAACCAGTATTTGAAGAAACGGGTACAAGCTTTATTTTAACTTTTAGGAAATATTATATTGACGAAAGTATATTGGACAAACTAAATGAACGCCAGAAGAAAGCAATAAATTACCTTCGGAAGAACAGAAAGATAACAAATAAAGAATACAGGGAGACAAATCCAGGTATTTCTGACAGAACTGCTTTAAAAGACCTTATGGATTTAGTAGAGAAAAGGGTAATACTTGCAAAAGGGGCAAAAAAGTATAAATACTATCTCCTTCGATAACTTCGGATAAACTTCGGATAAACTTCGGATAAGAAGGTGCTTCAGCTCGATAAGCAAATCTGTAAAGTATATACATTAAAAAATTCATTAAAAAAATACAAAAAAACATTCGCTTGCCCCATTAAATGCGAAGCATATTTTCAACCTGTAAAATGCGAAGCCTATTTTGACAGGTTAATTGGGGTGATAATTAGTGTCATTCGTGGACAAACTAATCTACAAACAAGAATCTTACAACAATCACCCCGTGTAATAATATCATTTGGAAAAATATTGATTCCCTAATGAAATCACTAATTTTAAATAGGATCAACGGAAAGTAAGTAATTGATATTACACAGGGTAAATCGGCGCCTGTATGGAAGTTTACCCCGTGTAATAGACTTTATTATGGAGATTCTCCTAAATTAAAGTAATAATGACAATCATGGCACACTGAATATGGAAGATGTAATATTACACAGGGTGAATAAAACACTTGGATGCGGCTTTCTTGAGCCCATATATCAAGAAGCTCTCATGATCGAATTTCAAAAACAAAATATACCCTTCGAAAAGGAGAAAATCCTAACAATTACTTACAAAGATATTGAACTTGAAAAAAGATATATTGCCGATTTCGTTTGCTATGAGAAAATTATCGTCGAATTAAAAGCCCTATCTTCACTTTCTTCTGACCACCAATCACAAATTCTAAACTATCTTAAAGCCACGCAATTCAAATTAGGCCTGCTGGTAAACTTCGGACAACCCAAACTCGAATATAAACGAATAGTTAGATAAAACTGTCCACTAATTACACTAATTACACTAAAAAATACATAATAGCATTCGTGTAAATCCGTGTCATTCGTGGATAAAAAGAAACAAAAAAAGCATTCGTGTTAATCCGTGTCATTCGTGGACAGTATAATCCGCTTTATCGAAAAGAAAAAACATGAATACGAGGAACCACTGGCTGAACTGGAGCAGCTCCAATCTGAATGAGCGGCGATGGAAAAAAGGCCACAGATAACACAGATAAACACGGATTGAAATCAGGAACCCGAAAGCAGTACTCAACTCAATATATAAAATTATAGGAGGATATAACAAATGAGAGAAAAAACAGCATTAGTATGTGGTGCAGGCGGCTTTATCGGAGCCCATTTAGTCAAGCGGTTGAAAAAAGAAGGTTATTGGGTAAGAGGGATTGATCTAAAATATCCACCTTATGCACCGACACAAGCTGATGAATTTGTAATTGGGGATCTTAGAGATGCAGGAGTTGTTCAGGATGTTATGTTAGCCCCGAGCCAGGATTTAATAATGAAGAAGGGACTGGAAGTTGTAATTGATGGAAGCAAAGGCTTTGATGAAGTATATCAATTGGCCGCCGACATGGGTGGCGCTGGATTTGTCTTTTCCGGTGAAAATGATGCGGATATTATGCATAATTCTGCTATTATTAATCTGAATGTGTGTGAGTGGGCTGTGAAATATGGTATTAAGAAAATCTTTTATTCCTCTTCCGCCTGTATGTATCCTGAGTATAATCAGATGGATCCTGATAACCCAAAAACAGATGAAGACTCTGCATATCCTGCTAATCCTGATAGTGAGTATGGCTGGGAGAAATTATTTAGTGAGAGAATGTACCTCGCATTTCATAGAAATTACGGATTAAATGTACGTATTACCCGTTTCCATAACATTTTTGGACCGGAAGGTTCATGGAATGATGGCCGTGAAAAAGCACCGGCTGCTTTCTGTCGTAAAGTCGCCATGGCTGAAGATGGCGGTGAGATCGAGATGTGGGGTGATGGCAAACAAACACGTTCTTTCCTATATATAGATGAATGTATTGAAGGAGTCCGTCGCTTAATGCAATCAGATTTTATAGGACCTGTCAATATTGGTTCTGAAGAAATGGTTTCTATAAACCAGTTAGCAAAATATGTAATGGAAATAGCAAATAAAGATCTATCTATCAAACATATATCAGGTCCTTTAGGCGTTAGAGGACGTAATTCTGATAATGCGTTGATAAAAGAGAAATTGGATTGGGAACCAGATTATCCGTTAAAAGAAGGACTTAGGACAACTTATGAATGGATAAAAAATCAAATTAAAAAGTAAATTTATATAAATGATAATATTATGAATAATTATATATATATTGTTTCGGGACTGCCCCGAACCGGCACCTCCATGATGATGAAAATGCTGGCAGCCGGGGGTGTTGAAGTTGTGACTGATAGTATCAGGGAATCCGATATCGACAATCCCAGGGGCTACTACGAATATGAAAAAGTGAAAACCATAAAAGAGGATAAATCCTGGCTTAAAGATTTACCAGGCAAAGCCGTAAAAATGGTATCCAAATTACTTTACGAATTACCTAAGGATTACCAATATAAAATCATTTTTATGGAGAGAGATCTTCAGGAAGTACTGGCTTCTCAGAAAAAGATGCTTCGGCGTAAAGGGAAAAAACAACCTGCTGTAGATGAAGATACCATGCAGAAATATTATGAGAATCATTTGGCAAAAATTCACAATTGGCTCAGTAATCAAGGCAATATGGATGTCCTCAGAGTCAATTATAATAAACTGATGGAAAATCCCTATAATTATCAGTCAGAATTTGATAAATTTTACGCTAATAATATTGATGTCGAGAAGATGTTCAATATTATTGACCAAAACCTGTATCGCAATCAGAACAGAAAGTAAACCCAGTTTATGTCTGATAAAAAAACAATTTTGGTGGGAATAGATGGTGCTCCTTATTCTTTACTAAAAAATTTATCTGATAAAGGAACGATGCCTAACCTGAAGTCCCTCCGTGGCAAAGGGATATTTAAACCCATGATGGCCTCTATTCCGGATAATTCCGCGGTTTCCTGGAGCTCGATCATGACCGGCACCAATCCGGGTGAACACGGTATTTTCGGATTTACCGATTTAATACCCAATACCTATACCATGCGCTTCCCCAATTTTTTGAATATGCGCGCCCAACCCTTTTGGAAACAAAAATCAGAAAAAAAATATGTAATCATCAACTTGCCCTTTACCTATCCGGCCCAGAAATTGAATGGTTATCTGGTTTCCGGATTTTTATCACCTAATCTGGATAAAGCCGCTTATCCGGATTCATTTTTAAATATTCTTAAAGAGATGGATTATCGGGTGGATGCGGATACCCGCAAGATATATCAATCCAAAAAACTGTTTTATCAGAATTTAATTCAGGTTCATCAGATCAGAAGTAAACTATACCGGCAAATATGGCAAGCTCAGAATTGGGATACCTTCATGGTCGTGTTTACCGGTACTGACCGGATCGGTCATTATATGATCGATGATTACGAGAATGAAGCCAGCCCGTTACACAAGGATTTTCTGGAATATTATCGGATGATCGATAGAGAGCTGGGTTGGATCGCGGAAAATAAAAATGAGAATGACTTGCTTATAATGATGTCCGATCACGGCATGGAAAAAATCGATGTGGAAGTTTATCTGAACAAGTATCTGGAAGAAAATGGATATCTGAAATTATCCGAGAGTAAAAAGAAAAATTATAACAATGTAACTTCAGAGTCTCTGGCCTTTGTTTTAGAGCCGGCGCGCATTTATCTGAATTATAAGGAAAAATATCCCAATGGCAGTGTTGAGCAAAAAGATCGGGAAAAGATTATCAATGAGTTAACCGATTTATTCCAAACAATGCAATATGGAGGAAAGCAAATCGTTAAGGATGTAATCAAAAAGGAAGCAATATATTCTGGTGATCAAACCGGGAATGCGCCCGATCTGGTTCTGATCAGTAACACCGGTTTTTCCCTGAGAGGTAGTCTGACGAGCAAGCAGGTTTTGGAAAAGCCGGATATTTTACAAGGCATGCACCGTGGTGAGGATGCCTTTTTTTATATCAATAAGCAAGATTCAGGTATTCCTGAAAATATTCAAGTAGAAGATATTGTGGATTTAATGTATAGAATGGAGAATTAATACATGAAATGTTTTAATGCGGAAAAGACCTGCTGGAATTGTCCGGCGGCTATTTTCAAAGGCAATGTGGATTTCCGGGCCTGTGGTCAATCCCAGGAAGAGATCAAGTCCAAACTGGGTGATGAAGGCCAGATCATGATCGAGTGTGCCCGTCGTCCGGATTTGGGGTATTTTGAACCGACCATTACCTTTGAGCAATGTACGGAATGGATCGAAGGGAAATACGGCTATCAGCTGCAAGATATGCGCGTTATGATTTTAGGCATGGACGGTTATCTGGGCTGGACCCTGGCCCTGAAACTGGCCAATATGGGCTTCAAGATCAGCGGCATCGATAATTATACCCGCCGCGACACAGTGATGGAAAAAGGCGCCCATACCATTGTTCCGATTGAGAAAATGACCGAACGCCTGCATGCCGCCAGGGGAGTTTTGGGAGTCAATATTAACTTCCGGCGTATGGATATCCGCGAAAGGGATAAATTAGCTGAATTTTTAGAAGAAGTTAAACCGGAGGCCATCGTCCATTATGGTGAGATCCCCTCAGCACCCTATTCCATGGTTGATATGCACCATGCCATCGAAGTTCAGGATAATAATACCTTGGGCACTCTGGGACTTTTGTGGTTAATGAAGGATATTGTCCCGGAAACCAGCCTGATCAAGCTGGGGACCATGGGCGAATATGGCGCACCCCTGACCGGTCGTCCCATTTTTGAGGGCATGTTTCCCTCCGATGCGATCTTGAAATGGCGGGACCGGGAATGGAGTCTGGGTGGTGAGATCACACCGCGCGATCCGGTCAGTTTCTATCATGTCAGCAAAGTGCAGGACACCTATAATGTATACGAGGCTTGTAAGTACTGGTGGCTGCGCTCCTATGACATCCAGCAGGGAGTTATCTACGGAGTGCATACCGATGAGGTTGCCGCCGATCCCCGCCTGCGAACCCGCTTCGATATCGATGAGTGGTTTGGTACCGTTGTCAATCGCTTTGTGGCCCAGGCCATTGCCGGCATTCCTCTGACTGTCTACGGCGCGGGCGAACAGATCAAGGGCTTTATTGCTCTGGAAGATGCCATGGAATGTATGGTACGCCTGATCACCTCTCCGCCCGAACCGGGTCAGTACGATGTGATCAATCAGGTTTCCGGATTATACAAACTCAATGACGCCGCGGAAACCATCGCCAAAGTAGCCAATGATCAACACAATCTGGATGTTGAAATCCAGCGTCTTGAAAATCCGCGGGTGGAAACCGAGATCCATCCCTTTGAAACCGTTTCCCGCAAATTACCCCGGGAATTCGGCTTTCAACAGAAAATCGGTCTGGATAAGGAAATTGACCGGATTTTCGAATTGCTCACCCAATCCAATATAAAGAAACGCATTATGGAAAAATATCATACTATTCTGCCCGTAACCCGCTGGACCGGTGAGAAAAAGGAATCCGGTGTGATTGAAAAATACAAACCGGGTGAAAGAAGCTATGGCGAATATAAAGGTGTTTTGGACCTGGAATAAATCGAGAGGAATAAGTCTATGGAACTAACGACCAAGTCTTTTAAGCATAAAGTGATCCAATCCGATCTGCCGGTCCTAATGGAGTGCTGGGCCTCCTGGTGTTTGCCCTGCAAGCAGATCGATCCCACGCTTAATAAATTGGCGGAAAAATATCAGAATAAGTGCAAGATCTTTAAGGTCAACCTGGATCGTAATCCGGTTATATCCAGGGATTATAACGTTAAGGGCTTACCCACTTTTATGACCTTTCTGAATGGCCAGGAATTCGAGCGCAGAACTGGGTCCCAAACCGATACCCAGCTGGAAGCGATGATCACTAAAGTTATTCAGGAATATCATAACCAATCCAAAACAGAACTGGATGAGGATGAGATTATTGAGAATACACTGAAGGATTTGGGGTATCTTTAATTCTAGGGGGATATAAGGGAAATAGGTATAAAGGTATAAGGGATATAAGGTTTATAAGGTGTATAGGGGTACAGAAATGGGGGAGATAGGTTATTTTAG
>CAZXFH010000073.1:0-11330 GCA_964640055.1 uncultured bacterium | reverse complement strand
GAAAATTATGCTGTGTGACTTAACTATATGTCCATTTTTTTGTAGGAATTCCAATGTATACATGCCCTTAGGAGAGTTCTATGCATAAGTTAAGCCCGCCCCACTCTTTGTCATCTAAATGGTATATTTTATTTCTGGCAGGCTGTCTATTACTTCCTAGCTTTCTTGATGCACAGCTACCGCTCCCGCAAGAAAATCCGCAAGCCTGGATCCTGGCCTTTGTTGACGTAGAAACCACCGGTCTGATACCCGGTTACCATGAAATGATCGACATCGGAGTGGTATTGTCCACGCTGGACGGAAATGAAATAGACCGGCTGTTTCTGCGGATCAGACCACAACATGCGGAACGGGCATCAGCGGAAGCCATCGCCATAAATGCCTTTGATCCGGAACGCTGGCAACGGCTGGGCGCCCTGCCACCCCGAACAGCGGTGGACAGTCTGGTGACCTTCCATCAGCAACATGCTTCCGGCCGGAAAATCCTAATGGTGGCTTTTAACTCCCAATTCGATGCCGCCTTTGTGGATCACCTCTTTCGCTCAGCAGCGCGCAGCTGGCGGGAGATCTTCTACTATTACGTACTCGACCTTCCTTCCATGGCCTGGGCCCATGGTGTTCGGTTGTTACAGGGGAATAAACTCTGTGACTATTTTGGCATCCCAGACGAACCCCACATACCCCGGGAACATACCAGCATGACCGGCGCAGACCTGAATTACCGGCTCTACCGGGAAATCATCAGTCGATCGAAAACAGGTCACCCTGAATAATATTTACATATTTAATACCCAAAAACCAGGAGTAAATTATGTCTGTCTAAAAAATTGGGGTGGCTACATTTTTAGGGGACACTGAGTTAAGCGGATTTTAGCTTAACCGGTAGCAGGAGGAGCAGATGTCAGAGAACAGGGCCCGGCGAAACCCCGGCAGGGGTTGAATAATGTGTTGTGGTGGTAAAATAACCATGGGGCAAACCGACCCTAACCAGTTTTCCCAGGGAGACAATATTTTCCCAATTAATCAGATTAGTGAAAAGCCAAGCCCAACCAGGTACTGTAGGTCACACCGCAGAGCGGTGCGATAAGGATAAATGTAATTAGTGTGACCGGGAAAGTTAGATTAACCACCGGTTTTAACCGGTGGACCCGCAAGCCACGCAGCTAACCCGAGCCCTTTCAAGGGCTTATAAAAGTAAACGGTTAAAACCATTATGGATATTTTTAGAGTTTGCTCACCCCCAACTAAAGTTGGGGGTAAATGGCTTTCCAACGTTACTTTTATCCGTTGAGACCACCATCGTGATTTAAAATAGGCCTGATGAAAACAGGCGTTCAGAAATGCAGCCGGATGAGCGTGTAAAAGCAATTATTGTCTGAGATCCCGATCGCCAGACCGGGAACGAGTTCTAATTGCTTTAGTGAAGCCGGTTGCATTTTAGTCTGTTTTTATCCAGCCTGCTTTTTTGGGTTCTTTTTGTAGCGACAAAAAGAACATAACACATGAATTCTGCTATAAGAACTCGATATAAGTACCAGATCCCACTAAAATTCCCGGGGATGCTTTAAACACAAAAAGCTGGCAATATGGTAACGCCCTGAATCGCAATATCTGTAGGGCAGCCTTTCCAGGCTGTCCCTGCTGAACGAAGCACCTGATTCATTGTAGTAGTATTAGCGAGCTGATTATCCAGTTCGGACCAATGACACCCCCCTCTATCCCCCAGGAGGGGACCATATAATATAAGCGCTATTCATAGTGCTTGCCAGATTAACCGGGGTGCTTCAGCGCCGCGTTGCCAGTCATGGATCTGGTCGTGAGGGGGTCACACCGCAGAGCGGTGTGACCAGAGTGAAAAATTCACCCGGGCCGCACTGCATTCCGTACGGCTTTATCCGGGTGAGTTTCGTAGGTCGGAAATATATTTTAATTGATACTTGTTGGCAAAACTGCTTAACTCAGTGCCCTAGGATTAGCCCACAGTGGGAACGTTAAATAGTACCAGCCAGCCAGACCAAAATAGGTCCCCCTATCAAGGGGGGAAGTGAAGGGGGGTGTCAGTTTATCCGTATCTGCCACAATCCCTCCGGTTTCGAACTTTGTGATTCCAGCCCTCGTTCCCAAGTTGCACTTGAGAAGGTTAACCCTTATTTGATTATTCAACCAAATCCAACCGGGATGATCCCTGTTCCATTCCGAATCCATTCCGTTTATTTTCCTGCCATAAGGGCCTGAACATCTTCTTTAACCGTCCCAATCGGTTTGATATCAAATTTATCCACCAGTACCTGGGTCACATTGGCGGATAAGAAAGCCGGTAAGGTGGGCCCCAGCCGGATGCCTTTGACCCCGAGATACAGTAAGGCCAGTAACACGGTGACCGCCTTTTGCTCATACCAGGCAATATCAAAGGAGATCGGTAGTTCGTTGATATCTTCGCGTCCGAAAATCTCTTTAAGTTTCAATGCAATCACTGCCAAAGAGTAACTGTCATTACATTGACCAGCATCCAGCACTCTTGGGATACCGCCTATATCGCCCAAACCGAGTTTATTGTAACGATATTTTGCACATCCGGCAGTAAGAATTACAGCATCTTCGGGTAATTCTTTAGCAACATCGGTGAAATAATTTCGGGTTTTATGTCTTCCGTCACAACCGGCCATGACAACGAATCTCTTGATCGCGCCGGATTTCACAGCATCAACCACTTTATCAGCAAGTTCCATCACCTGCTTGTGAGCAAATCCTCCTACAATAGTTCCGGTTTCAATCTCTGCCGGAGAATCACAATTTTTAGCCATCTCTATTATTTCAGAGAAATCTTTTGCTCCTCCTGATTCTCTGTCAGGAATATGTTTAACTTCAGGAAAACCGACATTCCCGGTGGTAAAAACCCTGTCTTTATATGAATCTTTGGGTGGTACCAGACAATTGGTTGTCATCAGGATCGGGCCATTGAATTTTTCGAATTCCTCTTTTTGTTTCCACCAGGAACCACCATAATTACCCACAAAATGACCATATTTTTTGAACTCAGGATAGTAATTGGCCGGTAACATTTCTCCGTGCGTATAGACATCAATGCCGGTTCCCTCAGTCTGTTTCAATAATTCTTCCATGTCTTTCAGATCATGACCGGAGATCAGAATTCCGGGATTGTCATTTACACCGATATTCACTTCGGTAATCTCGGGATCTCCATAGACAGAAGTATTGGCTTCATCGAGGAGTTGCATTGTATCTACGGCAACTTTTCCGGTCTCCATGACTTTGCCCACCAATTCATCAACTTCCAGATCCTTGGTAGTAGCTGCAAGCGCATTGACGACAAACTCATAGATATCGGAATTTTCCTTGTTCAATACTGCGGCGTGGTTGGCATAGGCAGCGATTCCTTTTACGCCATAGGTAATGAGTTCCCGAAGTGATCTTATATCGTCATTTTCTGTGGAGAGTACACCAACTTCATTGGCCTTTTCGTCAAATTCTTCCACATCATCACTGTACCAGAGCGCAGAATCATGAAGATCACCCTCAACGTCATATTTTGTCTTCAATTTTTCTCTTAAGTCCAGTCCTGCTTTGATCCTGGCAATAATATCTTCATTGTCAAAATTAGTATTGGTAACAGTTACAAAAAGGGCTTCATTGATAAACTTACCCGTTTCTTTGTCGATTTCGCCAGCTCCATCAGCAACTACTGCAATACCTTTTAATATATAAACCAGCAGATCCTGCAAATTGGCAGTATCATCTTTTTTGCCGCAAACTCCCGCAATAGTACAGCCTTGGTTTTTAGCTGTTTCCTGACATTGATAACAAAACATACTCATAATCCTGCTCCTTATTTAATTATTTAAATTTTGTCAACTAATTGATTCCCAAAAGACTGACATTCTTCTTTGGCTTCCTCATTGGGATTCCACTTAACTTTTAAGCCATCATTGATAAGCTCGAAGCCTGATTCATCTAACAGATCATTGATTATACCCACCGATTCGCCGCTCCAGCCATAGGTTCCGAATCCGGCTGCTTTTTTATCTTTGAATCCGAGTCCCCTGATCTCTTCCATGATTGCTGCTATAGATGTTAATATACCTTTGTTTATAGTTGGTGATCCAACGAGAATAGCCTTGGATTTAAAAACCTCCGTGATTACATCATTTTTATCCGATTTAGCAGTGTTATAGAGTTTAATTTCTACGTCCTTATCTGCATTATTGATACCCCGGGCAATATTTTCTGCCATGATCCGGGTTCCATTCCACATCGTGTCATATAGAATCGTGACCTGATTCTCTTGATAATTATCAGCCCATGCCAGATACTTTTCTACAATCTGCATGGGATTATCCCGCCAGATCACGCCATGGCTGGTACAGATTATGTCGAGAGGCAAATCCAGTGATTGGAATTCTTCAATCTTTTTCGTTACAAATTTGCTGAAAGGGGTCAGTATATTTGCATAGTATTTCAGACATTCCACAAACAATTCATTCTGATCAACCCGATCATTATACATACATTCTGAAGCATAATGCTGACCAAAAGCATCATTACTAAAAAGGATGTTATCCTCTGTCAGATAACTGAACATTGTATCGGGCCAGTGCAACATGGGCGCTTCAACAAATACGAGGCGCTTACCATTTCCCAGATCCAGCTGATCACCGGTTTTCACCACTTGAAAATTCCAATCCTCATGATAATGTCCTTTTAAAGATTTTTCTCCCATTTTTGTGCAAATAACAGGTGTCTCAGGTATTTCACGCATTAATTCCGGCAGGGCTCCGCTATGATCAATTTCACCATGATTGGCGACTATATAGTCGATATCCGCCAGGTCACTCTCTTTTTTCAAATTTTCCACATATTCTTTGGCAAAGGGTTGCCATACTGTATCAATCAGTACTGTTTTCTTTTCCCGGATCAGATAGGAATTATAAGTCGATCCTTTATGAGTGGAATATTCATCACCATGGAACTTATTCAACTCCCAGTCTACTTTTCCCACCCAGTGAACATTATTTTTGACCTTAAAACTCATGTTTGCCTCCAATTCTCTCTTTGGTGTATAACCACAAAGATATTAAACATGTTTAATTACTATCACTCTGGCATCTCCATCACCAGTATTCACAAATCCATGGGGAATATTCTTGGGACTGAGGATAAGATCCCCTTTTTTCACTTTTTCTTTTTCCTCACCGATCTCCATTTCGACTTCACCTTCATGAACAAAGAATGATACATCCACAGGCGTCGTATGTTCTTTTACCCCATCCCCCGGTTTCAAATACATTTCAATGATTTTGGCAGTATCATCGTCGCGCAGTTTAACCGCTTTTTGAATCTCATGAATATTCTTAACTTCTTTTGCGTATTGATAGTGATTAATTTGCATGTTTGCTCCTCTTATCCTTTTGTTAAATATTTATTGATCCGTTAATTGTAATCGTATAACGGCTTAAAGGCACGATCTTACCGGACCTTTTTATTGCCTCTTTGGCTATTAATTCCGTACCACCACAACAGGGTACTTCCATTTTCGCCACGGTGATACTATTTATAGCATTGTTTTTTAGAATATTTATCAACTTTTCTATGTATTCTTCGGCAGAATTATCCAGTTTTGGACACAGGGTTATTACTACCCGGTCCTTTACAAACTGAGTGTGAAAATCACCATAACTGAAAGGTACACAATCCGCCGATAGTAAAATATCCGCATGGTCGAAATAGGCGGCCCGGGGATTGATCAAATGCATCTGCACCGGCCAGTGCTTTAAACGGGAGGCCACTGCAAGGGGCTGAGCTGGTTGACTGGTTTTTTTATTTTGCTGAATGGGTCGTGTTGCGCCTCCCGGGCATCCACAGGGTTGATTCATATTTTGCTTCTTTTTATAATCAGGTGCTGATATCCCTTTATTCTTTAAATATTTTTGAGCCTGCTTTAAATATTTTAGTTCACCATGTTCCTCTAAATGTTTCAGGTGGGCCTTAATTGTATTTTCCCCCTGTTTGATAATATTTTCCATTGCCCTGGCTTCGCTATAAGGCTTAGCTTCCCGTTTTTCAATGCGGATGGCATCTTCCGGGCAATCCCTCATACAAGCGCCCAGACCATCACAGAAGAGATCGCTTATCAGGCGGGCCTTACCATCGATGATCTGCAAGGCGCCTTCCGGACATGCGGGGATGCACTGACCGCAGCCAGTGCATTTTTCTTCATCTATCTTAATTATCTCTCGCTGCATGACACCAACTCCTTAGAAAACCGGGATAGTTTTATTTGCCTGAGCGTGTTATAGATCTCCCCGGAAATACGCTTCAGGGAATCATTAAAAATACACTGGTTAAACATACATTCTTCCAGCCCCAAAGGACACTCCGCCAGTGTCACTTTACCTTCGATCACTTCGTAAATATCCAATAAATTGATCTCATCCGGCACCCGGTTGAGCATAAATCCACCGGCCGGGCCCCGCGAAGAGCGTACCAATCCGGCTTTACTTAACTTCTGCAGCACCTTGGCCAGATGGGCTTCGGAGGCATCCAGTCTTTCCGCCAAGATTTTTACATTCAATTTCTCCGGTCGCCAGGCCGCCATCAGCGCCAAACTGTGCAGAGCCAATGAAGCACCTTCGGAAATACTGATCAGACTTTTCATTTGGATTCCTTTAAGAATTAACTACATTTCGGTATTAAGGTACTTAAATATCTGCTAAAGGTCAAGACTTTTTAAATAGTTTTTATCAAGAAATTGACACCCGCCCCAATATGCCCACCGGAAAAGCCTTTCAACCCCCTGACATTTCCAGGTTTTTTAACCTAAGATGAAATGCAAGATACGGATTATCAATCCGTTATTGTTGCGCACTCTTAAAAGTTCGCCCGGATAGCAAATCACCAGCATTGGGAACACAAATATTTATCCGCTGCGCATATAGAGAGATTGTTTCCGAAAATTGAATTATATTGTATTCCAGGTATCACTTAATCACCATACACTTCTTCATCTGCGTAAATGACCCTGCCTGAATATGATAACGCTAAACACCTGAACTGACACGGGAGGTATCCGGAAATGACACCCAGGATAGTTTTCTATTTAAGGATCGAATCTGATGGGATTATGGGCGATAACTCCTTACCAGTGGACAGCACAATATGACTTCTGGTCTGCCGGACATATTCCCAGGACCTGATTTTAGTAAGTGTCTTTTCCAGAAAAAGGATACCGCCGGCAACTATTTTCAGCAAATATGAACCTTCTCCGGTAACAGCATGACATTCCACGATGTCATCTAAACTATTGATTTTATTCATAAACTCTTTACGATCGCCTGAGGAAGATATAAATATAAATACATAAGCGATAATATCTTTACCAACAGCTCTATTATTAATCGTAGCATGATAACCTTTAATCACCCCTGACTTTTCCATTTTTTTAATTCGGTCAGTCACAGCCGGTATGGTAAGGCCCACTTTTTTGGCGATATCAATTTTCTGCATTCTGCCATTTTTTTGCAGGATATTTATAATCTGAACATCAATACGATCTAACATAACATTTTCTCCTAAAATTAGTTATTATACATTCTTACTTAATTATTTATTGTTCTGTGCCTGATTTTTTGCCAAGGTCTGCTTGATTGTGCTGAGCAGCTTTTGCACATCAAAGGGCTTTTGAATAAAGGGATAATGTTTTTTCTTGATAATTTCCCGTTTTGACTTCTTTTCAGTATAGCCACTGATCATGATAACCGGAACACTGCTCTTGATCTGATGTAACTGGTCAACCAGTTCCACACCATTAATATCTGGTAAAACCACATCACTGATGATTAAATCATAATTACCCTTATTTTCCTTAAACTGCTGTAGAGCCTGGCTGGCATTTCCAGCTGCGTCACAACGATATCCATTGTCAATTAATATATCTTTTCCAAATTCAAGGAGTTTTGGATCATCTTCAATAAATAAAATAGGTTCATTTTCGCCCTGTAACTGTTCCCAACTAACCTTTTTATCTTTTTGCTTATCAATTGAAAATAATTTTGCTGGTAAATAGATTTTAAAAGTAGTACCTGCACCTTTTTCACTATAGACATGAATACAGCCTTTATGCTTTTTGACAATTCCATAAACCACGGACAGCCCCAGACCAGTACCTTCGCCTTTTTCTTTGGTGGTAAACAGGGGATCAAAGATCTGCTCCTGTGTCGCTTGATCCATTCCAATACCATTATCTTCAATAATGAGGCGTACATATTTGCCAGCTTCCATATCAGGAATTTGACATGCATCAATTTCCGATATCTTTATGTTTTCTGTTTTTATATATAAATAGCCACCCTCTGGCATGGCATCCCGGGCATTAATGGCTAAATTCATAATTACCTGTTCAAGATTGCCTTGCTCTCCTGTGATGGTCCAAAGATCATCTGCAAAATCAGTCTTTACTGTAATGTCTTCTCCAATAACTCGTTTTAACATTTCTAACAATTCTTCAATCGTTTTATTCAGATCAAATGTATCAAATTCCATGGTTTGCTTGCGACTGAACAGCAGCAACTGCTCAACCAATTTTGCAGCGCGATGAGACACATCAGTGATCTTCTTGATATAGGATAACATCGGATGATCTTGCTCTATTCTTGATTCCACAATTTGAGCATTCCCCTGAATAAGCGTGAGCAGATTGTTAAAATCATGGGCAACACCGCCAACCAGTTGTCCTAGCGATTCTAATTTCTGCACTTGACGAAATTCCTTTTCTAATTGGTGCTGTTTGCTAACATCCAGCAAAGAAGCCACACTTTTTTGGGTTCCCGGAATCATGGCGACTGTCAACAATATATCCTTTACTACTCCATTCCGGTCTTTGAATTTAAATTCATATTGACCAGGGGCAGCGGTTGAATTTTTTCTGCGGTTAGTATGATATCGCTTCATCTTTTCGCGATCTTCTTTTACGACAAAATCAGTCCAGCTCTTTTTGTTTTCCAGTTCTTTTTTCTGGTATCCGGATAATTCTTCAAATTGTCTGTTAACATAAGATAAGGTGGTGTCTGCTTCAATAATTACGGTTGCTGTACCTGTATTCTCTAAAATAGTATGATAACGGGCTTGACTTTCTTTTAGTGCTCTTTCCGCTTGTTTCCGTTTGGTAATGTCACGGGCAATTCCCAACACCAGGATCTGGCCTCTAAAAACAACCGGGTGAGTGGAAATCTCCACCTCAACTTTACTCCTGTCTTTGCGGATTAAGGTAAATTCATCCGGACCAGTTGATTTGCCCTGGGCATTTTTAGCTAAGTTTTTTTGGGCCTTGGGTATCTGATCCTTAAGGAGTATATCTAAATCCATAAAATTTTGGCCAATTAATTCTTCCCTGCTATAACCGGTTATTTCTTCTGCTACTTTATTCCCATCCAGTAAGTTTCCCTTCGGGTCACTCAGATAGTAGGTATCCGGAGCATACTCAAATATAATTCTGAATTTTTCCTCAGTCTGCTTCAGCTCGGTAATATCTTCTCCGGAACTCAAAGTGCCGGTTATATTGCCCTGATCGTCATAGAGTGGTGTATTATGCCAGGCAATGATCCGTTCTTCTCCATCTTTAGTTAATACTGGGTTCTCATGGTATTCAAGAGGCTCAATCTTTCCTTTTAATAACTTGTTAAAAACATTTTTCACTTTTTCCCGAGTATCAGCTGGTAAAAATTTGTTGAACCAGTTATTGCCGATAACCTCTTCACGTCCATATCCAAGAATCTCAGTTCCTTTTCTATTAATAAGTGTTACTTCTCCTCTAACATTAATAGCGACGATCATGACACCGGCAATCTCTAAATATTTTTTTGCCTTGTCTCTCTCTCTACGTATAGATTCTTCTGCCTTCTTTCGTTGGGTAATATTTTTCATTACTCCGATGATGCTTTCCAAATTTCCTTGTTTTCCTAAATGCATAATGCCCCGGTCATGCACCCATAAGTATTGACCTGACTTGTGCTTGATGCGGTACTTAAGGTCAAAGATTTTATTCTCTTTAAAAGCTCGCTCAAACTCAGCTTCAACTGCCGATAAATCCTCAGGATAGATATGTTGTTTCCAACTTTGCTCATCATCTCCAAGATCAGTTTTTGCGTATCCAAAAACTTGTTTAATTCTCCCCGACCAAATAATTGTATCCTCAGGCACCAGATGTTCATAAGTCACTTCCCCTAAAGCCTCAATAAGGGATTTGTACTTGCGATAAGTTTTTTCTTTCTCAAACATCAATCGTTTGTTTTCAGTTATATCCTGCAACACCCCCATAGAGCCGATGACTTTACCCGTTTTAGGGTCACGAACCGGTAAGGATCGGTCACTAACCCATTTTATCTTTCCGTCCGGGGTTTTTATCTTTAATTCAACTCTATAACGTTTTATCTGCCCTTTTTTAAAAAGAGTGTTATATTTATGATAATCAGATGGGGCTTGAGGATCTATTACAACGGCCTCTTGTACCATATTTCTCAATTTGGAAAAGGTCAATTCCTTTGTATTTACTCCCAATAAATCCTTACATCCTCTGCCAATAAATTCATAGGCTTGATCAGCATAATTTAACCGATAGGGAATACCGCGGGCGGTTTTGCGATAGATATTCTGGATGAAACGCAGTTCCTCTGCTGTGCTCTGCTTGTATTCTGCATTGACTGCTTTTAATCTGGAAATCTCTTTTTCTAACTTTTTTATTTCCTTTGCAAGCTGATCTCTCGTTAGATTTCCTTGATGCATATTTTATCCTCTTTTGCTATCCAGCCAGATAATCTTAGCTCTGTTTAATAAATTATAATTAACTTGTTTTTATTAAGTCTTTTCACAGAATCAGATCACAATTTTAATATAGCCTATCAATGATATTTAGTCAATAATTAATTGAACCTAATTTCTGTCAATAGCGGTGTTACTCATCCGGAAGTAAATTAATTATTAAGGGGTATTTGCAAAATAAACGCACCCCTCATGCGGGAGGTCGCATGCTATTAAACCGTTCCCCGGATTATTTTAAACCAAACATGTTTCTGTGATCAAAAAAACTAGTGCTTTCTGATGGGTCGTTGTCATTTTTCGCAGCGTATTTTAAAGATCAGGGCTTTCCTGAATTGGTGGGGAGATACAGATCTTTAAAAAAATTACCCTTCAGAGTGAAACAATTACCAATCCAACCTAAAAATCTCCCGTATTTTCATAGTCGGCGCCACATTTTGCGGTCAGGAAATAAGCACCAATGCATATATATCTATAAGATACTTTCATAAATACTCATTTTA
>CAZXFH010000072.1:0-11464 GCA_964640055.1 uncultured bacterium | reverse complement strand
ATATAATGCAACCCCATGATCGGGAATTCAATCTCCATGTCCTGCATGGGATTGATAATATTCACATAGCCCATATTGAGTGTTGTGCCACAGACATCACAATTTTCCAGGCCATAAGCGAGAGTATATTGCACATAAATTTGATAATCGGGAGCGGTTTCACCCGCTTCTACTCTCGGTAAATTAGAAATCATATAAATAAATTCTTCGGCTACCTCAGCGCCGTCAATCAGACCGTTATCATTGCTGTCGGCATTGTTTGGGGAGACCCCCATCTGGGTTTCAATACTGTCCGGCAGACTATCGCTGTCCTTGTCCGGACTGACCGTCAGAGAATCATGGGAGTGATCATATAGATCCAGGATCTCTTTCAGTGGTTTAATATCAATGCGTTCATTATCCGTGGAATCACCATAGGAAAAACTGCCTTTTTGCATGAAATGCAGAGCCATATAAGTTATATCCATAGATTTATTGCGCATGGGATTACACAATTCCAGATAACCCATGTTGATACTTTCACCACAGACCGGGCAGGGATCAGAGCCATAGGTCAAATGATCAATGGCGTAACAGGAATCTTCTGTAACAGAATTGGGTAGGGATATGATTAAATTATGGTAGTAAGTTGCCTGCACAAAACCGGCCATGCCGGAATCTTCACCGGCAGAATAGTGATCAGTATAATGGCCCAGCAGAATTTCCTCCGGGTAGGTTAAGTGATTAGCGTCAGTATCTTCCGGAAGAGGTAATATATGGGGATTTTCAGCCTTGAGATACAAGGGCAGGAGTAAAACTATTAACCCAGTGACGGCGGGTCTAAGCAAGGGAGATAATTGCGGAAGTAGCTGGGGTGACTTTTGTTTCTGAAGAGATGCATATATTTCCCGGTAATAGGGTAGTAGTAACGGGGTCACCTGACAACCGGGACAAGCCCAGTGGAACAATAACTCCTGTCCCTTATCCATCAATTCATTAGGAGTGTACCCTTTGTGGATAAAATTCCGGATACAGCACACCGGATAACCGAAAAGCAATCCTTCCAGCAATTTTTCGCTGGGATTCTTTAAGAAGGGTTGTTGGTGAAAATAACCGGCATATAAGCGGATATAGCGTTTATTGCTGCTGAAAATTAGTTCGTCAACGGAGTGATCATTAACCAGAGAACGGGAGATGATATCGGTATGCAATCCCAGATCATGCAGGAAATTTATCTGAAACGGCGTGACTTGCTTCTCCCAGCGGCTGAGTGGTTTAATACCGGCTTCGGTTAAATAAGCTAAATACTTTAGTTCTTGATGGATTTTATATGATTTTTGCATAAATAAACCCCTTTTCTTGGTTTATAATATAGTTCATTCCTTATGATTAATCAAATAGTCAAGTTCATTAATTTTTAAAATAATTTTTCAAATCCCAGGGTCCAGTTATTGGTTTGAAAAATATCACCTTCGGTTTTGATAAAAAAGTTGAATCCCTGAGGATGTGTATACAAAGCCCCAAAATGGACAGCAGTGTTTTTCTCGAAAGTTTTAGGAGGATATGAGCGAAAGCGTTCATAACGGTCAATTTCAATATCTTCCACAATAATAGTCTCGTTTTTCCAGCGGCGATGGATTTTCTGGGGATATACCAAATCACCGGAGGTCTTAGTGTCATCAACGCGCAGGGCTAACTCAGTACCCAGCATAATACTGAAGTGCGGCACAAGATTGACCCGTATTCCCACCGGAAAACGGGCCTGCCAGCTGATTATATTGTTTTTGTAACGATAACATTTTTCATCGATATCATGGGTACGCCTTGTTTCAGGGTGATAGAGGGTATATTCTGCAAGATAATCATAATCATAATCGGAATTCTGTTCCATCTTTTTCTCGCTGTTTTGGTGTAAAAGATATACACCGCCAAAAAAGGTCCAGTTATTTCCATTGGTGTAGATGATGGAAAGTAATCCCTTTTGGGAATAGATTTCCCGGGTACCGCTTCCGGTCAAATCATAATCTGTTTTGCCAGAGGTTTCTTCACGGCGGAGGTGAAATTGCTCCTGATCATTATCCCAATAATTATAGACTCGGTCACCGCATGAGGTATCCATGGAAACACTTTCACCGGTGAGATCATACCCGGTTTGATTAATATTTAGAAAGGCTCTGATACGCAGGTTATCAGAATAAAAATTTTCCAAACTGAGTGAAAGCGACGGTCGTTGGGCAGAGGATTCATAGTCATCGCCGCGAATCATCTCATCCTGATGCAAAGTGTAATAGGTTGGATTCGACTCTTTTTCCCACCAATAATCCGAAGTGTCCTGGGAGTCAATGGTTTCACTACTTTTCCCCTTCATCAGGGAAGCGAAAACCCCCAGCTTAGTGGTGGCATTGAGGTGGTATATAAGCCCGGCACCCGCTTCAAAATGATCGGCTGAAATTTCCAGCTCTTCATCGTTTAAGTCTGCAAAAGAATCATGAGGCCGGTCAGCCCACTTGGAATCATACAGAGTACCATTATGTTTATAATGATAATATCCAATGCGGAAACCCAAGTCAAGGTTTGAGGTCAGTTGATATCCCAGATATAATTCTGATTGATTACCCCAGACAAGTTGCTGATTGTCATCAACTTCCAGCGCTTTGGGCTCCATTTCCGAAAAATCATAGTCATACTCAGCGAACCCCATGGTTAGGGCATCTTCATATCGCAAGCCCGATTTCCAGTATCGAGTTGTCCGGTAAGGGCCGTAATCAAAAATAGAACGATTGAAGAGGCCTACCGATAACCGGTTAGATAACTGTTTCAAAAAGGCCAGTTGATACAAAGGGATGGTTTGCACGGATTTGATGCTGGTATTTGTATACCAGCGCGGAATGACCAGTGAATATTCAGTATCATATCCGAGATTATAGCCCTTTGTAGAGCTTGCTTCAGCCGGTTGATAATTGAAATCCAGGTAGAAAGCATCCCGGGGCGCCGCCAATATAAAAGCCGGATTCCAGCTTAAATCACCATAAGCATCAGGAA
The DNA here is from genome assembly GCA_964640055.1 of uncultured bacterium. Taxonomy (GTDB): domain Bacteria; phylum Fidelibacterota; class UBA2242; order UBA2242; family JAFGTP01; genus CAZXFH01. Next base: position 8,443 of record CAZXFH010000072.1, on the reverse strand, counting down.
ACATACCGTCGATATCCGGTGTAAAGATCTTTTGCTGCACAGTCTGGAAATGAAAGGGCTCCATAAAATAAGGGATACGTGGCGCCCGGAAATTAGGATTGGGTACATCACCGATCAACCTGGTAAAATTAATGATTATTAATAAAGCGATGATTTTGGGCATAGTTATTCCTCCTCGTTACTCTTTATAATTAGCTTTGAAAGTTCCCCGACCGCTCACACCGGCATAAGTGATCCAATACCATTTCCCGCTATAACGTTCCTTATTCAGGGTACCTCTTAACTGGAAGTTATTGTCCCGGTACTGGGGCTTCAGTTCGAGCCAGAGGGTATCGCTGACATAATCTCCCTGTAAGCTGCCTTCGCCCCATTGGGGACCTATTTCTTCTGGTTTACCGGCGATTTTATCAAAATGCCATTCACCGCTGACTGTGGAATCACTGTTTATGTTAAATGATAACCACCCCTCAGCAACTTTTGTACCGTCGACACTGTAACTGTGATAATGAAAGTCATTGGTGGGGATATAAATGAATATATTGTGGTCATGACAGGCGCATAATAAAAATAAAATAAAAATTGTGCATCGGCTAAAGGATCCAAATCCTTGCCTGAAGGGAAGATTACTACAAAAAAACCGTTGTTTCGGATGAGTTTCCATGATCAGGCACTTTCCGTAAAAGGTTAATCTCTTAATTTTTCTTGCTTTTCCAGGACCTGGTAAATTCTATCATCAATCCGCTGGTCTGCTGCTTCCTTTGAAGGAGCGCGGATTATCTGTAATTCGATAAAGGGAGCCACTGTAATGAAAGGTAAATCCGGGTGGATATATGAAGAATAAGCCGGATAAATATTCCCTAAATAAATTTTTTCTCTCCTGGCAATGAAGATAAACGGCAAACCATATATCGATTTGATTTTTTCGTTAATCCTGCCCATTCGTTCACAGGCTTCGTTTGTTAGATCTATCAGATGATCTTCCCAATTATAGGTAACTATATCAGCCAGATCGATTAAGGGATCATCATCTTGGAGAGTTAATGATTTTAGCGATCTGGCCTTTGCGCCTGAAGTTGTCAGAGTTGTATCTTTCAAAAGGTATATTCCAAAACCATAGTCCTCAGACGGTTCTGTTATATTACAATTCCAAAAAATGAGGTTGGAAAAAAGGAGGATTAATACCATGATGATGTGTTTATTCAAAATTGGTCTCTTATGTTAGTTATCATGTAATAGAGCTGTTTATTTTTCAAAGTTATTCCGGCCGGGGCTGTTCCCGGTTCGTTTCCTGAAAATAGTGGGAATATTACGGTATATTTCACCTGGAATGAACAGATTGAATTCCAGTTTGATCTGGGTATCGGCAATACCCTTGTAGTTTCCCAAGTAATAGACTCCGGTATCTACCGATAACCAATCGGTGAAAAACTGCCGGATACCGGCAATGACCAGATACTCCCGGGAAATATCAACGCGACCCGCTACTCTAGGCGTACTGGATGGATCGGTTCCCAAGGAATCGGTAATGTAAGCATAATGGGGTGTGGTGGAGAGCTCCAGCATGATTTTGGTGGTGGGGGTGCGGTTGATTTCCAGACCGACAAAGCCGCCATACTGATTATGCTGCTGCTCTGCATATCCCTGGCCATATTCAGGCCAGCAATAATTGTTGATAGTGAGCTTTTTGGTGCGGATATCGGTTAGACTGAGCCCGGTGTGCAATGCAAAATGTCTAAAATAGAGTGATGAGATGCCATAAGCCATGGTGAAGCGGGTTTGATAATCAATATCATGAATACCTTTAGAAGTCCAATCCTGATTTGCTCTAACCACTTCTGGATGACTTTCCATGGTCCGCCAGTTTGAAGTACTGCGTAAGCCCATGGCAAGGGCCGGTTTGATCCGGCTGGTAAAATTTTCTTTGGAAAGTAACAGCAACTTGAAAGCGGATGTGGGAACCATGGCCGATCCTGATGTTATATTATTAGCCAGGTTGACCGTACTCAGTTCGACCTCAGCGATATTTCCCAGGCCAATACCGATCGTACCCTGCCAGGATTCGCTCCCGGTAGCACCATAAGCCCCACCACCGAACAATTTAATATCATTGGCGCCTAACACATGCGCGATAGGAATCGTGAATAAGCGCGGTGGATCAATCCGGTTTATTTCAATACTAAAGCGTTCTGAGGAATCAGAGGCCAGACCGGAAGTAAAAAACAGAAAAAGAAGACCGATAATCGTATGTTGCCTTTGATTGGATAACATAGTTTCCCCCTATTGCTAGTATTTAAAAAAAACAAATTTATGCATGCGGATTCGTGATTTTTCCGATAAACAGAATTGTGCCGGATTGATGTTCCCGGATGGTAAAGATAAAGGGGCGGTTAACGATCATATAGGGTTCACTGGGTACAGAAGTGCAACGCATTTCCACCGATGTCGCAGCAGCGGCCTCAGTACCCTTTTCATCCACTTCAATAAAAGATTTATGCTTTACTTCACTGATATACAGATTTAACGGCGTATGGGTCAGATCGATCATATTGGAAAAATCAGCCTCATCCCCTGAAAAGGCAATTGCTATCCCCATGTCTTTCAGGACCTGGTTTAGGACTTTCTCATATTCCAGCTTGAATTTGGGTAAGCGCAGGTTTACGGTTTGCCTCTGCAGCTGCGTCAGCCAATCATGAAAGGTTTCAGTATCTAACGCCTGGATCAAAGAATTCAGGTGAACATCACTGTTTGGCAGAATTACGGTCATACTGAAAGTTCCCTGGCCATAAGGTAAATCAATGATCTGAAACTGGTCAGTCTCAAAATATTCAAAATCGGTCTTGAGACGCATGAGTGGACAATTGACCTCTGAGCCGTCTTCCAGATAAAATGGTTCCAGCTGGGTCTCTTCAGAATCAAATTGATAGGTCCAGTTGCCCTTGAAATAGATGGCATTGATCAGAAACATAAGGGTCAGAGGATCGATTGGAGGTTGCACCAGCTCTTCAATCTTGCCATTGGTCTCTTCAGAAATCCAGTCATTGATGATATCAGTGACTTCACTGGAATTGAAATCCAGGGCTTCCACAATTGCATCAAAGTAGTGCTGATTGGTTTCAATAAATTCGGTTTTAAGCTCACATCCTTCCTTATACCAGATGGAATTAGCAATATTGAATTTGACTTTGTTGTCTAAATTTGACAGGGCTTTGATCAGACTTTGATAGGATTGATTGATCTCTGCTGTAGTGAGTTCACCATAGGCCAGAGTTTGATGCATGGCTGCCCGGGTTTCTCCGGCGGCACCATTATAGGTCATGCCCAAGGCCATAGAAACACTGAGCGGCGAGATGAAAATATTGCTATCGGTGTCGGCGGCCAGGTTTTTAAACAGTTTTAAACCAAACTGATTATCTGCCGTGGTTAACTGTTGTTCCGCTACGCTAAGATCCAATTGAATCTCATCATTTGGTTGGGAGGGATTATGCGAGCATACACATAATCCGATGAGCACACTTGAAAAAACTATTAAATTGAGAAAGCGTTTCATTTTTTACCCCTCATATTAGTTTAAATATTGAATTTGTCAGAGCGGCTAATTTTTATCTTTTGAATGTCAGGCATCTTAATTAAGTAAAGCGTTCATTTAAACAGTCTAATCGTTCTCAACCTTCGATTTTCATGTAAATCAAATCCTATTCCATTCAGCACTAATTTTAAATATTTTTAGTAAATATTTATAAGTCACTGAATATTAGTTAATTATAAAAAATATTATTTTGACCGATCCGGCGATCGGATAAGCTGTTATCTCAAAGTTAATGGACAACCATCAGAAAGCTGAAATAAGTATCAGTTTTTTGAAAGTCGGAATGGAATTTAGGTGTTACTTGCCGCGGTAATTCAGGCCAATCCCGATCAGCCACTTGTCAAAGTATTGGCCAACATAGGCGGTTTCATTTCGCATATAGGCTGTTTTAGTCGTCAGGGATAGCTGCTGCCACAAAGGACATTCCAGCCCCACATAGAGCTGATTCTGTCGGTTTTGTTCCGGATCGGGAAAATAGGGGAGGGTAATCTGGTCCGGATCTTGATCATATCGTTTATATTGCAATATCAAAATGGTGTGCATGGTCAGACTGGCGATTCTCCAGGAGGCATAACTGCGCAACCGTAAAGCCTGGTGTTCCAGATACGCATAATCCGATTGGTTTCGCTGCCATTCCAGTTGACTTCCCAGAATTATTTTAGCGCTATATTCACCGCCCAGTTGCAGCCGGATGGTTTCATCATGACGGGGCTGAGTTTCATACTGGCTCAGTTCCGGAAAATATTGAATACTCCTGGGGAAATAGCTGTTTTGATAAGTCGTTTGCATATTAATAATCAGCTGCGGGGACACTTTGAACTGCTGATCAAACTGCAGATTCAACTGGCGGTGATTGGAAAAATCAAAATAGCGGAACTGAGTTTTACGATATGAAAAAATAAACTGGGGTGTGTAACGAGTACCCTTAAAGCCGACTGTTTGCTGCCCGGTAATATCAAAATAGCCCCGGTCAAGATGCTGCCACAGTTTAACAAATCCGTGGCTGCCCGTTTTTCCATAGAGCCGTCCCCTTAACGGATAGATATAGTTCAGGTTTATGGCGTTTATCCATTTATTTTCGCTTTCATGTTCATGATAATGGACATAACTGCCTAAAAAACCCAAGCTAAAATGACCATTGTTTCCTGAGTGATGATAATCAATTCCGGTCCACAATTGGGTGCCATAGTCCGTCATATTACTGTCCATGCTTTCAAAAATATTGGAGTCATAAAATATTTCAGGTTTAAAGTAATAGGAAAAATCCGGATTGCTTGCCAAAACAATATAAGTTGAGAATAGAAAATTAAACAGGATTAATATGGAGGACTTATTCAAATTCAATACTGATAGCTGTCAGCAGGTTTTGTGGTCACCAGGATAAGCTAACATAAGCTGCTGATAAATCGTATTATTTTGAAACCAGCTGAGTGGATTTATTTTTGGACTTCTTGTAAAAAACGAAGGTAATTTTGGCGTAGGGTATCGAGCTGATTAAATGACCGGTCTAGTTCACTGGTGGACATATCATCAAAAAGATGGAGATAATCTTCCGGATTCAGATCCTGGGTCACTCCGGCAGGGCTGGCTGCTTTTAGATATTCCCAATTGTAGTAATTGCTATCTTCCTGTGGAAAGGTAATTGCAGTGGAAGTACGATCTCGGGTGTTGAAATTAGCCTCTGGCTGGGATTCACCGCCCAGGGTTGCCATTTCACGAGAAAATTGATGCAAACGTTGGCGCAATTCCTGTTCTTTGTTAGCAGCTGCAACCATGGTCTCAAGGTTGTTTATTTTTCTTTGCAGAACACGAACAATTTCAGCGCGCAAATCGGGATTGGCCTCCAGTTTTTGTTTAAATTGAATCAATTGTTCCAGATTCATATCCAGCTGCTCCGGAGATGGTACAAATAGGTGCTGGACGGAAACCAACCAGTTCCGCTGGTTTTTAAGCCGGATGAGCTTTTCCATGTCCGATTGGATCGTTAGGGAATCGGAGTTGGTTTCCAGGCGTGTGAGCAAGGTATCCAGCTGGACTGATAAGCGGGGATAATACGATTGGTAAAAGCGATAGGCCGCAGCTTTATGCTGTTCCACTTTGGAATAAAGAGATATAATTTCGCGATTAAGTTCATCTTTTTCCGCTGTTAGTTTGGCTATTTTGCGTTGTTCCAGCCAGTTTCGTTTCGGACGTGCTTCCAGAATATTAATCTGACTATCCAGACGGGCATGTTCCGTTTCCAAGCGCTCAACTTGTTGTCTAATCGAGCGCAACTGAGCCACTTCTTCCATGATCCGGCTAAATTGGGGTGAATTTTCTGTTTGCGCCAGAATTGGGAGGCAGTCTAACAGTATCAATATTAAGAAAATTACGATTTTATGAAGTAGAACTTGATTTGATAATTTCATGATAAATATTCTGATTCACTGATATTGAATTTATCTATCTTATAGTAGAGCGTGCTGGGTTTCAGTTTCAATTTACGGGCTGCTTTTTGTTTGACTCCCCGTGCCTGCCGCAGGGCCTTAACGATCATCTCCCGCTCCATGGTTTCCAGAGTGCTCACCAAATCCTTGTTGCCTGGCGCAGTGGTTCCCTGCGCTTGTGGCTCTATTTCCAGATCGCTCAAGGAAAAACTTTCTGTGCTGAAATTATTGTCTTCGACAAAGATAAGCGCTCGTTCCAGAAAGTTTTCCAGTTCCCGGATATTTCCCGGCCAGGAGTAGCTCCTTAAGTGCTGCAGAAGCGTTTCATCCACTTGAGGTATTTCCCGTTCTAATTTCCGGGCTTTTGACTTTAAAAGGTGTTCGATCAATAGTGGAATGTCTTCCCGCCGTTCCCGCAGGGGAGGAATATGAATGGGCACGACATTTAACCGGTAATAGAGATCAGACCGAAATTCTTTTTCCCGGATTGCCTGTTTCAGATCACGATTGGTGGCCGTGATCAGTCGAAAATCACTGCTGATATCCTGTTCACCGCCGACCTGTTGAAACTTCTTTGTTTGGAGAACCCGCAGCAATTTGACCTGAAGGGCAGCGGACATATCGCCAATCTCATCCAGAAATAGGCTGCCACCCGCAGCCTGCTCAAATTTACCGGCATGGGCTTTGACAGCACCGGTAAAAGCACCTTTTTCATGACCAAAGAGCTCACTTTCTAAAAGATTTTCATTCAAAGCACTGCAGTTCACGGCAATAAAGGGACCATTTTTGCGGGGACCGGTCAGGTGAATCCTTTGAGCCACCAGTTCTTTACCGGTTCCACTTTCCCCGGTAATCAGCACAGGACTGTCCACTTTTGCGACTTTGGTAATCAGCGCTCTGACTTTTTTAATGCCAGCTGATTTTCCAATTAGAACCGGTTTTTCGGACACCTTTTCTTTTGTTTTTGCAAGTTTCTGGTAGCGGTAATAGACTATGGCGACTTTTTCCCGCAATTCATCCAGAGGAAAAGGTTTGGTGATAAAGTCATCAGCCCCTTTTTTAAGAGTTTCCACAGCAATATCTACGGTGGCATAGGCCGTGATAAAGATAACGGCCAGATCACTGTAATACTGTTTGATCTTATCAAAAAGCGCTAATCCGTCCATTTGGGGCATTTTCAGATCAGTGATGACCAAATGACAAGGTGTTTTTTCCAATAAACTTAAAGCCTCGGCACCATTCTGAGCGCTATGTACGGCATAATCCGCTTTTTGGAGGGTCGCTTGAATACCCGCGCGCATGGATTGATTGTCTTCTACAATTAATATATGAAAATCAGATTTTGACATAATTTTATTGAATCCCGATAATTTTCAGGCAATCCACCAGCATGGCACTGGGAACAAAACCACCCGAAAACATCTCAACCGCCAGGGTATCACGGGCAGCGGCTATCAGGGTGTCTTGTGCAGTATATTTTTTCCAGCTGGAATCCTGGACACTAATATGGAGAGCCTTATCGGGTTGATTTAGGATATAAAGGCTCACAACGCCTCCGATAGCGAGGTTTTTACCCCAGCATTCCATAACCAGCTGTTCGTTCTCAGTAAGTGGCTTTAAAGTGAAATAGACATGGGGCACAATACAGCTGCCCTGTACCAACAATGATTGATGTCCGCCATCTGGAGCGGCTTCTGTATACAGATCAAAGGCACCGGTGCGTTGAAATCCTGCTGTATCAGCCGGATTTTCAAAGGAATTTTTATAAATTACTATCTCTGATGAAGTATTATCATCGGGTTGGCTGGGAATGTCACAGGTAAACTCCAGAAATAGCGCCAGCCCCAAAACAACTATTAATATTTTACTACTATAGAAAATCCGCGCTATAAAATAATTCATTCGGTCATTCCTTTTTCACAGGTAGCTGAATTACAAATTCCGTTCCAGTTTCATCGGAATGATCCAGATAGAGTTCTCCGCCATGTTGCTCGACGATGGATTTGGCTATTGATAAGCCCAATCCCACACCAGTTTCACGGGTGGTGAAAAAAGCATCAAAGATCTGAGACTGATAAGCAAGCGGAATTGGGTCACCATAATTGATAAAATGGAGCATCACAGCGGCTCCGGATCGGACAACCGAAATGACAATGGGAGTATCTTCCTTAGAAGCCTCACAGGCATTTTTAATCAGATTATAAAAAGCCCGCCGCATTTTACCAGGATGAATAAAAGCCCCGGCTTGCCCTTTTATTTTGACCCGCTCAGTATTATGCTCCTGTTGGACATCGCCTCGGGCAGCAAGCAGTACCTCGTGAAGCTCAGATTCCTCAACATTCTGATCGAGAGGCCGGGCATAGTTTAAAAAGGTGTTAACAATTTCGGACAAATGTTTTATTTCACCATGGATGGCATTCCCGTACTTATA
>CAZXFH010000071.1:0-12019 GCA_964640055.1 uncultured bacterium | reverse complement strand
GTTAGCTGGTAAGAGCGAGCAAATAATTCATCTTATATTTGATTAGGTTTTAACAAAATACGGGAAAAGTAAATGCTGGAAACTGTCTTAGCAATTGGCAAAGCATTCCGGGACTCTCCTGATGGCTTGAAACATCACCGTTATATTAAGCCATGTCCAGAAGATACTGACAAGAGAAATATCTTCAGACTTTCATTGCCTGTTCGAGATGATTTTAGTTTCGATTTCGCAGGTTTAAACAAAATATCAGATGAGAATATAATACGGAAGTTGTACTATCTTACGTTTAAAACTTCAGGTGCTGATGCTTTGGTTAAGTATGTTTTTGGAGATATTTACTATACGATTCAAAGCGGCAAAGAAGGTGGCTACTACCGCCTTGGAGATCCATCGAATAAGCAGAAAGCATTCAGGATGAATTCATTTCAGCGGGGTGAAGAAGATTTTCAAGATATAGCGAATCTTTATGAAGAACAACTAAGAGAAAATGGTTTATCGACAGTTGATTCAAAACGATTTTCGATAAATCGATTTCATGAAAGCTTTAAAAAACATTATGCACTCATCGAGAGGCTTCTACGCTATCAAAGTGGGATTGCTGAATATTTTGAACAATCGAAAAAAGGATATATGCAGGACACTATCTCAGAGATTCTCTCAAATGAAGAAAAACTAAAAGTGCTGTCTGCTCAGCGCATTTTTAGCGAAATCAAACAAAGTAGAACCGCCTCAAAAAGCTGGCGTAGATTGCAGTTTGATGAAGAACCGGATTGGGATGTCATCCAACACTCCAGAGAAGCGATTAATAAACTGAACGGAGAGGCTGTTAGGGAGCTTTTTTTGCATTTCGATTTCGGAGGAAAACACTGGTATGAGTTTACAGATGATCTGTACTTCCTGAATCAAAAAATGCTTGCTGACTTCGCTGAAGAAATGAATAAACCAGAAGGCATTGTACTGAAAAAATACGTGTATAAAACCTTGAGCTCGGCCGAAAAGGATGTTCAATTTCCTACTTTCAGACCGGAGGCAAGATACAGGAGTAGGATATTCAAGAATTTATCGGAAATAGAAGATTTAGTCTATGCAATTGATTATTCACAGACTGCACTAATTAAAATACGTTACAGCGATATCAAAATTATCGTTCTGCCAAAAGGAAAAAACTTGACGGCAGCAGATTTCGAAAAATTTAGTCACCGTGATTCAGCAACCCAAATTCAAGAACATGAAGAAGAAATATCTCGATCAAACGAAGCAGAAAGTGATCAGCTATTTGCACCACTCACACAAGACGTAGCTGAAAATATTATCCAATATGATTTGATTTTCAGCAAGCAAGGAGGAATGTCGTCACCGGATGTGGATTTGATTGAACTTGCTGGTATCGAAAAGAGTCATCTTCAAGAAATTGACAAACGAATAAGGAAAATAAAAAACAAACTCTACGATCAGCGAAAAGAGGAAATCAAGGGAGAACTGAGGCCGCTCAGTTTAACGTGGTCATTTTTTAATCTTTTAAGCGTGACTTTAAAAAATATAGATCCCTCCAAGCCACCGAAACAACAACCTAAACCTCTCTACCAGCGCCATCTTTACAAAGTTCTTCCACAAATTTACACAGGAACTTATTTTCAAGACACTGTATTGTTTCCCGCTTTCATAGAAAAAACTGAAAGTAATGTTCGCAACGAATTATTGAACTTCAATTTTCTAAAATACGACTTCTATTTTTTAACAAAAATCCAGAACACAAAACTGGAAGGAGCCAATCTCATGCGTATTCAAGAATCACCAAGCTATCAGGTTGGTTTGCTACTCGGCAAACTGGCGCGACCACTAAGAAAACCAATTAAGTCTTTTGAAAAAAGCTATGTTGGCAATCTCTCACGACGGATCAGTACCTTGACCGATTTGATCCGATTCAAGACATTTATCGAAGAAAAGCTTGTGATCCACGAAAAAACTTACCCAAATATTCGCGAAGCATCAATGCAATTGGCCGAAGTATTAAGAGAATTTTCCGAACGCTATGACAAGCACGAATGCGCTTTTGGTTTTTTCGAGAGTTATTTCGCACCAATTCCGTCTAATGAGCAAGATGCAGACACAACTGAAACAACCGAAGAACATGAAGATTACAACTAAATATTAAGGAGTCAATCATGGAAAACCAAACGATTCAATCAAAGTCGGAAATTCTTTTTCTGTATGAGAGTACGTATTCCATCCCCAATGGTGATCCTTTTACGGGAGAGCAGAGATATGATGAAGAGACCAAACGTATTTTGATCAGCGATGTACGAATCAAGAGATTCATTAGAGATTATCTATCTGACCATGATCATGAAATTTATGTGATCAGCGATTTGACCAGCGTTTCTGAAAACGGCAAGGAATCTGGTGCAGCCGCCAGAATGAAATCCTTAAAATCCAAGAAAGAGAACTCAGGCTTAGACGCAAAGTCTATTCTAAGACAGTGTATTGATGTAAGATTATTTGGAGGCATTTCAACCGAAAAAAAGGATGCTGTCAACTTAACAGGCCCTGTTCAGTTTGCTTTGCTGAATCCATCACTAAACGAAGTCGAATTGCGAATGCATCAAAACACGTCTGTTTTTGCTTCAAGTGTCGAAAAAACGCGCGGAGCCATTGGGACAACTACTGTGGTGCCGTACAGTGTAAACCAGATTCACGGCTGGATTAACCCATACACAGCCAAGCACAGCGGGCTTTCTGATACAGATGTTGATCTAATGTTTAAGGCGCTTTGGGAAAGCATCAACATTGTTAATACGCGTACGAAATCAAACCAGAACTCACTGCTCTTGTTGCAGATCATTTACACCGAACCGAATAAGAAACTCTATGGCCTCGACAGATTGATCAGGATCAATTGCAAGGACGACAGACGCGGTGAGCAGCTCCGCAGTCTTGAGGATTTCGACTTTGATTTTTCGGGAATCTTTGAAGCTGCTCAGAGTGAAGTTGTGAATAAGCTTCGTTATTATTCTGCTCTTCCGAAACTTAATGATCAATTTCGCGGAAAGTCAAAGTTTGAAGGAATGCAATTATGAAAGGTTTCCTGTTTTGTGTTGAAGGAAACTGGGCGCATTTTAAAAAGCCGGAAACCAATAACAATCCACTAACGCACGACTTTATTACAAAGTCAGCACTTGTTGGCTTGATTGGCGCGGTAATAGGAAAAGAGCGGCAGGAGATGCGTCATCTCTTTCCACAATTATGTGAAGACCTGTTTTATGGAGTGCAGATCGTTAATGCAATCAAGAAAGAGTCCTGGGGATTTACCTTGAGAAAAGCCGTAAATCTTTTTGAAAAAGCACCCAAACAGATGGAGTTTCTGAAGCAACCAAAGTTTCGTGTTGCTTTGGCTTTAGCAAATGAAGCATCGTCTCAGCATTATTTCACATTTTTGCGGGCCATAAAGAATAATGAAGCATGTTTCGATCCAGTACTGGGCTTACATAATTGTTCGGCGCAATTAGCATTTGAATCAGAAGGAGAGTTTTCAGAAAAACGGTACGGTGATTTTAGTGCCAAATGTTTTGTCTCAAGAAAACATCGGTTGAACCTTTCAGAAACACGCCAGTTCCGGATCGGCCTTGACCGTGTTCCAACATTTCAAAACGACGATTTCTGGAACCCACCGGACCGCTATATCGAGGTAATCTATCCAGCTGAAAACAATTCCATATCCGTTGAAGGTGATTACTATGAGTATGATAACGGAGAGCGATGGTGGCTGACCTGAATCGATATCGGTCACACCCTGATAAAACACTTTTCGAGCACACTGATGGTGTTTTGGAAGGCACTAAAACACGATGTCACTTGAAAATCGCTGAGCTTGCCGCTGTTTTCCACGATGTCGGCAAACTCAACCCTAATTTCCAGAAAAAGCTCGACACACATAAGGTGACGGGTTACTCTAATCATGCCTACCTTTCTGCATATACATTTTTATGCTACTGTGCAGCGAATCAAAAGGGCATTCTCCAGTTTTTGGGACAGAATAAAAACTGGCTGGCCAGTATCCTCGCGATTATAGCACATCATCATGGCAACCTTCCAGATTATCCGCACATTTTGAAGATTGAAGAATATGACAGGCTACTTGAGTTCCTTAGAACCAATCCTGTTTTACCTGCTTACGATTTCATCGCAAAGTATTTTCCGCATAACAATTTTGACGTGCTCGATTTCCAGCCACGGGATTACTTCCGCACGCAACTGCAACATAGACTAACAAGTAGTATTTCCAATTCGCTCGACTATTATCTATCGACCCAATTCGCCTTCGCGTCCCTGATCGCTGCGGATAAGACAGATGCTGGGGGATACACAAGAGACGATGGAAATTATCAGCAATTCTATTCGCAATACCACACCTCACTCGAAAAGTATGTGAATCAACTCTCACAAACGACGGAGTTGAACAGGCTGCGAACTACAATGCGAAAAGAAGCGATTGAATCTATTCGAAAGAGACTTAAGGAAGGGAAACGGGTTTTATCGCTAACGGCACCCACAGGATCAGGCAAAACATTGATGTTGTTGACTCTCGCCAGTGAAATCTTGAAAAAAGAAGACGGTCTGCGTGTTATCTATGCTTTCCCATTTCTCTCAATCATCGAACAAGTGGAGAATGAATGCCAAAAAATCTTTGCCGGACTGGAAGCAGCAATCTGCCGAATCGACTCGAAGTCGGGGAATGATGAATTTGAAAAATTGCAGAGTTTGCTAGATGAAGACCCAACCGTATTAAGCAGAATTCTTTCTGCACAATTCGCTGAGGATGTCTTTGATTACCCGTTCATTGTTACGACTTTTGTGCAAGTTTTTGAAACTTTGGTGAGCAATAAAAATGCAACCTTACTCAAATTGCCCAATTTTTCAAATACAATTTTCCTTATAGATGAAATTCAGGCGCTCCCGCCGAGGCTTTACGGCTTCTTTACCGCCCTGATAGATACATTCTGCCGAAAATTTAATTCATACGCCATTCTTTCAACAGCAACTATGCCGAATTTCGCATTGCCGGACAATAGCATACATAATCTAAAAGAATTTTTCCCAAGATATAACCCACCCCCTGAATTACTGGATTTCAAGTATTTTCAGCATCCATTATTCAACCGATATAGGGTTCATCGTCATGTTGGTTCAATAGAAATCGATGAACTCGCAGAGCTGATTCGAGGTGAAAAGGAATCTACTCTTATCATTTTAAATACCATTCAAGACACAAAGGATTTGTATTCTGAGCTTGAAAATGGAGGGAATGGAAACAACTGTATTCTGCTGAATACCCATTTTACACTTAACGATAGAAAAGCCAAGATTGCCGCATGTAAGAGATTTTTGGAGAAGCAAGAAAAAGTCATTCTCATTTCCACACAGCTTATCGAGGCTGGTGTCGATATTGATTTTCCTGTTGTCTATCGCGATTTCAGTCCTATTTCGAGCATTGTTCAATCGGCGGGTCGATGCAACAGAAATGGCCAACTTGTTCAAAAAGGACGCGTCGTTTTGTTAGATGTACAAAAAAATCGACTTAGCCGGGCTAATTTGATCTATCGTGGAAAGGATTCGCGTTTTCTGGATTATGCGTTAGAAAATATTCAGGGCAAGACTCTGGATGAACCGGAGATGTTCAATTTACAGAAAAATTTTTTCATAGATATTCAACAAAAGACTCTCTTTGGTCAGCATTATAGTACCCAATTTGAAGGAGGTGAGCTTGATTTTATCCAGCAAATAAAAGAAATGAAATTTGCGGAGATTGGAAAATTCAAGCTTATTGATGAGCAATTTTATGGAGAGGAGAAGCGTTTTTATATTACAAAGGATGAAAAAGATAGTTCATTTGAACAACTTGAAAATCTGGTAGAACAACTTAGGCAACTTAGTTTCAAGGATTTCAACGCCCGTAAGATCAAATTAATCGAAATTGAAAATAAGCTTAAAGGAATGTCAGGTAATATTGTTCAGGTCATAATAAAACAAAATGAAGCAGCCCCACTTGCGAGCAGTGAACCCTGTTGCAATTTGCTTAAACTTTCGAGAGAGTATTATGATACAAATACCGGAATACAATTGTCAAGAGGTGGGCAGATTCTGTGAGTGTATTGATAGCTTTACATTGGAGAATCACAGCTAACAATTCATTCACCCGACAAAAGGGCGGCGGTTCTCTGGGTTAGTTGGGTGCACTCTCAAAGCATATTTGGAAATTCAAAGTTCAGTGCAGTCAAACCCTTTTGCGGGTGATGATTGCGTTAGGGTCATACAAATGGAACATTTAAGACTGAGTTAATAAAAGCATGCAAAAAAACATTGTAAATTATGTAACCCTTAATGGGAGGACATAATGACATTAGGAATCATTGTGTTAATAATACCACTTGTAATCTATTTGATGGCCGGGATGGTAAAAAAAAGCGATATCAAACATCCAGACGATTTTTTCATTGCGTATAAGAAAATTGGCACGACTCCATTTTCCAATTCGTCAATTGCATACGGTTTCCAAGTTGCAACTGTTTATCCTTTCATTGTCTGGGCTGCAACAGGCTCAATCTCAATTGCTCTTGCCAATTCATTTTTCTGGGGTGTCGGTATATTGGTCTTTTCATTTGTAATCCCAAAGCTTAGCGAGTTTATTGGAACGGATAAAACGCTACATGGCTTCATCGGGGGAAAATATAAAAGTACCGCACTCAGACTTATCACTTCATATCTTACCATTCTAGGAATTGCTGGTGTGGCGCTTGCGGAAATCGTATGGGGTTCGTCGATATTGTCGATATTGATAGGTGATTCTAAGATTGCCATGTATCTTATCTTATTCTTTATGATTATATATGTTCTATTTTACATATTGAGGGGCGGCCAACTAAGCTCAATTAGAACCGACCAAATCCAGCTAATATTCTCATATCTCGGGGTTTTTGTCATAATAGGTTACTCAATTTTCGTATTAATTAAGAACAACATCTCTTTTAATTTCTCGGCTTCTTTTAGTGTGATAGTTCTAATTATTGGATTAGCTGGATTACTTTTTTTTCGAAAGCTTCGATTTCTAATGCCGGAAACTTCAAAGGCTAAATCCACGGTAATGATAATGTTTTCGAATGTCCTGATTTCGACTCTTTTCATAATAGTTATTTGCCTTTCCATATACGCTCTGCCAAAGCTCAATTTCACTGGCGCCAAAGCGGCCCTCTCAATTGGAGATTTTGGAATTATAACTTTAATCGCCTATAGCCTGATGCCGCTATTGTTCCAATTTTGCGATATGACAAACTGGCAACGAATTCTCTCCGTAGAGGTCGAAGATCCGTCGGATAAAAAGAAGGTGATTAACAATATCACAAAAGGTCTTCGAGTATATGGCGTCGAATCGCCTTTTTCCTGGTTCTCGGTAATTGCTTTGGGCGCTTTCGTTGCATTAGCCTTACCTAGCGTTATTGCCAAAGGCGACCCTTTCTATAATATTCCTAACTTA
The DNA here is from genome assembly GCA_964640055.1 of uncultured bacterium. Classification (GTDB taxonomy): domain Bacteria; phylum Fidelibacterota; class UBA2242; order UBA2242; family JAFGTP01; genus CAZXFH01. The sequence goes on along the minus strand of CAZXFH010000071.1, from coordinate 4,491 downwards.
TTGACTTCTTCTTCGCAGTGGTATGAACAACTATTTGGTTATACCTTTATTGTTAGTATCCTAGCTATTATGCTCTCGACGGTGGACTCCGCTATCGCCGCAATTATGTTCGCATTTACTTACGACGCGAATCCATTTTCGAGGAAGATACTGGATACGAGGGATAAAAAAAGAATAGAAGATAATACCACAAGCATAATGAAGGCCGGGAAGATATTCAGCGTTCTAATAATAGCCTTTTTAACCCTGCATATCTTCATCGACTATTTCGAGATTGGTGGGGTCAACTTCATTGGTATGCTCTTCGCGTTCTATACCGCACAGCTTTCATTTGCCATTCCGGTAATCGGGTCAATTTTATGCGATAAATTACCTCGGAAGGAATTTGTAATTTCCAGTATTGTTATAAGCGCCGCTTTCGGGGTAATATCAGGTCTGTATATTACGGTTAAAGGGCTCGATGCTTATCAATGGGTGCCGATCATTGGAACACTTTTAATTAGTATTGTTTTTTATGGACTAGGCTTTCTCACAAATATAAAGGATAATAATTAGAGGTTATAATGATAAAATACTTAAGGTCATATTTTTCTAATATTTATTCTTACATTTGGATTAATAAGAACAATAGATTGATATTATTTTTTATTATTGCATCAACGATTATTGCAGCTACTAATTTATTCGGCATATGGGAAAAACCGCCCCACAAAGGGTGGGTAGTAGTATCTCTTATTGTTACTTTAGTATATACTGCATATTTCTTTATTTCTGGAGGTAAAAATGGTTGGTTTGATAAACTGGGCGGTTATTTTTCAGTTATTATCACCCTAGCCCATATTCCTTTAGTCTTGATAACATTCCTTGTAACTAACGAATATATACATATATTCGAGTATACCCCAAAAATAGAGCATACTATCGGTCTAATGTGTGTTTTTGCTTTTATATTTTCGTTAGTAAATTGGTCGCTTTATATGCGCTTCAAAGAAGTAGCAAATAGCTCGAAAAGCGAAAAAGTTAAAAATCAATTATTTGAGTTATCAGAGAATTTTAAGAAAGGCGTTTTTATGAGTGATTTTCCTGCAGCTGTCGTTTTTTTAATACTATTCGTTTATGCTGTTTCTATGGATAATTTTGAACAGATTGAATACTTTTTATCCGGTGCCGTCGCATTCCAAATTCTGGCATCGAATTTTGTTTGGGTGTTTAATGATGACATTATATATACAAAAATCGAGATGTAAATTAATAAGGTAGGTGAAAAATGCCAATTTGTGGGTTCAATGACAAAATGCTAAAAGCACTAATTTCTTTTAGTGAAGGACTAGTGGAGCATGGTCTTATGTTTCGTTCTGAAAAGAACGGGGAGACGATAGACCAGGCAATCAAACGCGAAATTTATGATATGACGAGGCTTTTCACGGAGATCGACCGGATCGATGACAGCGCAAAAAGAATCCTTACTGAAGGCATTGTAAAATACGCCATGGGCTTTTATTTGATAATGCGAAAGGCCGGTATCGAAGAATACAAAGAGGTCATCGTGAGCATCGGCGAATACTTCCGTTACATGGACGACAAGTATTACTCCGAATTGGAAGGAAAACCGGAGGACATGAAGGAATTAGTCGAGCTTCTGAATAAGAAGGAAATATAATTCAGCATTCAGCTTCACTTTCAAAAAGTTGTTGATACAGGGAAAGCTGAATGTTTCTATTTTTCCCTAACCAGGCTAATTCAGCCGACGCAAAAAGCCGCGCGGCTGATTAGCGTGGGTTATGTAAATATATAAAAATTACTTCGGATAAATATAAAATAAATTGGAATATTAATCATAAATTCATTATCTTTAGTAGTATCATATGATAGTAACAAAGGTTTTGAAATGCAAAAGCCACCTTATAAAATAAATTCAAATATATTAAAATCCGTTTCTTCTATTTCGGAGAAAATAGGAGAAATTAAAGCACATTATTTAAATCGACCGGATCCTAAATTAAGAAAAAAGAATAAAGTTAAAACTATTCATTCCTCATTAAAAATTGAGGGGAATACCTTATCAGAAGAACAGATTACAGATATTATTGATAATAAAAGAGTTCTTGGTAAACGAAGAGATATATTAGAAGTAAAAAATGCAATCAAGGTTTATGATAGATTAGCTACATTCAGCCCATTATCAGTAGAATCATTTCTTTCCGCCCACGAAATAATGATGAAGGGGTTAGTTGAAAATCCTGGAAATTTCAGAAAACAGGGAGTAGGGATATTTGATGGTTCTGAAGTTACTCATTTGGCTCCGCCTGCCAAAAATGTAAATTCCTTGATGATAAATTTATTTAAATATTTAGAAGAATCTGATGATTTAGAAATTATAAAAAGTTGTGTTTTTCATTATGAGGTGGAATTTATACATCCATTTATAGATGGAAATGGAAGGATGGGAAGATTGTGGCAGACTATAATTTTAATGGAAGAATATCCAGTATTCGAATATATACCTTTTGAGACTTTAATCAGTGATACTCAAAAAGAATATTATGAAGCATTGGCAGAAAGTGATGAAGAAGGAGAATCAACTGTATTTATTGAATATATGCTAAAAGTTATTGAGAATTCTTTAGATGAATTATTAGAATTTGATAATAAAACAATGACAGATGTAGAGAGATTAGAATATTTTATATCATTAGGACATGATGAATTTTCCAGAAAAGAGTATATGAAAGTGTTTAAAAATATTTCTACATCAACTGCCAGCAGAGATTTGAGAAAAGGTGTTGAACTTAATATGCTCAAAAAAATTGGCTCTAAGAATAAAACTACTTATAAAATAATTACATAACGATAGTTTACACCGAACATCGAAAGCTGCAGGATTTTCGGATTCTTGAGAGTTTTTGAGCAGGATTTTAGGTATTTCGAACATTAATAGTAAAGTTGATACGATGTCGGTGAAACTTGGCTTGTTAGCCACCTTTAATTATTACAGAAAGAAAAATAAATAAACTATGTTTGCTGGAATTAATAAAAATATAAAATCGAACAATCATCATTTAATTATATTGCTCGTATTTCTATTGCTCCTATTAGGTTTTGGACAGGAATTATTCCATAATCATGAACCTGATTTAGAGCATCATCATGATTGTCCTGCATATCAGTTATATTTGTTGTTCAGTTCAATTTTAATTTTCGATTGTATTTTCTATTTTATTATATTAATAATTGCAGCTCTAAAATTGATCCGTTACGAACCAAATCATTCATATTTCTATAAAAATTATTATTCTCGTGCTCCGCCCTTTCAGATTCTTAAAAACTTTTATTTATATGCTTTAAAGAATCTAATTTTAAATCTTCAAAATTTGAAAGGAATAAATCCATGTATTCAAATATTAAACGGTGGAGTGCGTCCATACTAATCGCTTTGGTCTTTATGGGAAATATTCATTTTTTATATAGCCAATCAAGATATGGAAGCATAGAAGGTCTAATATTAAACATTGAAAATGAACCTCTTGCAGGGGCTAATATTATACTGCCCAATTTAGAGCGTGGCGCAAGTACTAATAATCAGGGTGAATTTATTATTACTCAGATTCCTGCCGGAACGTATCAAGTTGCGGCGAAATTTATTGGATACAGATCAGAAACGCAACATGTGAAAATAAGTGCTGGTGAAACAAGTCGCATACAATTTAAATTGCGTCAATCCGTGATTGAATCAGAACCTGTTGTTATTACCGGCAGTCCGATTGCTATCGATCCTTTAAATTCACCACAGGACATAACTTCTATTAGCGGACGGGAAAAGATTCGTTTACAATCCACCTCGCTGGGTAAAACCATTGAATCCGTTCCCGGCATTTATAATATGTCTGCTGGATCTGTTGCCGGCAAACCGATTATTCGGGGTCAGACAGGGGAACGTATCCGCATTTTAAGTGATGGTGTGGCGCAGGAATATCAGCAATATGGTGAACGGCACGCGCCGAATATCGATCCCTTCAATGCAGAACGGGTTGAAATCATTAAAGGAGCAGCCAGTTTGCTTTATGGTTCAGATGCATTGGGCGGAGCGGTCAATTTAATTCCATACCGCTTTTATATTGCTTCCGGTGAAAAAACAGAATTTAATGGGGCTGTCACAACTGCCTATCATTCAAATAACAACGAGTATATGGCGGGCGCAAAATTTGGCGCATCCAAAGGCAAAGTCGGATTTAAAGGTGCGCTGATACGAAGAAGTGCTGATAATTTTCACACGCCGGAAATTGATCCGTTTTCGCAAACAGGTACAATGGGTGATCCTAAATTTACAGGCGAAATTGACCACACCGATTTTGAACAAATCAACGGTTCAGTTTCGGCAGGGGTATTGACAAAGGCGGGCCTTTTCTCTATTAATTATGATCACTATTTCAATGAAAATAATTTCCTGCTGCCCCCGGGAACCCCCATCGGTTTGCGGCTTCAAAATCAAAT
>CAZXFH010000070.1:5734-12230 GCA_964640055.1 uncultured bacterium | reverse complement strand
ATGATTATAAATGAATTAAGGTACAAATAATTGAAAAACTTTTGACACTACTAAATCAAACAAGAGGAGATTTTTATGAAAACAATGAAAATCAATTTCGCAGCAGCATTCATAGCAATAATATTCATAACCAGTTGCTCAATGGTAGAAATTCCAGTAAAAGGAGATCTTGCAAGAGAAGCTAAAAGCAAAGCCAAAGCAGAGGTCACCGAGGGGACAGTAGAAGTGCTGGAAAGTGAAATGGAAAAAACTGAGGGATATGATTTTAGCGAGAAAAAAGGCATAATAATTACCGGGACAGCTAAATATATCCCTGCTAAAGTTAATCCTGTACCGTTTGAAGATTTCGATGGAGAGTTCAGATTTATTCTCTTAGACGAAGACGGAAATCAGGTCAGAACTTTTTACGTGAGTTCGTTCGGAGCAGAGTGCGGCTTGCATGGAAATAAAGAGAATGTGAAGCCCAACGAGGCCTTTCCCTTTAAACTTGAAAGCAATCAAATCGACCCTGAGGACTGGAATAAGATCGAAGACCATGAATTTAAAGAGTGGCATTAAATCTTTATTTTAGATCCATCATTGAGCCTGCTCTGAAAAGTCAATTTTTGCCACAAAGTGCTAAGGCGCAAAGAATTGCGATGTGTTTTATATACAAATCCGTGACCATTTAGATTTGGGGCAATAATTGAAATAGCCACTTTTTGGAGCAGGCTCATCATTAATTAATGAAAAAACACAAACCCATCACAGTACAGTAGAAACAGATTCCCACGGCGGTGAAGCCGTGGGACTTGCCGGTTCAAATTTCATTTGTCCTGTGGCTTTTGAATTCTACAAAATTCACAGGAAGTTGCTCTCATTGCCAACCCGACAGTTGGCGATTTCCCGCCGGCTTAAAAAAATTGGCAAAAAATAATTGCAATGTAATGTGTTTAGCGACTCGTATGTGGGTCACAACTTTTAGAACTATCTGTTTAAAATATAATATATCCTGTTTTGCGTAACTCAGTACGATTAAGCAAAATGGGGAAAAAGTGTGCTAATATGAACAGAAAGAGCAAAAAGACAATAGGCCTTTTCTTAGTGATTTTGTTTGCCTGCTTATCGTTTTCACCGCTCTTGGCGCAAACGAAAGAAGAGTACCTGCAAAATGTCAAGGACTATATGGAATCAATCTCCGATCAAAAGATTCCGGCCGATTTTTTTCTGGGCGAATGGGGCGGAACTATCCATGGCGAAATTGTAACCAGCGAACCTAAAAAGCATTACCTGTTTGAAATTGAATTTATTGGACATCCGGCAAGGCATGGTTTGGGACCAACCTCAGGCGGAGCTGAAGCATTGATGAAAATAACAGCAACCTGGCCGAATAAGTTCACCATTTGCGATACTGTTGGTTGTATGATTTTACCATCTCATAATTCCTTTATTTTTCAATATCCTGTTACAGAAGGAACAATTACTGAACTTACTTATAATACAATCTTCTATAATGCCGGTTTTGACATTGAGGTTAAGAATAATAATTTAATCAGCATTTCGTCAGGTGGAGTTGATCCTGACATGTGGGAAAAGTCATGGGCTAAAGGTGAACTGCACAGAATATATGTAGAAAAAGATACCCTTGGGAAAACTGTTTTTGAGCATGACCCCCTTAAAACTGATAAATTTACACAAAAGAATATTGTGATCCCGGAGGTGGGGGAAGTTAAGGTCAAGCCGCAATCGGAGTGTAAATTCAACAATGAGAATTCAATTGACCATTGGAAAGGAACACTTCGTCATAAGATAAAAAAAATGTCAGAAGCTGGTGCTAACTTCGAAATAATATCACCACACACCAGTGGCGCCGTAAGGGGTACTGAATTTATCACCATCGTTAAAAAGAACAGCACAACCTTGAAAGTGTTTGAAGGTCAGGTCGCATTTACTGATATAAATAACAAGAAAACTGTTATGGTAATAAAGAACCAGATGTCAACTGTCAAAGCCGGCGGTGTACCTTCAGACCCCAAAGAAATGGACCTGGCTGCAAAATGGTTTAGTTTGCATTAAGATTTTTGAGCACCCAAATACGATATATAAATATTTATCAAATATGCAGCGGGCAGGTCTGCCCCTGGTATTTTCTCCATGTCGAAATACGGTTGTTTCTTATTTATGCTTATGCCGAAGATGAGAGTGGCACTACAAGACTGAAAAAATATTTCCAGTATATTCAAGAGTTACCCGCTTTTTAATATTTTTCTCGTACAATCGAGAAATAGTTTGATATCAGGGAGTTTTAAGATCTCCTGTCGGATTCGAATCCCGGAGTGATTTTTACTACCGCTGGAAGGCGGCGCGCATGGGATCCCAGGCTGGCAAGACCTGTGGCTCGGCTGTCCGTAATTGGCGGACTTTCTCCGGCAGGTATTTTGCAGGAATGATCACATTAAAAACATATTTATCGAACCAGTTGTCATACATGGTCCAGTAGCCCTGGTTGCCGGTGTCCGTGCCCCAGGAATTTTCCACCAGCCATTTGCGCGGCTTGCCGTTCGCCAAGGTATCCACGCCGATCAAAACCATGGCATGGTTGGGAATCCGGCCGCCATAGGCCACGCCGACTTTACGGTCGTAATCCGTGCTCACCTCGAAAAGGGCTTGATAATCATAGAGATCCACCGCCATAATACCCTGATCGCGGTCCATGTCATGACCCACGTCAGCCGCAAACCAGACCGGGGTGGAGTCCAGTACGGCTTGCAGGGCATAGTTTTTAAATTCGTTGACGTTGATATTAATAAAATCCATATTGGGGACTTCCGGCATATTGCGGCAGAAATTGATACGATAGCGTTGATGATACCCATGTAAAGGGTGATCCAGCAGTGAGACATATTCCCGCAGATCCAGGCCAACCGCTGCTGTGTAAAAGGATTGCGGGGTAAAGGTGAGTTCCAGCAGGCTGTCTTTTTGGGTCTGGGTGCGCCAGACAAACTCCTGGCGGGGCGGTTCCCCCAGGTGATAGACCAGCAGCTTATAGACATCCTGCAGACGCTCGTTTTTCAAGTCGCGCAATGCCTTTTCCTTGTCTCCCTGCCGGGCAGCCGCACGAATATCCGCAGCCGTACGCCGCATCAGGTTGTTGAGCAGATAATTCAGTCGGCGCGAGGCTTTACTGTTGACGGTTTCCGGCATAATGGTCAGCGGTACTACGCCATATTTTTCGATTAGATTGACCACATCCGACCACCAACCACCGTCGGGTACGGGGTCTTTGAGCACGGCCTGTAATTCCCGGTCGTTTGTGGCACGGTCACGGGTTTGGATGACCGCCTCCAAGAAGGTGTTGGCCTTTTCCAGTTTGTCCCAGAAAAAGAGGTAGTTTTCCGAGAATTCAAAGCTGTCCAAGCCATATTTTTGTATCACTACCGGGCGCATGAGATTCAATCCGGCAAACATCCAGCAGCGGCCGGTACTGTGTTGATCGGTAATGCCCTGGGTTTCGATCTTGAAATTAAAAATATCGTCATGGCGCTGGGTAATGGTGCGGTTCAGCACCAGATCTTTGACGTCATTATTAGTGACCGCATTGACAACGGCCCCGGCTTGGTTATGGGCTTGAAAGTCGGCTTGTAAGTCTTTTATTTTCTGTGGAGTTAAGCGGCCGTTATCCTTATCAAACAGCCCGCCGGAGGCCAGCTGCACCAGTATAAAGATGACCAGTAAGCTAATCGTCTGTTTTGTGCGCATGGGGTATCTCCTTTTTTTCAATTAAAATTCCACAACAGAAATTAATTGTTTTAGTTTTATGGGGGTAGTTTTAAAAAGCCCTCCCATCCTTTTAGGACCGGGAGGGCGTTGTGTTCATTAGCAAGGACGGATTACTCTTTCAATTCCTCGAATTCGCCCATGGTTTTGGTAAAGATATAAATAACGATCATGCCGATGATGGTATGGGCGGCAATGGCAAACCAGACCCATTCCGGGTGGCCCAGACTGCGGAAATAACCATACAGCGGCGTGTAGATCATACCACTGAAGGCCCCGATGCCGGTGGCCAGAAAATTGGCGCCCATATAGAGGCCGGCTTTTTCCTTGGGAGCGATCCATGTGATATATTCCTGGATCCGCGGCGAGGAGATCATTTCACCCAGGGCAAAGACCACGATACCCAATAAAACCAAAGCGGGCGGAAAGGGTTTGGCCACGCCAATAATGGTGAAGCCGATGGCGGAAATAAAGAGGCCGAACAGAAAGGTGGGCATGCCTTTGAATTTTTCCGCCACCCGGGAAACAAAGAGTTGCAGTACCATGATCACCCAACCGGTATGGGCAATGGTTTCACCCAGTAGTTTACGGGTGCCGTCTTCTTCGACCCGGGAGAGCACATTGGCCACGCCGGTGCCAAAAACACTCTTGATATTCATGTAAAGCCGGACCGTATCCAGGTTGCGATCGATATAAATGGCAGCCAAATTAAAAAAAGACCAGAAGGGAATCCAGAAAAAGACGCCCAGCAGGATCAGAAACAGGAGGAATTTGTAATCCGAAAGGGCGGTATAAATATCCTTAAATTTTTGTTTTAACGTGATGTTCTGAATTTCCCGTGGGGGCTCCTTGTAGAAGAAGATGGTGATCAACAGCATCACGCCGATGGAAATAGCGGCGGCCATAAAGGCGTAGTTCCAGGAAATGGCGCGTAGCATACCAGCGATCAGGGGGCCGAAGGAGGCGCCTACATTGACCATGGCATAGAAAATACCAAACCCCAGGGTTTTGTTGGTGTTGTCGGTTACCGAGCGTACAGTGCCGGAGATCAGGGGTTTGAAAATACCGGCGGCCAGTGCGATACACAGCATGGTCAGGGCAATCCCGGAGAAGGATTTGGTTAAGATCAACAATAAGATAGATGGCAGGTAGGCCAGGTAGGAGATAATGAGCACCTTTTTGAAACCGAAACGGTCGGCAAAAGTGCCCGAGAACAGAGGAATAGTATAGGAAAACAACAGGAAGATGGTTTGTACAACTCCCAGCTGCCCTTTGGAAAAGCCCAGGTATTCCATGTAGATCCCAAAGCCCATATAGATCCCGTAATAGGCAAAACGCTCCAGAACCTCAATACTATTGGCAACCCAGAATACCGGTGGAAAAGCGGTTCTTTCCTTTTTCATGTTATCCTCTTTGGTTTAGGTTAATAGTTACACTTGATTGTGGATACAAAAAATATGGAAATTTCAAAAATAACGGTTAGTGGAAATGATATGAAATCAGCATGTAAGAAGCAAGATAAAAGATAGGACCGGAGGGCGGAAGAGATAGTGCCGAAAACCCTGTTTCTGGGACAAACAACACTTCCCTTTTTTACGTAGAATATGTATTTTGCCATGTCAAAAGGTGACCGCCGGGAGATATATGCCGCAGAGCACTTTTCAGCGCTTGCATATCATTCTGCATCTTTTCTGGAGACACCAGCGTTACGGGCACTTTTTGCTCTGGCTGGCGGGGGCTCCGCTGGTCTATGTTTTTACGCGGGTTGCCATGCGTCTGGATCCGATCTTTTTCCCGGCATTGCAGCACATAACAGTCGACCGGCCAGTCTTTATTTTCGGGCATCCGCGCAGCGGCACCACCTTTTTTCAGAAGCGGATCGCTGAGAGCGGCAAAGTTTCGGTCTTTCGCACCTGGGAAATTGCCCTGCCTTCTCTGATCCAGCGTCGTCTGCTGGCCCCCTTGGTCCGTTTGATCAACCGGATTGGCCTGCGCCAGCTGCAGTCACCTCAAAAAGGGCATGTCATTTATCTGAATGGCGTAGAAGAGGACGAGGGCCTTTTTCTGCACCGTCTGGATACCGAGATCATGACCGTCCTGTGTCCCTGGCTGTTAACCGATGAGGCCTATGTCCGCGCTGGTTTTCGCCTGGGGTGGAATGACGCCAACCACCAGGCCCACTCTGTCGGTTTTTTTAAACGCTGTGTAAAGCGTCAGCTGCTGCAGACCGAACAAACACGGGTGGTGGCCAAATTTAATCCCAGTTTATTTCGTCTCAAACATCTGCTCCGGGAATTTCCCGATGCCCGTCTGGTCTATATTGTACGGACGCCGGGTAAGAGCATCCCCTCTTTTCTCTCTTTTCACCGCCGGTTTGTGAGATCCAAGCTGAGCCGGGCCGAAGCGTTAAAATATTACCGGCGCAAGTATCTCTGGAGCCAACGGCTCTATCAATATTTTGAGGCGGTGAAACAGGTGATTCCGCCGGAGCAGCTGCTGGTGCTCAATTTCAGTGCGATCAAGCAGGATTTAAAGGCCGCTTTAACGCGGTTTTACCGCTTTGCCGATATTGAGCCCGACCGAAACTACTGGCAACATATCAAACACCTGATGAGCCGCACCTATCAGAAAAAGCATCGCAATTTGTCCCCTCAGGAGTTTGGCATAACGACACAGGAAATTCACGATGATCTGAATTTTGTCCGGGAGCAATACCTGGACGATTAGAAAGAAGGGGCCA
>CAZXFH010000070.1:0-5634 GCA_964640055.1 uncultured bacterium | reverse complement strand
GGGGCCATTGTAACCGCCGCTCTGTTTGCCACCTTTATTTTCAGATACCGGCCTACCTTGCGGTCGGTTATCAAGGTGGTAATTATCACCAATATTTATATGGTCTTCATTGCCGGATTCAACTGGTTGACCGAGGGCAATTATATGTATATTTGCCATAAGCCGGAAACGGCCTCGATCATTGATTTTATGGGCCCCTGGCCCTGGTATATCATCCCCCTGGAATTTGTCGGCATTATTTCCTTTTTGATCTATTACACGCCTTTTGCCATCCGGGATCTGATTTTGAAAAGGAAACTGGTGGCCAAGCAGGATTCATGAATAGAACGCAAAGTACACTGTTCAATTTTATCAGCCTTTAAAGGGCCTTAATCTGACTTTGCTTGTGATCTGGTGTTATTTGATTATCTTTTGCAGGAATTGGCCGGTATAGGACTGCTGGTCCCGGGCGACCTCTTCTGGGGTGCCGGTCACCACGATGCGGCCGCCTTCCTCACCGCCTTCGGGGCCCAGGTCAATGATATGATCCGCGGTTTTGATTACGTCCAGGTTGTGTTCGATCACGATCACGGTATTGCCCTTTTCCATAAGGTGGGTTAAGACCTTTAGCAGCATTTTAATGTCTTCAAAATGCAGTCCCGTGGTGGGTTCGTCCAGAATATAGAGGGTGTTGCCGGTGCTCTTTTTACTCAGCTCTGCTGACAGTTTAATGCGCTGGGCTTCGCCGCCCGACAGGGTGGTGGCTTGCTGGCCCATGGTAATATAGCCCAGCCCCACATCCTTGAGGGTCTGCAGTTTGCGGCGGATGCGGGGCAGATTTTGGAAGAAGTCATAGGCCTGGTCCACAGTCATGTCCAGCACATCAGAGATGCTTTTCCCGCGATATTTGATCTCCAGGGTTTCCCGGTTATAGCGCTGCCCTTTACAGACCTCGCAGGTCACATAGACATCGGGCAGAAAGTGCATTTCGATCTTTTTAATGCCTTCGCCGCGGCAGGCTTCGCAGCGGCCGCCCTTGACATTGAATGAAAAGCGGCCCGGCTTGTAACCCCGGATCTTGGATTCCTTTAAATTACTGAACAGATCGCGGATAAATGTAAACACCCCGGTATAGGTAGCCGGATTGGAGCGCGGGGTGCGACCGATAGGCGACTGATCGATATCGATCACCTTGTCGATGTATTCCAGTCCCTGCAGGGTTTCATAGGGCAGCGGTGATTTAGTGGAGCGGTAAAATTTACGGTGCAGGATGGGATAGAGGGTCTCGTTGACCAGGGTGCTTTTACCGGAACCGGACACCCCGGTGATGCAGATGAATTTTCCCAAGGGAAAGCGTACATCGAGATCTTTCAGGTTGTTACCGGCGGCCCCTTGCAAGCGGAGTGAGTGTCCGTTGCCGGTGCGGCGGGTTTTGGGCAAGGGGATGAATTTTTTGCCGGCCAGGTACTGGCCGGTCAGGGAACGGGAATGGTTGCGGATCGCTTCCGGCGGCCCCTGGGCCACCACACCGCCGCCGCTGGCTCCGGCTCCGGGACCCAGGTCCAGTACAAAATCAGCCGATTCAATGGTTTCCTGATCATGTTCTACCACCAGGACCGTATTGCCGATATCCCGCAACCGGGTCAAAGTACTGATCAGGCGACAGTTATCGCGCTGGTGCAGGCCGATACTGGGTTCGTCCAAAATATAGAGCACTCCGACCAGCTGTGAGCCGATCTGGGTGGCCAGGCGGATACGCTGGGCCTCCCCGCCGGAAAGGGTCTGGGCTGAACGGTTGAGGGTCAGATAATCTACGCCCACATTGATCAGAAAATCCGCCCGCTCGCGGATCTCTTTCAGGATTTGGCGGGCGATGGTCTGCTCGGTTTTGGTGATCTGCAGAGATGCAAAAAATTTGCGGAACCTGGTGATCGACAGGGCGGTCAGTTCGCTGATCGAACGTACCCCGATCTTGACGGCCAGGCTTTCCGGTTTCAGGCGCTGGCCCTGACATGCGGGGCAGGGTTTGATGCTCATAAACTTATTGATCCAGCTGCGAATGCCGGCCGATTTGGTCTGCTTATAGCGCCGCGCCAGGTTGGGCACGACCCCCTCAAAAGGGGCATTATAGCGGCCCTTGAGTCGTTTAGAACGCAGATCGACCTCAATTTTATTGCCGTCGGTGCCATATAGCAGGGCCTGCCGGGCCCGGGGAGAGAATTTTTTAATAGGGGTTACAAAGTCAAAATCATAGCGCCGGGACAAGCCCTTGAGGATGGCCGAGTACCAGCCGCCGCGAGGCTGTTCACCCAGCGGGACAATGGCGCCCTCGCTCAGGGATTTGTTTTCATCGGGCACCACCAGATTGGGATCGATCTCCATCTGGGTGCCCAGACCGTCACAGCGCGGACAGGCCCCGTAGGGACTGTTAAAGGAGAACATGCGCGGGGAGAGCTCCTCATAGCTGATGCCACAGTCCGGGCAGGCAAAGTGTTCGCTGAAAATATGTTCCTCCCCATTGGCCAGCACCAGCAATAACCCGGATCCGATCTTAAGTGATAGTTCAACTGATTCGGTTAATCGCTCCTTGATACTGCTACTTATCTTAAGACGGTCAACCACGACCTCGATATTGTGCTTTTTATTTTTATCTAAATGGATGGGCTGTTCTACCTCGGTGATAGTGCCGTCGACCCGCACGCGGATAAAGCCTTCCCGTTGCACTTCCTTAAAGATATCGCGGTACTCGCCTTTGCGGCCCCGCACCAGAGGCGCCAGGACATAGAGTTTGGTCGCTTCGGGAAAGTCCAGTATAGCGTCCACGATCTGCTGCACGGTCTGCTTGCGGATCGGTTTGCCACAGTTATAGCAATAGGGCTTGCCGATGCGGGCATAGAGCAGGCGCAGATAGTCATAGATCTCAGTGACCGTGCCCACCGTGGAGCGCGGATTTTTAGAGGCGGCTTTCTGTTCAATGGAGATGGCCGGGGAAAGCCCTTCGATGAAATCCACATCGGGTTTCTCCATCAGGCCCAAAAATTGACGGGCGTAGGCAGACAGGGACTCCACGTAGCGGCGTTGCCCCTCGGCATAGATGGTGTCAAAGGCCAGCGAGGATTTACCCGACCCGGAGATGCCGGTGATGACCACGAATTTCTCCCGGGGGATGGTAATATCGATATTTTTCAGGTTGTGCTCGCGGGCCCCTTTGATGTTGATATAATTGCTGCTCATGGCCGAAACCTCAAAATCTTAAGCTGGTAAAGCTACGATAATTTTACTTTAAGCGGAAGGGTTTTCTGGAAAATTTGTCCTGTTTTTATTACGGCCCCTTGGTTGGGCGCTGAGATCGGCGCCAGTGTCATTTTAACAGCAGAAAAAAGAAGACCCTGCTTTGTAAAAAGGGATTTGTCAGGATATTATTTCAGTAGAATACACTTTCTGAATGCCGAAAAAGGCGGCGCATCCGGAGCCAGGGGCCGGGCCTGGAGCTGATAGAAGTAAATTCCGGAGCCGGATTGCGCAGGCTGCCAGTGGAAAGCATAGTAACCGGGTGTCTGAACTTGGTTGACCGGGGTGGCAATGCACTGTCCGGCAACATTATAGATCGTGAGCCGGACTTGGGCGCGCTGGGGCACAGCATAGCGGATCCGGGTGTCCGGATTAAAGGGGTTGGGATAATTCTGCCAGAGGGCGAATTCCCGGGGGATTGGATGAGTTTCTGCAACCGCCGTGTTCCCGGTCTGAAAAGAATAAAATGTTCCCTGGTTTGCCTGGCAGGTCTGACCGTCTTCATCCTTGGCAATCACATACCACTCATAATGGGTATTATGTGCCAAGGATAGGGTCAGGGTTGTATCACGGGTTTCTTGGGTATAGGTGGCTGCGTTGGGATCTGCGAAATCCGGCGAATATTTTAGCTGATAAGTGATATCCGCAAAGGGATCTGGATCAGAGGCGACTTCCCAGGTGAAGGTCACTTCCGCGGGAACACCCTGCGCCCCGTCAGCCGGGTAAAGAGTGCTAAAATTTTGGGGTGGTTCCGGATCCAGATCCACGCCAAAGGTCATGGTATCCGTAGTCGTGGTCGCGTCATGCAGGTCTTTACTGAGCACGGTCCATCTAAAAATTTGATTATCAATCAGAGGATAGGTGCTAGTCTGGGTGGTATCGGCCTTTTGGGATAGAATCCGCCCGGGATTGTCACTGATCCAATAGTTTAATTCATAGCTGACCTGGTCCAGGGGATCAGGATCTGTGGCCGCGGTCCAGCGAAAAACCGGCTGCAGGGTATTGGTCACGGAGTGTTCTTCCGGCGTCACCAGCTGCACAGCGCGGGGCGGCTCGTTCTGCGGATTGGTATAGAAAGGGATCCAGCCGGCAGTGTTTTCCGTAACTGCGCCCGCCAGATCAGTGGCAATCACCTGCCAGTAGAGCAGAGCATTGTCCGGCAGATCCTGGTCAGGGGTGTAGCTCGTATTGGGACCATTGTACAGAGTACTGAAGTTGCCGGGCGAGGTGCCTAGTTTTAGTTGGTAAGTCACTTGTTCGTCGATGTCATGGTCTTCAGCTGTTTGCCAGGCAAACGCCGGCTGCAGGGTTTTGACCACTTCTCCGCTGTCAGGTGCGAGCAAGGTAAAGGGCGCCGGCGGTGTATTGGCTGTGTTGATCTTAAAGGACCAGACAGCTGAACGGTTGGTGTCCTGGGTTGCACTGACAGCCTGTACCATCCAGTAATATTCCCGGTCATCGGCCAGCGGTTCCGGAATACGCAAATAATTGGTTTGGGTCTCCAGGGGCATAATGTCCTGAAAATCAGAGTTGGTATGTATAAAGAGCTGGTAATGATCAAGATCCTTTCCTGCGCCGGACAGAGGCGGTTGTATTGTGATTTGCTCGTTTTGTGTATGGGCGCTCAGGGTGGCGAATTGTGTTTGCGTGAGGCGCTGACTGGTGTCGGCGGATTGCCAGTAGAAAAAGGGCGTGCGGGTGATCAGCAGCTCCCGGTCCGGCGGATTCAGCAGGGCAAAATCACCGGCAGCGGCCGAATCCACCTGGATATAATTGGGTTTGGTTTCGGTATATTGATTCAGACCATAGTCAACGGTTAAGGAGACGGTGTAACAGCCAGGATCTTTATAAACATGGATGGGGTTTTGGGCGTTGCTGACCTGTCCGTCGCCGAAATCCCAGCGGAATTGACAATCCTCGGGCTGATATTGTACCTGTTCCGTAAAACGCGCCGTATGCGGCGCCAGGCCCAAGGTGTCGGCGGTAGTAAAGTCAATCACGAGGGTGCCCCGTTCTTTCCAGCGGAGGGCATCAAAAGCGATCCGTTCCCCGCTGATGCCGGTGGCGTCACCCAATTTTACAGATCCGCTATTGCCTGGCGCAAAGACATACATGCCCAGGGAAACCCAGTCGCCGGCCTGGGCTGCCTGATCTATGATCGCCGTATCCCGACCTTCGGCATGTGTGACAACATAACGGGCCTGGTGGGTCGCATTGTCCAGAACCGGAATATAGGCCTGCACTTCATAGTTGCCGTAATCCGGAATAGCGGGCGTCCACTTGGCATAACAGGTGTCCCCGACAGTGGAGGTGGTGGTGTAGATATACCAGTAATGATTGTGATAGCCCGCTTTTTTGTCCCGG
>CAZXFH010000069.1:0-12725 GCA_964640055.1 uncultured bacterium | reverse complement strand
AAAAATATTGGGAAAATTGCAACTGACTTTTCTAAATGGGATTTTTAGGTTTAATGTAACCTTAAAGGCCTTGCATGTATCTGTACTACTTGGAAAAATGCAATTGTAAAGCCTGTGCTAATGAATTACAATATGTCATGAATCTAAGCGAGGAATATAGTGCAAAAGATAAGCGGATTTTTAAAGGAATATAAAATGTTAACTAAAGTTATTGCCATCCTTCTCGGTGGGCTGGCCGGATTCCTGTATTACAAATTGATCGGCTGCCGCAGTGGCACCTGCCCGTTGACCGATAGCCCCTATATTAGTACTCTATGGGGCGCGTTAATCGGTTTTCTGCTGGCCGCGTAAAATAAAAAAACCCTCCCGGTGATTAATTTATCATCGCCGGGAGGGATGTCTTTTCAGTCAGGAATTATTTCACTTTTACGTCTATTTCTTTGGAAATGGCTTCCTTGGATTTGGGAATGGTGATTTCCAATAGACCGTCCTTAAAATTGGCATCAATCTTGTCGCGTTCCACAGCACTGGGTAGCCGAAAAGTCCTTTCAAAAGCGCCGTAAGCTCGTTCAGTACGCCGGTAATTCTTATCTTTATCTTTTTTGGTTTGCTTTTTCTCACCGGAAATAGTCAGAAGGTTATCTTTAACGCGGACATTCACATCCCCTTTTTTCAGACCGGGTAACTCAGCAGTCACCTGAAATTCTTTCTCGGTTTCCTCAATATCGACTACAGGCGTGAAACGGTATACCGAGGTTTCCTCGGTTCCTCGTCCAAAGAAATTGTCAAATAACCGATCAACTTCCTGATGAAAATCAGTGATTGTATCGCTGGGCATCCATCTTTGTAACGCCATAATAATACCTCCTTTCTTTGATTTTTATCGTTTGACTTAAAAAGCACTAAAGCTAATTTCAACAGACATGCCAAACCAGATCAATAAACGTTTTGACAGCGGGAGTTGAAATAATGACAATCCATGGGAAAAGTATGTTTAACTATATGTAAAATTGACAGATAGGCTGTGACAAATAGCAGCTGTAAGTCCCGCATGCCAGCAAAATTATCTCTTCCTATCCCCCAGATTCTGCGCGAATTAATATCTCCTTTGCGAAGTCGCTGAATATTTAATACATTTTAAAGAGGTTACTGATTTCTAACCAAAACGGAGGCAAGCGAAAATGAAGCGTGTATATACCTGGACATTGATACTATGTGTCGGATTCATGATGGGGTGTGCCCCCACCGGGCAAGTGACACCGGTTAAAGAGGGAGAACAGGCCGTTGAGGTACGGTCTCAGGCAAACTTGCCTACCGATGAGGCGGTCACCATTGGTCAGCTGGAGAATGGAGTGACCTATTATATTCGTGAAAATAAAAGGCCTGCTAAGCGGGGTGAATTGCGCCTGGTGGTCAATGCCGGTTCCGTATTGGAAGACGAATCCCAGCAGGGTCTGGCCCATTTCACTGAGCACATGGCTTTCAACGGCAGTAAACATTTCAAAAAGCAGGAATTGGTAGACTATTTAGAGTCCATTGGGATGCGCTTCGGACCGGATTTGAATGCCTATACCAGTTTTGATGAGACGGTCTATATGCTACAAGTGCCCACCGATGACCGGGAAATTTTGCAACAGGGCTTTCTGATCCTGGAGGATTGGGCCCATAATCTGAATATGGCGGCCGAAGAAATTGATAAAGAGCGGGGGGTTATCCGGGAGGAATGGCGTCTGGGGCGCGGTGCACAGGCGCGCATGCGGGATGAACAATTCCCGATTCTCTTTAAAGGATCCCGCTATGCCGAACGGTTACCTATTGGTAAAATCGCAGTTATCGACAGCTTTCAATATGAAACCCTGCGGCGCTTTTATCGTCAGTGGTATCGGCCGGACTTGATGGGTGTGATCGCTGTAGGCGATTTTGAAAAGGATAGTATCAAGCAATTGATTGAAAAACATTTCAGTCGGTTGAGTATGCCGCAGCCGGCCCAGAAACGCCAGCTCTTTCCGGTGCCTGGACATGCCAAAACCCTGTATGCCATTGCCACTGATCCGGAAGCCATGCGTACGACGGTGGGATTATATTACAAACATAAACCAACTACCCTTACCACCAATGAAGATTATCGTCAGATGATCGTGGAAAACCTGTATAACGGGATGCTTAACAAAAGGCTGAACGAATTGACCCAAAAAGCTGATCCGCCCTTCATCTACGGGACTTCGGCCAAGGGACGCTTCATCCGTACCTGTGAATTTTATCTGCTTAATGTCATGGTCCGTGAGGGTGATATTGAACAAGGATTGGCAGCCCTGCTCACAGAAGCACGGCGGGTGGAAAACTATGGATTTACCGGCAGTGAACTGCAGCGCTATAAAAACGAACTGATGCGTCGGATGGAACAGGCCTATTCAGAACGAGACAAAACCGAATCACGTGAGTTCGTGGCCGAATATGTGAACAATTATCTGGAAGATGAACCGATTCCGGGGATTGAATATGAATACAAATTATATCAGCAATATTTACCGGAAATAACGCTTCAGGAAGTCAATAAAGTGGCCCAAAACTGGATTTCCGACAGTAATTGCGTTGTTATGGTCAGTGCTCCGGAAAAGGAATCTGGATCGGTTCCGGACAAAGCGACCTTAAGTGCGGTAATGGACTCCGTTAAAAATATCACAGTTGAGCCCTATGTGGATAAAGTTTTGGATGAACCCTTGATTTCAGAAATTCTCCAAACGGGCAAAATTGTATCTGAAAAAAAGTTCGCGGAAATCGGTGTTACGGAACTGAAACTGGATAATGGGGTCCGGGTAGTGTTGAAACCGACCGATTTTAAAAATGATGAGATTCTGCTAACGGCCTTCAGTCCTGGGGGGCATTCCCTGATCAAGGATGAAGATTATATTGCCGCGGTCACAGCGGCAGCCATTGCCAGTAATAGTGGTGTGGGCGAATTTGATAAGATTGAATTGGAAAAGAAACTCTCCGGTAAAATTGTGAGGGTAAATCCCATCATCAAGGAATTGACCGAAAATCTACGCGCCAGTACCGCCCCTAAGGATCTGGAGACCATGTTTAAAATGGTATATCTCAATTTCACTGCTCCGCGGATGGACAGTACCGCCTTTCAATCCTATCGAACCCGTGTTCGTGAACTATTACGCAATAAGCAACTGGATCCCAATGCAGCCTTTCAAGATACGATTCGGGTCACTATGTCCCAGTATCATTACCGACGCCGGCCCTGGTCCGTGGATATTCTGAAAGAGTTGGATATACAAAAATCCATGCATATTTATCAGGACCGCTTTGCCGATGCCAGTGATTTTACCTTTATTTTGGTGGGTAACTTTGTGGAGGAAGATGTTAAACTGTTAATTCGCACCTATCTGGGCAGTCTGCCACAACTCGACCGGGCCGAAAAGTGGCAGGATATTGGCGTGGATGCTCCGCAGGAAAAGATCGAAAAGCAGGTGGTCAAGGGCGTGGAGCCCAAGAGCTATGTCAATATTTCTTTTACCGGTCCGTTCACCTATAATAAACTGCAACGCCGCGATCTGCAATCCGCCGTTAATATTCTACGGATCAAATTACGGGAAAAAGTACGTGAGGAAAAAGGCGGCACCTATGGTGTGCGGGTCTACCTGGATATGTCTGAATATCCCGAAGAGGAATTTCGTTTGGATATTCAGTTTGGCTGTGATCCGGAGCGGGTTGATGAACTGACCCAAGCAGTAATGGCGGAAATGGAAACCCTGCAAACAGAAGGCCCAAAAACAAAGGATCTGGAAAAAGTAAAAGAAATATATCGCCGTTCCCGGGAGGTCGATCTCAAACAGAATAAATATTGGCTTAATAAACTGGAGTATTATTATTTTCATAACCTGGACCCTGTGACTATTCTGGAAATGGACCAATTGATGAGTGAACTGACCGCCCAAGATGTTCAACAGGCCTTACAGCGATACATAGATCTTGAAAAGCCGGTTAGGGTGGTTTTGTATCCTGAGAATCGCAAGATGCAATAATTTTCGCTGCCATTGTTGGCTACTTATGGTTATATTGATATGACAGGAAGCAGGTCAAGCGTATCAAAGTTCGATCTATATCCGCTTGTCTTGGTTTCTTGTGATCCAGGTTATTAGTGTGGTGATAAAAAACCAAATAATTAGAGTTCCGAGTTCTTAATCAACTGGTAAAAGCATGCAAGTATTAGCTGTTGATGATAATAAATCCAATTGTGTTTTGCTCGGACGCTATCTAAAAAAATGGGGCTATGAACCCTGTTTATTTACCGATAGTCGTGAAGCCTATGAGTTAATGCTGAACACCGCTGAACCCTTGGTGGCTCTGGTGGACTGGATGATGCCGGAAATGTCAGGCATTGACATCTGCGAAAAAATCAGAGCTGAACGCCCCAATTTTCCACTCTATATTATTTTACTGACGGCTAAGTCCGATGAAAATGATATTGTGAAGGGGTTGGGGAGTGGCGCGGATGATTATATACCCAAACCCTTTAATCCCCGGGAATTAAGAAGCCGGATCGCCAGTGGTAGGCGCATTATTCGATTGGAAGAGGATTTGCTGGTGCGGGAACGGGAATTAAAGAAAGCCAATGAACGGCTGAAAAAATCATTGCACCGCATTGAAGCTGAGATTGATGCCGGGAAAAAGGTGCAGTTTGCCATGCTACCGCCCAATAACATTCACTATGACGACTATTTCTTTTGTCATTATTTAAAACCCTCGGCCAAGCTGAGTGGTGATTTTTTGGATTACTTCTGGATTGACGAGCACCGGCTTGGTTTTTATTTTATCGATGTGGCCGGTCATGGCTCCTTTTCTGCTTTCATCACCGTCCATATCAAGTGCTATATTACCAGCTTTATTGAAAAACAGGACCGGGCAAACGATATTTTCGATCATCCCGATGATTTCATTGCCAATATCAACCGAATGGTCCTCGAGGAGGGCTTGGGCAAACACCTGACGCTTTTTTATGGCATAATTGACACCCGTAGCAACCATATGATCTATTCCAACGGCGGACAATTTCCCTTCCCGATATTAAAACAGAATCAAAAAACCGATTTTCTTTGCTGTCAAAGCCTGCCAGTCGGGGTAGTGGACGATGCCCCCTTTACCCGTTATGAACAGAAGTTGTCGGAAAATTTTGATTTTTATCTTTTCTCAGATGGGATTCTGGAGATCTTACCTCCCCGGAATTTGCGAGAAAAACAACAGTATTTACTACAAAAAGTGAGCTCTTTTGAAGGTAAGCTGGAGCAGCTGATCCAGCAATTGGGGCTTCATGAACAAGACGAACTGCCCGATGATGTTGCCATTTTTAAAATTAAGCGGGGATCCATTTAATGGCTGACGGCAGTTATCAATATACCAAACAAAATAACACCTATTTTATAAAATTATCCGGTAACCTGCGCTATACTATCTCCATGGGATTTAAATCTTTTATCAATCAGCTCATGCAGCAGGACGACTATGATAATCTCCTGGTTGATCTGTGCGAGACCAACTTTATCGATAGCACCAATTTGGGTTTGATTGCCCAGTTGGCCAATCATATGCTTTACAAGTTTTCACATAAACTGACCATTATCTCCACCAACGAAAATATCACTGAACTGCTCCGCAATCTGGGGTTTCAGGAAATAGCATACATTGTTGAAAAGCCCCATAAAATCGAACAATCCCTGGCGGAAATCCCCACCCAGGAAAAGGTGAATATCGATATGGTCAAAATGCTGTTGGAAGCCCATCAGCAACTGATGGAAATGAACCAACAGAATAAGCTAAAATTCAAGAATGTGGTGGAAATGCTGCAAAAACGTCAGCGGCGGACGGAAGGGGATGACCAGACATAAAGCGGCGACTGAATGATATCCTGACCTTTTTCATTTAAATTTGCAACTATATTTTTAATTTCAAGGCTCCAGCAAGCATCTGAGCGGACTCTGTGCAACGATTAACATTTATAAACATGGAAAAGAGAGGAATGTCAGACTCTGGTGGTTATGAAGTACCAGATAACCGGCTTTTACTTATGCGATAAGTTTGTTAAATTATTTCGATTACTATGGGTAAAATCAAATTAAACAATATGGTCTTTTACGGATATCACGGAGTGATGGAGCAGGAGAAAGACCTGGGGGGCAAATTTGAGGTCGATTTGGAATTTGAGTTTGATATGACCGCTGCGGTGGACACCGATCAGCTGCAGGATACGATCAGTTATGTGGAGATCTATCAAAGAGTCAAGACCGTGATCACCAACACCAAATTTCATCTGATCGAGTCCCTGGCCGGTAAGATCCTGAGAGCCATTTTTGAAACCTATCCGGCCGATAAGGTCACGATCCGGATTCGTAAACCCAATGCGCCCCTGAGGGGCGTACTGGATAATGTAGAAGTGGAAATAACCCGTACCCGGACTGAAATGAAGCATACCAAATGAAGCACGACGGTTATTTAGGGTTGGGCAGTAATAAGGGTCACCGGTTAGAAAATTTAATCCGGGCCCTGCAGGCTTTAAACCGTTTGGAACAACTCCGGATTCGGATGGTTTCCCCGCTTTATGAAACCGAACCGTTGCATATCAAACGGCAGAATTACTTTTACAATCTGGCAGTTAAAATCGAGACCAGCTTGAATGCCGAAACACTTCTTAAAAATTGTAAACAGATTGAGCAACAGCTGGACCGGGATTTCCAGCAGGTGAGATATGGCCCCCGTATAATCGATATTGATATCCTTTATTTAGACCGACTGGTGATCGATTTGCCTGAATTACAGGTGCCCCATCCGCAGATTGTTCAGCGCCGTTTTGTCCTGGTACCGCTGGCGCAGATCGCCCCGGATTTTATCGATCCGCAAAGCGGAAAGACTGTGGCTGAAATGTTAGCCCAGTGCAGGGAGAGTAGCGAAGTACGCTATCAGGGGGAACTTCATTGGGAAACCCACCATCAGGAAATATCGGCCATAACCTTAAGTCAGGATGAATAAGATTTTATGAAACATTTGTATTATATTGCCATTGAAGGGGTTATCGGAGTGGGTAAGACCAGTTTGGCAAAGCTCTTAGCGGAAAAACTATCGGCCAAACTGGTTCTGGAAAAATTCGAGGAAAACCCCTTTCTGGAGGACTTCTATCATGCACCGGACAGATATGCCTTTCAAACCCAACTCTATTTTTTACTCAGTCGCTATAAACAGCAGCTGGATCTGAAGCAGATCGATCTGTTTCATAACCTACTGATCAGTGATTATATGTTCGCCAAAGATAAGTTGTTTGCCAATTTGAATTTAAACGAGAAAGAGCTGACTCTTTACGAACGGATCGCTACTTTACTGGAACGGGAAATACCGACGCCGGATCTGGTGGTTTTCCTGCAAGCCAGTACCGACCGCTTGATGTCCAATATTCAGCAGCGGGCGCGGGACTATGAGAGGGAAATTGCCCGGGAATATATTGAATCCCTGAATCAAATTTACAATGAATTCTTTTTTCGCTACCGGAAAAGTCCCTTGATCATCCTGAACACCAATGAGATCGATTTTGTGCATAATCCCGCCGATCTCGATGAATTGGTCCGTATTATCCGTCAGCCTGTTTCCGGGACCGTGTATTATCAACCCGAAAAGCAAGGGAAGTAATGAGAATAATAATCCAGTTAATATTAATTGCCATTGCGGCCAGATTATTGTGGAATATTATAAAGAAGTACCTGCCGAAAATTGAAGATAAATCCGAAATCGGGGGCAAAAATAAGATTGATGAAACCCTGGACTATAACGAAGGTGATATTCAGGATGCCAAATTTACCGAGGTAGAGGATTCAGAAGAGGAACAAGGGAACAACCGGAAAAATTCAGATTGATGTCACTATTTTAACCGACTTAGTCACATCGCAAATAAAATCATGCAAAAAATTACCAGGCAGCTATTATCAATCGGGTTAATTATTATTATTTTGCAGAATTGTAACCGACCACCGGCGAATAATCCCAAGGAGTGGAAAAAGATCATTCAGCAGCACATAACGCGCTATCCGGAGATGGGCTTACAGGATGTGTATAAAATGCTATATCAGGCCACATACGGACCGGCTCATCTGGGAGTTGAAAAAACCCGGATCGCCAAATCTCTCCAAGCCGAGTTAGCAACCGTGAGCCCGGATTCCAGTGTGGCCCTGATCGAGTCCATTTGTCCTTCGGACAGGTATATCCGTATCAATCTGAAGCGCTTTACAGCTGCTGCTATGGAGACGGAGCTGCTGGTGGAGGCTGTGTATCGCTCCTGTCAACCGGAACCGCAGGGCCGGACAGCCCTACAGCGACAGATGGCGATTTTACACACTCTTATACAACAGGAGCGGTTGCCTTTTAGGGAAGAGCAATTTCTTAAGTTCAGCAAAGCCATAGCAGCCAAAGATTATCCCATAGCTCATCATACGGCCGCTTATCTCCGGCATTATGATCCGGCTTACCGGGTGGTCAATAAGAGTGTCTGGAAAAACCTGACCGCAAAACAGGAGAGAGGTACAGGCTGATATGAGCGCTATTTATTTAATCATATTGATTTTTAGCGGCATGCTCATGGCTGCCGTGCAACTGGGCCTGCAATCCAAAGCCCTGAAAAAACGGATTTTTCTCATATTGCTGATTGGTATGCTAGGCCCCCTTCTGCTGGGATATGGGGCCTATACCTGGCAATGGTTCGGCATCAATTATTTTTATATGCTATTGATCTCGGTAGGCATTATGCTCGGCTTGTTTATTTTCTTTGAGCGTTTGATCTTTAAATATCAATGGATGGTTTTTGTGATAGTCCTGCCGGCCAGTGGTATAATCTATCTGCTGGCAGCCCGGCATACCGCAATCAATTATGGGTTGATGCTGTTGTCGGCGATGATGATCAGCAGCGGCTATTTCCTGTACCGACTAATTAAATATGGCCATAAAAACAAAGGGGATTATGAAGCTACTGATTAGTGGTGCCAGTGGATTTTTGGGTGGACATCTGGCACGGCTTTCCACACGTCAGGGACATGAAACCTATGGTGGCTATTACAGCTATTCTTGCAAAGTAAAAGATATGCGCAGGTTTCAATGGGATCTGGCTGATGCCGGTCAAATTCCCAGGACTCTGAATGAAATCCAACCGGATATTATTATTCATAATGCGGCCCTGGCTGATCCGGGCGCCTGTGAAAAAAACCCCGCTCTGGCGGAAAAGGTAAATAAACTGGCCAGTATCGCCCTGGGGAAATGGTGTCAGGAAAAAAATAAACGTCTGGTGTTTATCTCCACAGATATGGTATTTGACGGGGAAAAGGGAAAATATTCGGAAGAGGATCCCGTTAACCCTCTGAACGTCTATGCCCGTACCAAAGCCAAAACGGAAAAATTGCTTTTGAAATTATGGGATAATGTACTGGTCTGCCGTAGCGCCCTGATGTATGGCAATGGAGCCTATGCCCGGGAATATCGTTCGGAGTGGCTGCACCGTACCCTGACCCAAAAATTTCAGGCGGAAGAATTTAAACCGGTACCCCTGTTTACCGATCAGTATCGTAGTATGATTGCAGTCTCCAATGCCGCCCAAGCCATTCTGGAAGCAGCGCTGCAATCCTATACCGGTGCCTTGCATATCGGTGGACCGGACAAGGTCAGTCGCTATGAGTTCGGCCGGGATTTATGTAAAATTATCGGTTATCCCGTGGAACTCATCAAACCGGTCAAATCAGATACCATGCAACCCAAGGCTACGCGCCCCAAAGATGTTACCCTTGATATCTCACGGGCGCAGCAAATTTTGGAAACCCATCTTTTGGGGGTGGAGGCCGGTATCAGAAAGGAATATGCTCTCTGAGAAAATATCGGCTACTATTTTTGATAGGTATTTTTAATCTGTTGCAGAATAGCTTGGGTTTCGGCAATCGAACCGGCCTGGACCAGTTTGTTTCTGATGCAGGCTGCCCGGGGTAATCCCCGGAAATACCAGCGGTAGAATTTCTTCATGATTTTATTAGCACTTTGCCTTCCCCGATAATCGATTTCAGCCGCTAGATGTTCTTCACATAAGTTCACTTTTCGTAAGGGAGTTACTGGTCCATCAACTGATGATCCATACACCATTTGATTGGTTCTTGCGAAGAGCCAGGGATTGCCCAGGGCTCCGCGGCCGATCATAACTGCATCACAACCGGTTTGCTGGAACATTTGCTGCGCATCATGGGGTGTTTCGATTTCACCGTTGCCGATCACCGGAATGTCAACCACCTTTTTTAGAGCGGTGATATGTTCATAAACCGGTGAATTCCGGAATCCATCCATTGCCGTACGGGGATGCAGGATAAGGGCTTTGATGCCCTGATCTTCAAGACGGGGGCCGATTTCCGGTACCAAAAGATCATGCGGATCCCAGCCACTGCGTAATTTAACCGTAACCGGCAGATTAACTGCTTTCACCACAGCCCGCACGATCTCCAGCAAACGATCTGGTTCGCGCAACAGGGCGGCACCCGCCTTTTTTTTAATCACTTTACGTACTGCACAACCGGCATTGATATCGATCAGTTCGGGTTGATATTCGTTAGCAATACGCTGAGCTGCCGCTGCCATGACCGCCGGATCATGCCCGAAGATCTGGATTCCGATGGGCCGCTCTTGTTCGGTGAAGTAGAGGTAAGCCCGGGTTTTGGCTGAATCGCGTACCAGACCCTCAGAACTGACAAACTCGGAGGAGACCAGCCCGGCCCCGTATTTGCGGCAGATACAGCGATAGGGACTGTCCGTGTACCCGGCCATAGGGGCCAGAAATACCGGATTTTCCAAATTGAGCGGACCAATTTTCATCCTAGCCTGACTTTGATTTAAAAAGATAATAATTATACAGAAAATAGATAACCGCTAAATGCCGGAATAAAAATACTGCGAATATAAGACCGTAGAAAGCAGTTGAAAAAAGGGTTTCAACCCCGGTTAGGGCATACCGGCCGGAACTCAGCAGGGCCAGCATATCTTTTAAGATCCACAGACCGAACATTACCAAAACAATAAGACTGGCATCGGTCAGAAATTTATCCGCCGGTGCGATTTTTTTTCTGAATACATACACCAGTATAAAAAGAAGTACTGATTGACACAATCCGACCGTTTCGATCAGCAAGCGGTAATACTGATAGGGTAAAAGCTGAGATATCCAGGAAATTCTGAATAAAACCAATATAAGGTAGGTCCCAAGCACAAATTTTATGATCCGGCTCAGCGATCGTTGTCCTCTTTCTTCCTGATAAAAGGTCACCAAAAATACCAGGAGAATAGCACTGACGACAAAAGAGAATACTGTCATGCTTTCTGACACCAGCGCAGAGTTAGAGAGTCCCGCGGACAGGATCTGAACTGTTTTTTTCAGTATATCAAATGCCAGGGCGATGATCAAGGCGATCGTGATGTTTTTGATATTCATGAAACTGTCTTCACTTTTAATTTGTAAACTCCTATCGGATTGGTTGGAGCTAACCATTCATTTATTGTGATCTAAAAGTGATAGCGGAAGCCCAGTGCAGCAGCAATATCAAAGCCAACTCCGGGTAGCACCGCCAAACCGGGTGCTAATTCCAGATAGGTTTCGATTTGTTTTGCCGGATAAAATTGGAGACCGATTGGTGCCCGCAATCCCAAGCCGATCTTGTCATCACTCCCTGTATTGATGCTAGCCGATATGCCACCCCCGTAATACCAGGTCAGGGGAGTGTCGCTCATTTTATTATTGGCCAGCCAATAGTCAATAGTGGTGCCGAGGTAGGTGCTCGAACCAAAACTCCAACTCAATGCTGCGACCGGAAAATGGTCCAGCTTGATCGTTAAAGCCACATTACCGGGATAGCCAAACTGAAGGCCAGCCCCTGTATCGGCATTTAAAGGTAAGCTGCAAACAATTAACGCTGCCATTACTAAAAAACTTATTTTTTCCATCGCTTAACACTCCTTTTTTTACTCAAAATACAATCAAAAAATTTCCGAACGGCCGGGTCAGACGAGCCGCTCTTCTGTATCCGTCAATTGGTCTTAGCGTCCAGCTTGACCGCAGTCCCGTAAGCCAATAATTCCGCGGCACTTCCGATGACACTGTTGGTCACATAACGGACATTAATAATCGCATCGGCGCCCAGTTCCTCGGCTTTGGCGACCATACGCTCCGTAGCCAACCGGCGGGCGCGACCCATCATTTTGGTGTATTCGGTCAGTTCACCGCCCAGCACCAGGCGTACCAAAGCGGAAAGATCCTGCCCCAGCCAGATGGCGAAAATGGTATGTCCCTTGACTAACCCAAGATTTCCAATAATTTCCCGGTTGGGAACGGTTTCCGAATTCTGCAGCGGGATTGAGGGCTTTGCTGCCAGCGGCTGCTTGCTTGCCAGGATTTTGTCATGCCGCTGTTTGATAGCGACGGTGATCAAAACCAGCAGGATACCGCCCATCAGGGTGTAAATAGCGATCTTGAGCCACCAGGGTGTGGTGGGATCGTGGTAGACAAACCAGGGAACAGCAATAAAAATAGCGACGAATAGTCCCAGGACAAAGGCCAGCGAACCGATCGTTTGTAATACTTTCATAAATCCTCCTATTATTTTTTAAAGTAGTGTCAAAAGTTTTTCAATTATTTGTACCTTAATTCATTTATAATCATA
>CAZXFH010000068.1:0-13222 GCA_964640055.1 uncultured bacterium | reverse complement strand
CCCTTATCAAAGGGGGATAAAGGGGGTTGTTCCCTCCTTAATAGGGGACCTCATTGGTTTCGGTTTGTCTTATGGTTATTATATCACCCCGATTCATCGGGGTGCTGTCTCAATCCATTTCCATCATATTCGCTCCCTCATTTCATCATCCTTATTTTTGAGAACAGGCCTCAAATCAGCACTATTTATAGTGCTTGCCAGATTAAACGGGTGCTTTAGCGCCTCGTTTCAGGTCATGAGCCAGGGTCACACCGCAGAGCGGTGTAACCAGGTTGAAAATGAGCGGTATGACCAGGGTGAAAGTAAGTATTGTGGCCAGATTAAAAGTGATCGATTAACGCAGATTGATAATGAGCAGTATGATCAGATTGAATGTGAGCGGTGTGACCAGGTTGAATGTGAGCAATGAGCTCAGATTGATAGTAAGCAGTGCAACTGTATCGGGAATAAGGAGTATAGCGACTGTATTGGGGTCCTCCGTCCTCCGTTTTCCGTTATTAATCTATATCCCTATTTCCGTTTTTCATTCTAAAAAAAGACCGACTCCTATACGAGCCGGTCTTTGGGGATATATCGTGATGTGAGTGTCTACAGCTGTTTATTCATCCTCGATAGCTGCCTGGGCGGCGGCCAGACGGGCGATCGGAACGCGGAAAGGGGAACAGGAAACGTAATTCATACCTACCCGGTGACAGAATTTCACTGAGCTGGGTTCACCGCCATGTTCACCGCAGATCCCGACCTTCAGTTCCGGTCGTGTCTGCCGCCCTTTCTGTGTCCCCATTTCCACCAGTTGGCCTACGCCGGTTTGGTCCAGCACTTGAAAGGGATCGTGTTTCAGGATGCCCTTCTCTACATAGATATTGAGGAATTTACCGGCATCGTCCCGGGAATAGCCATAGGTCATCTGGGTCAGATCATTGGTTCCGAAAGAGAAGAATTCCGCAGTTTCCGCCACCTGATCAGCGGTCAGGGCGGCGCGTGGAATTTCGATCATGGTGCCTACCATATAATCAATTTTTGCGTCTCTTTCTGCAAACAGTTTATTAGCAGTTTCCGTGATAATCTCTTTCTGCAGATCCAGTTCCTTTTTGGTCCCGATCAGCGGCACCATGATTTCCGGTTTGGCCTCGATACCCTTTTCCTGACAGTTCAAGGCCGCTTCCAGGATGGCCCGGGCCTGCATTTCAGTAATTTCCGGGTAGGTGATGCCCAACCGGCAGCCGCGATGACCCAGCATAGGATTAAATTCAGCCAGGGATTCCACTTTGGCCCTGACCTTGTCTGCATCTACATCCAGTTCATCGGCCATTTCCTGCTGATTCTTTTCCTCATGGGGTACGAATTCGTGCAAGGGGGGATCCAGCAGGCGAATTGTGACCGGCAATCCGTCCATAGCCTTATAAATACCTTCAAAATCCTCACGTTGCATGGGCAGTAATTTTTCCAGGGCCTTGCGGCGACCGGTTTCATCATTCGCCAGGATCATTTCACGCATGGCTTTGATGCGGCTACCTTCAAAGAACATATGTTCGGTACGGGTCAAGCCGATGCCACGGGCACCAAAATCGCGGGCCACCTGGGAATCGTGAGGCGTATCCGCATTAGTGCGTACGTACATGCGGGAATATTTATCACACAACTCCATTAGTTGAGCAAAATTGCCGCTTAATTCCGGTTCCTGGGTTTTGATCTTACCTTCCAGGACTTCGCCTTCCGTACCATTCAGTGAGATCCAGTCGCCTTCTTTATAGACGTTATCGTCGACGGTCATAGTCCGTTTTTTATAGTTGATTTCCACGGAACCGGCCCCGGCTACACAACATTTACCCATTCCGCGGGCCACTACCGCTGCATGGGAGGTCATGCCACCGCGCGAGGTCAAGATTCCGTTAGCCGCATTCATACCGGAGATGTCTTCCGGCGATGTTTCGATCCGGGTTAGGATTACAGCTTCCCCATTATCGTTCCACTCTTCGGCCTCGTCGGCAAAAAAGACAATTCGGCCGGTTGCCGCACCGGGCGAAGCCGGTAAACCTTTAGTGATCACAGTGGCTTTTTTATATTCTCCCGGAATAAAAACCGGGTGGAGTAGCTCATCCAGCTTATTGGGCTCAACCCGCAAGACCGCGGTTTTTTCGTTGATCAGGCCTTCTTCTAGCATTTCCATGGCAATTCGTACCATCGCCGCACCGGTCCGTTTGCCGTTCCGGGTCTGTAAGATCCACAGCCGGCCATCCTGAATGGTAAATTCCAGGTCTTGCATATCCCGGTAATGGTCTTCCAGCTTTTCCTGAACGTCATACAGTTCTTTATAGACCTTGGGCATAGCCTCTTCCAAGGAAGGATATTTCTGTTTGCGTTCTTCTTCGGAAATATCGGCTCTTTCCGCCCAGCGCCGTGACCCTTCCAGGGTGATCTCCTGCGGTGTGCGCACCCCGGCCACCACATCTTCTCCCTGGGCATTAACCAGGTATTCACCGTTAAAGATGTTTTCACCAGTGGCCGCATCACGGGTAAAAGCCACGCCTGTGGCGGAATTGTCACCCATGTTACCATACACCATAGACTGAACATTAACTGCCGTGCCCAGATCATGGGGGATGTTGTGCAAATTACGGTAGCGGCGGGCGCGTTCATTGCCCCAACTGCCAAATACCGCACCAATGGCATTCCACAGCTGTTCCCAGGGATCTGTGGGAAATTCTTCATCGGTATTGCGTTTAATCGCCTCTTTGAATTGCTGTACCAGCCTTTTCAGATCGTCGGTATCCATTTCCAGATCCTGCTCAATGCCCCGCTCTTTTTTAACGGTTTCAATAATTTTTTCAAAGGGATCGATCTCTTCTTTGCTTTCCGGTTCCATACCCAGTACCACATCACCGTACATTTGCACGAAACGACGGTAAGAATCCCAGGCAAACCGTTCATTATTGGATTTGGCCGCCAATCCCTTGACCGTCTCATCATTCAATCCCAGGTTGAGCACGGTATCCATCATGCCCGGCATGGAAATCGCCGCGCCGGAACGCACCGATACCAAGAGGGGATTATCCTTATCACCAAAACTGGCTTCCATGATCTTTTCGGTATGCTTGATGCCTGCCACCACTTCATCTTTAATCTGAGCAAAGGTTTTTTGCTTGCCCGCTTCCACATATCGGGTGCAAACATCGGTGGTAATGGTGAATCCGGCCGGTACCGGGATGCCGATCCGGTTCATCTCCGCCAGATTGGCACCCTTGCCACCCAGTAGTTCTTTTTGGCTGGCTTTACCTTCAGCGTTACCCGCGCCAAATAGATAGACTGCTTTTGCCATAATAACCTCTTTAATTTAATTCGTTATCTGATTAATGTAGTAGATGTTAATCATTTTCAAAGACATCCCAAAGTTTAATGGAATTTGATCCGATATGCAAGATTTTGCTCAGCTGCAAAACAACCATTTTTGGTTTTTTGTGGGTATTTTGACTGTGTTCTTAAGAACCGTTTTAGTTTCCGCGCGCCCCATCGCGGTTATAGCGCTAGCTCAGTGTTAAAACAACCTATTTTATTGTGTTGTTGCCTGCCCGCCGCAGGCGGGCCTGCCCCACCTGCCCCGATACGGTCACAAGTTCCCTATCGGGGCGTTCTTGGTGTGCTTAGTGAGATGGATTTAATCTGTAATTTAATTATTCAACCCCTTTCGGGGTTGTTCGTTCTGAGGTATTGTGTCTATTTCCCCGGATTTCATCCGGCGTTATTCAAGTTGCACCCCTGCCGGGGTGAACAATTGTCGTCATAGATACATTGCCGACCTACGAAAGTCACCAGGGAAAAGCCGCACGGAAAGACGGGCAGTACGGAAATTTCAGCCTGTTTGCAGAGGTCAGCATAAATCACGTATAATTAAAGTATTTTGCCATTAATTGAATTTGAAACACAGGCTGCTGCAGGCTTTGGAAATTTCCGCCCCGGAATGCAGTAAGGCCCTGGTGAATTTCGTCAGTCGGGTTTTTTGGGTTACTTTTTCAATGGGAAAAAGTAACGTTGGAAAGCCATTAACCCTCAACTTCAGTTGGGGATGAGTAAGTCCACTAATGTTTCCCGTAGCACAAATTGTTAATTCGCGTTTTGAATGCTGATTTAAAACCAGAAATAATCAAACGCTTTATTCAGCATGGACAGCCTGGAAAGGCTGTCCTACATGCGTGGAATATTATCCTCGTTACATTGCTCTGCAGTGTAACGCCAAACACTCAGATTATGACCGCAACATTATGTCATTAATGTCGCAATGCAGAGCATAGCGAAAAGATTATAGTAGCGTTCCGGAGCAGAGCCCCGGCACGAGAGTGAAAATAAGATCCCCCTGGAGGATACAGGGGGTTGTCTTCGCGTTTCAGTCATTGGAATTTGGTAATTTGGATTTTATTTGTAGTTTAGAATTTGTGATTTGTGATTTCACCCCTTCCAAATCCTCAACCTTAACCTCAGCCTCAACCTATCCGAACCTGCCACCCGTCACCTGATTCCCGTCACCCATCACCCTATTATAAAAAAATGATTTCTTTGCGTACTTAGCGTCTTGGCGAGAGATAAAATATATTACTCTTAGAGCCTTTGCGAGAAAATACAAAAAAATCTTTTTTTATTCTCTAAAGGGTTATATATTATCCGTCGATGTTAGTCTTAAACCCAGGAAAGCCGCAAGCATACCGATGGTGGTGGTACCAGTATCGCTTAGTCGCTTTCCCGGTGGACTGACCCGCTCCCCCTAACCTTTCATCGCAGACAAATCAATACACAAGTTCACCGCCCGGAAGGCGGATTTTTTATAGCTGCACCGGGGAGCCGTCTATATTTGAAACCAAGTCATCAGGAAACTTAAAAGGAGGAACCATGGACACACAGTTACCCAATGACCAGGGCTATTTCGGTCCCTACGGCGGACGCTTTGTACCCGAAGCCCTGCAGGAGATCATGACCGAGATTACCGATGCCTACTTGCAATTGCGGGAAGCCGGGGACTTTCAAGCGGAGTTACGCGAGCTCTTGACTCACTATGTGGGCCGGCCCAGCCCCATCTTTCAGGCCCGCAAGTTATCTCAAAAATTGGGAGGTGCGCAGATCTATATGAAGCGCGAGGATCTCAATCATACCGGTGCCCATAAGATCAACCATTGCCTGGGCGAGGCTCTGTTGGCCAAGCACATGGACAAAGAGAAGATCATTGCCGAAACCGGCGCCGGTCAGCATGGCGTGGCCCTGGCAACGGCAGCCGCCCTGCTGGGACTGGAGTGTGACATTTACATGGGTGAAGTGGATATGGAAAAGGAACACCCTAATGTGGTGCGGATGCGGATCTTGGGCGCTCGGGTGATTCCGGTAAGTGCCGGAC
Source organism: uncultured bacterium (assembly GCA_964640055.1). GTDB lineage: Bacteria > Fidelibacterota > UBA2242 > UBA2242 > JAFGTP01 > CAZXFH01. The sequence continues at coordinate 7,842 of CAZXFH010000068.1, read as the reverse complement.
GGCGCACCCTGAAAGAAGCTGTGGATGCCGCTTTTCAGGCCTATCTGCAGGATCCGGTCAAGCAACTCTATGCCATCGGCTCGGTGGTCGGTCCGCATCCCTTTCCCATGATGGTGCGCGATTTCCAGAAAGTGGTTGGCGAGGAAGCCCGTGCTCAATTTCAGGAAATGACCGGCAGATTACCGGATATTCTGATGGCCTGTGTCGGCGGTGGCTCCAATGCCATCGGCCTTTTTACAGCCTTTCTGGAGGATAAGGAAATTGATATTTATGGGGTGGAGCCCTCCGGGACCAGCTTTAAGCCCGGTGAGCATGCCGCCACTTTGACCAAAGGGAAACCGGGTATTATTCACGGTTTTAAATGCTATCTGCTGCAGGATGAAAAGGGTGATCCCGCTGAAGTTCACTCCGTGGCCAGTGGTTTGGATTACCCGGGCGTTGGCCCACAGCACAGTTATCTGAAGGATATCGAGCGGGTTAAGTATGAGACCATTGGCGATAAAGAAGCCATTGAGGCTTTTTTTGAGCTGTCGCGGACCGAGGGTATTATCCCAGCCCTGGAGAGTGCCCATGCGGTGGCTTTTGCCATGCAAATGGCTCCGAAATTGAAAAGGGATCAGACGATCCTGCTGAACCTTTCCGGCCGCGGTGACAAGGATATCGACTATGTAGCGGAAAATTACGGCCAGGATTATATCGAAAATTCTTAACCTCTTTCACCTGACCAAAGACCGGAAAAATAATTTTGGTATTCTTTGTTTATCCCGATAGCGAATGCTGAACGGTTTGAAATCCCGCACCAGTAATGATCGGGACGTATCGGAACTTGTCCCGCTCGTCCCGATGAAGTATTTGCATCGGGGATAAGGAGCAGAGCGACTGTATCGGGGTTTTGCCGGATTTGTGCTCTGATATCCGGACTTCCTGCTATCACTGCAGCGCTTACCGCAGCGTAAGCTGGCCAGACCAGAATCGGTCCCCCTGGGGGATACAGGGAGTTGTCATAATTCACAATAATTATGAGAGGTGTTGATTCTATGAGACCCAATCAAAAAATATGGTCCCCCCTGGGGGATAAAGGGGGTTGTTTCAGACCTGTATTTGATGATTGAACCAAAATTCTGACTTCCGCCCTCTGCCTGCCCGACGAAGGCGGGCCTGCCCGATGCAAGCGGGCCTGCCCGATGCAAGCGGACCTACCCGATGTAGTTGGGCCTGCCTGCCCGGCGGTAGACGGGCCCCGATGAAGTATTTGTATCGAGGATAGAGAGCTTGTGATCGTATCGAGGTCTTCCGTCCTCTGTTTTCAGTCTTCCTCTCACCCCAATTCCTCCCTTGGTAATTTAAAATGGAACACCTAAATTTTAATGTTATTAGGATATCATCGTGGATGACAAACCATTCTAAATAACGAGGCATTGAAAGAATATTTATGGCTTCACGATCCCAAGATTGGCTAACGCAGGCGAAACGCGATCTGGAACATGCTCAAAATGATCAAAAGGAGGGCTTTTATGAATGGGGTTGCTTCAGTGCGCAGCAGGCCGCTGAAAAGGCCGTTAAAGCCTTGTATCAGCATTTGCACGCGGAAGCCTGGGGTCATTCCGTAAAACGGCTCCTCGAAAATTTACCTTCACAATATCAGGCGCCGCCGGATTTGGTCCGCAGTGGGACGAGTTTAGATAAATATTATATCCCCACTCGCTACCCCAATGGATTTGATATCGGCGCACCCATGGAATATTTTCAGGCGAGCGATCTGAAAGAGGCGATTCACCATGCCCAAAACATCATCCAATTCTGTGAGGATAAGATATCTGGATCGTAAGGCGATCCTAACCTATCTTCGCCAACAGGCTGAATCTCTGATCAATCAACATACCAAAATTAAAGAGATTCGTTTATTCGGCTCCCTGACCCGCCAGGATTATGCCGCCGGAAGTGATGCTGACCTGTTAATTTTACTGACTGAAGATCAGCGTCGCATGATAGATCGTATTCCGGAATTCTTGAATAGCTTTTCCAAAATGCCTCTGGATATTGATTGTTTCCCGCTAACCACCGCGGAATTGGATCAGTATTTGGCGCATGGGAATCTATTCTGGACGCAGGCCCTGCAGGAAAGTATTTTATTAGCCCGGAAAAATTAAATTTTCCATTCTATATAGCCTTTCTTTTTTTCCAAATTTTATCAAATATCCATAGCATAAACCCCTGCATTTGTTAACCAAAATAGTTGTAAACATAATTACTGCAATATATATTATAGGAAAAGTGTCATTATATTTTAAATGTAAATCTAGCGAATATTCTGTCAATCGGCGCATACATTTACGATTTTGAATTCTTAGTTCTTATTTTTCCGACCCGATAGAGAGCAGAGCGACCGTATCGGGGTTTTGCCAGATCTGATTTTCTGAATTAGTAATATCGTGTGAATTACCAATTCGCGTTCCTTATCTCAATCCATTTACATCATATTTATTTCAGTGTACCGTTAATGAATAGGCCTGATGAAAACCGGCGTGAAAAAATGCGACCGGATGAGCGTTAAAAAGCAATTAATGTCTGAGGACCGAGCGACTGCTCGGGCCGAGTTTAATTGCTTTAGAGAATCCGGAAGATATTTTTAATCATTCGAAATCATTCCACCAACATCTGAAACGTTGAGGTCCCCCCTGGGGGATACAGGGGGTTGTTTCAGAACAGCATTTGATTATTGAAACCGAATTCTGACCTCCGACCTCTGCCTGCCCCGCCTGTCCCGATGAATTATTTGAATCGGGGATAGGGAGCAAAGCGACCGTATCGGGGTCCTCTGTCTTCCTGTGAAACCTCAACCTATCAGAAACCATCACCTATCACCTGAAGCCCGCTACCTGTCACCAGCCTCCTGTTACTCATATCCAGCCTGTTTTTTTGGGTTCTTTTTGTAACGACAAAAAGAACAGAGCAGAATCGTTAGCGGTCTTTTGTCACAGGGTCACACCGCAGAGCGGTGTAACCAGATTGAATGTGAGTAGTGTGACCAGATTAAAAGTGATCAAGGAGCGCAGATTGATAATGAGCTGTATGCTCCGATTGATAGTGAGCATCGTGAACAGGTTGAATGTGAGCGGAGTGACCAGATTGATATTTAATCATTTACCCTATCATCTTTACACCATTGCACCGTCTGTTCCCAGACCCACAAAACCCGAATTCTGACCTCCGACCTCCGACATCCGCCCGCCCTGTGGAATGTGAGTGAAGCGATTCTACCGGGGCAGGTGGGCGCGCAACAATTTTTCATCATTTGGTAATTAGCTACCGATAATTTAAATTCCGGCACCGGATTGCGATCGGAATTTATCCGGTGTTGGTATGATTACCATGGAGCGAGTTGCTCAAATAAGGCCATAATCTGAACAAAAATCAAAGGTGATATAATGCAAGTACCGCTGCTGGATCTGAAAGCCCAATTAAATACTATCAGACATGAAATAAAACAAGCCGTCGATGAGGTGCTCGAATCCACCCGTTATATTATGGGGCCCAAGGTAGAGAATCTGGAACAGCAGGTCGCTAGCTATTCGGGGGTCAAACGGGGGGTAGGTGTCTCTTCCGGAACTGACGCCCTGCTGGTCTCCCTCATGGCCCTGGATGTAGGCCCTGATGACCTGGTGATCACCACGCCCTATTCCTTCTTTGCCACCGCCGGCACCATTGCCCGCCTGCATGCTCGCCCCCATTTTGTGGATATCGACCCTCAGACCTATAACATGGACCCTCAGCAGTTGAAAGCCTGGCTGGCTGATAATCAGTCCCGGATCGAACGCGTCAAAGCCATTATACCGGTCCATCTTTATGGTCAATGTGCGGATATGGATCCTATTCTAAGAGCAGCCCGGGACTATAATATTCCGGTGATTGAAGATGCGGCCCAGGCGATTGGCGCCCAATATCCCGGTTTAAACGGTCTGGAGAAAGCCGGTTCTATGGGCCAACTGGGCTGTTTTTCCTTTTTCCCCAGCAAGAATCTGGGCGGGATTGGTGACGGCGGTATGGTGGTAACCAACGATAAAGCCCTGGCCGATAAAATCGCCAAACTGCGCAACCATGGCGCCGCGCCCAAATATCACCATGCCCTGATCGGGGGCAATTTCCGGCTGGATCCCATTCAGGCTGCTGTGCTGAGTGTTAAATTAAAGTACTTGGACACCTGGCATCGTGCCCGCCAGGAGAATGCGCGGTATTATGATCAGCATTTGAATGTTGAAGGGGTGATCAAACCCCATATTGCGTATCAACGCGAATATCATATTTATAATCAGTATGTCATTTCCGTGCCCGCGCGACGCGATGAATTGCGGACCTATTTGAAAGCACATCAGGTCGGACATGAAGTCTATTATCCCGTACCTTTTCATCAACAGGAGTGTTTTCAGTATCTGGATTATCAGACGGGCGACTTTCCCCACAGCGAATATGCAGCCCAGCATACCCTGGCCCTGCCCATCTATCCTGAACTGACCCGTGACATGCAGGATTATGTGATCGCACAAATTGGCAATTTTTATAAATCCTGACCGGTATTGCCAGGCATAAATTCGCTGATAATGGTCCCTGCCTGGAGGGATATAGAGGATCATCATAGCACCAGCCCATAATGATCGCTATTGGACAGGCTTTCCGGTCTGTCCTCAATTAACCCCCAACTTCAGTAGGGGGTAAGCATAATCGATATTATTTCAGAACGGTTTCAACTGTTTACCCCGCCAACAGAATGCCACAACTGTAAAGGTGTGGATGAATGGCATTCTGGGCGGGATTCCGCCCAGATGCGAGGTCACCGCCGGTCAAGGGCCCAGTGGAACACCAGGCATATGACTGGCTCCTGACGGGAAGGTGGGCTCGCGAAAAGGAAGGGGCCACGTCCGTTAGGGCGTGGGGCTCCACTATTACAAGCCCTTGAAAGGGCTCGGGGTAGCTGAATGGCTTGCGGGTCCACCGGTTAAAACCGGTGGTTAATCTAACTTCCCTGGTCACACTAATTACATTCAACCGGATCACGCTATTTAATTTCATCCTGGTCAAACTACTTCTTTTAACTCGGGTCACGCCGTTTCCATTTACTCTGACTACACCATTTACACTCATCCTTGTCACACTACTTACCTTCACTCTGATCGCACTACCTACCTTCAATCTGGTCGCATCGCTTACATTTACTCAGGTCGCACCGCTTCCATTTATTCTGGTCACACCGCTCTGCGGTGTGACCAGATTGATAGTGAGCGGTATGACCAGGGTGAAAACTGATGGAACAACACCCACTCAAAAAAAGGTCCCCCCTGGGGGATACAGGATGTTGTAAAAGTTCGCAGGGATTATGAGAGATCCTGATAGAATGACACTCAGTCAAAAAAATAACGTCCCCCTTATCAAAGGGGGAGACAGGGGGTTGTCATGACGCCAGTTTAATTGTTAGAGTAGCTATCTGACACCCCCCTTCATAGGGGGGACCTCGTCAGGTCCGGGTTGTCTTATGGATGTTTTACTCAATCTATTCTCACCCTATTCACTCACTCATTTCATCAGCCTTATTTTGAGATCGTCTATCAAATCAGCACTATTGATAGTGCTTTCCGGAATAAACATGGTGCTTTAGCGCTTCATAGCCAGTCTTTTGTCACAGGGTCACACCGCAGAGCGGTGTGACCAGATTGAATGTGAGCAGTATGATCAGATTGATAGTGAGCGGTATGACCAGGGTGAAAACTGATGGAACAACACCCACTCAAAAAAAGGTCCCCCCTGGGGGATACAGGATGTTGTAAAAGTTCGCAGGGATTATGAGAGATCCTGATAGAATGACACTCAGTCAAAAAAATAACGTCCCCCTTATCAAAGGGGGATAAAAGGGGTTGTAAGAACTGTGGTCATAAGAAATACTGATTGTCTGACACCCCCCCTTCATAGGGGGACCTCGTCAGGTCTGGTTTTGCTTATTAATATTAGTAATTTAGCATGAATTGTGAATCCGTGATTTTTAAATTCCCCCTCTCTTTGTAAGAGAGGGGGCCAGTGGGTGAGTTCATAGCCCCACTTTTCCTTTGAATCCTTGTCCCGCTTTGCCTAAATTTGAAGTTATTTTTACGCCCGGAATATTATCCGTTTATAAAGGAAAATCCATGCCAATAAAATTCGATCTGCACTGCCATTCCACAGCATCGGATGGCGCCTTAACGCCCACCGAACTGGTCTCCAAAGCCAGCGGTCTGGGATTAGAAGTTCTCGCCCTGACCGATCATGATACAGTAGCTGGGGGGGATGAATTTCTCTCTGCTGCCCGGAAAGCCGGCCGCTATCCCATTCCCGGTGTGGAAATCGGGGCCGACTTCAAACCCGGCACCCTGCATCTGCTGGGCTATTATATCGATCACCACCAGCCAGAACTGATCGACAGATTGGAAGCCCTACAGCACAAACGCCGTCAGCGCGCGCATCAGATGCTGACTAAATTACAACATGAGGGTATTGATATTGCCCTGGATGATGTGCAATCCAGTGCTGATGATGCCCGTGCGATCGGGCGCCCTCATTTTGCCCGTGCTCTGGTGCGGAAAGGCTATGCCACCGATATGCGTGACGCCTTTACCCGCTTTTTAGTCCCGGGCGCCCCCGGTTATCATCCCCGTGAAAAGTTGTCTGTCAAGGAATCTATCCGGCTGATCAAAGCCGCCCAGGGCTTACCGGTTCTGGCCCACCCCTCATCGGTCTATCCCGGCCGTCCGGCTAAACTGGACCCCCTCATCAGAGAATTATACGCCGCAGGCTTAGGCGGCATCGAGGTTTATTACCCCAGTCATACTCCCGGCGAGGAAGAGGCTTTTCTCTCGCTGGCCCGAAAATATGATCTGATCACCACCGGCGGCAGTGATTACCACGGACCAGAATATCGCGCTTTTCAATTGGGCCATATCCGCGCGGACCGGCCGCTGCCACCGGAGATCTTGGACAACCTCGCCCGTTGGGATGCAAAACTGAAACAGCACTATCTGTCTCCAACTGATCATCTGTGATGCCAATCATCTAATTATATAAGGAGCAATTGAATGTCGCCAGCAGCAAAAAAGAAATTGAGTTTAATGGCCGAAGCCATTCGGCGAGCCTATCGCCAGGGACAGGGAGATGAACAGCTCGAACCTCTGGTGCGCACGGATAAAGATCAAAATCCGCTCGGAATGGTCCGGGATGGTGATCAGGTCATCTTCTATGATATCCGCGGTGAACGTGAAGTTGAGATCACACGGGCCTTCACGGAAAAGGGCTTTGATCATTTTCCGGTCAAGGACATGCAGGTGGATTTTGCCACCATGATCGAATACGACCCGAAGTTGGATGTAGACGTTGCTTTTCCACCCCAGGGACAGATCAGTGATACCCTGGCAGAAACCGTCAGCCGCGCCGGTTTGCAACAGGTTAAGGTCTGTGAATCGGAAAAAGCCATTCATGTGGATTATTTTCTGAATGGTAAAAATGCCAATAATTTTCCCAAAGAAAAAAATGTGGTCATTGCCTCTCCCGAGCTGCAGGATCTCTCCCAGCAGCCGCAACTGAGTGCTGCGCAGGTCACCCGTTCCGCTCAGGAGCAGATCAAGGATCCGAATAATGATCTGATCGTGGTCAACCTGGCCAATGTGGATGTGCTCGGTCATATTGAAAACCGGGATGCGATCCTGCAGGCGGTCAATACCGTGGACCAATGTATCGGTGAAATGGTCCAAACCGCCCTGGCAGAAAATGTGGTCACCCTGATTACGGCCGACCATGGTACCGTGGAAAAATGGTACTATCCCG
>CAZXFH010000067.1:0-13353 GCA_964640055.1 uncultured bacterium | reverse complement strand
AAAAATATAATGGGCATGTAAATAGGGGACCACTGGTATAATTTTGACTGGCTGAAAACCGGCGCTCTTTATTTCTTTTAACCACTGTGGGGCGGTAATCATTATAATTCTGGGAGGATGGGCTGCAATTTTTTTGCTGAGATGATGGAGGGGCGTAGTGATATACATACTGACCAAGGCCCACTGTTTGGATATCCGCTGCATTTCATGCAAAGCATTGATTCGCAGTGCAGTAGTTTTAAGGTGTTGCATTAAACGAAAATTAAATACCAGATCAAATTGTGCATTCTTAAAGGGTAGGCAGGTAATATCAGTGACTGTTCGTTCTTCTATCGTTTGATACTGTTCGCGGTGGTAGAGCAGGGCATAGAGGTTCAGATCCGCACAGGTTATCCGGGCTTTATGCTGCCGCAATAAAGGTGTGAAGCGCCCGTAACCGGTAGGGAGATCTAAGACAAGGTCTCCTACTGAAAGGGTGTCATGCAGAATGCGATGCACTTTTTCTTGTTCGATATAACTGATCAAACGTTGATCCAAATGTCTATAGCGTTTGTCAGCATATTTTTTTACTTTGGCAACGCTCTGCCAGGTTTTTGTATAACGTTTCGATGTTTTTTGGTTTGTTTGGGAGGATGTGCTCATATCTGAAATTTTGTTGACCCTGCGCTGCTCTGATTTTAACGGAAAGGCTTTAAAATGTCAATGGAATAAAAGCGTGGCCTGGGTCACCGCGCCGACCGTAACCCGGAAACTTATCTCGATATTAAGCATGGCAATCAATATATTATACCGTTGCCAGATCAGGAGTGTGATCTGGCTAGCGATTTGATAATATCGTTCAACTGAACCGAAGTGATGCAAATAATTAAAAATACTCGCCTGGTTATTATCCTGATTATCATTATAACATGGTCTTTTACCGCTCATGGAGGCCAGCAAAATACCCATGACATCATTCTGATGAGCTATAATTCAGAAAATTATGGTGAGAAACCGGCACAGGACAGTGGGAGAGAGGATGATTTTCGACTGATTATGGAGGCCATTGACCCGGATATTATTGTGATGCAGGAGCTGTGGGGCGCAAATAATGCCGAGACCAATATGCTAACCCAGGTATTGAATCATAACCGCGATCAGTATACCGTGGCCTTTATAGACCAGGTTGCGGACTGGGGACCGGATATCTGGCAGGATATTGGGGTGTTTTATAAAGATAGCCTTTTTACTGTTGCTTCAACGACTCTGGTGGAAATAGCCGGCGGTTACTTACGAGATGCACTAAAGGTAAAAATAGTCCATAAGCCGACCCAGACCACATTTTTTATTTTTGGTTTACACTTAAAAGCCAACACTTCCGATAATATCAATGATGATATCAATGCCCGTGCCAGCGCAGCCCGCAAGCTGCGTGAGCATTTGGATGATCTGCCAGACGATGCTTTTTTCTGTGTGGCGGGCGATTTAAATATATTAAATGCTTCTGAAACGGGCTGGCAGTTACTGACCGACGATCTGGACGACACAACGGGCCGGGTCCATGACCCCCTGGATAGAGAAGGCGAATGGTATAGTGATTCCCGCTATGCCGAGATCCATACCCATAGTACCCGTTATGCTTCCCAGTATCCCAATTCAAGTGGTCTACGGTCTCGCTTCGATTTTGTATTAATCAGCAACATGGTCCAAGAAATCAATGATTTGAATTATCAAAATAACAGCTATATAACCTACGGCAATGACGGTCATCATTTCGGCGACGCTGTCAATTATAGAGGCAATGGTGTGGTTTCGTCCGAGCTGGCAGATGCTTTATATAGTGCCTCGGATCATCTGCCGGTATATCTTACCTTACGCTTCACAGAAAATGATACTACAGCAATAATTGAAGACTCGGCCGTTGATTATGCTTTCAAATTGCTACCTAATTTTCCAAATCCCTTTAATCCCAGCACTAATCTTTGCTTCTTTTTAAAACAAGCCTGTGAGGCTCAAATCAGAATTTATGATCTCCGGGGAAAGTTAATTAAAACCTTTATGAATCGTCCGCTGGCGGCCGGATACCATCAGATAAAGTGGTACGGACAAGATAAATATGGAAATCCGGTCAATAGTGGCGTTTATTTTTATCAATTAACCATAAATCAGCGTACTAGCCGCAATGGTAAGATGATATTGCTCAGATAATGGATTCTGAAGGCATGAAAGGAAAGCAAGTTAATGCATTTAGCTAGACCAATTATGTTTGTTTGTCTGCTCGGAATAAGCTGTCTGTACGGCCGTAACCCGGGAACAACTGATGCTATCCCTGCTCAAAATGTTATCATTTTAAAGCATGGTGAAACCGTTGGGTTGGGGTGTATACCGGAAAGAGAGCTACCTGCGTGGGTGAAAACCGGACGCGGTATAATTCCTGAGATGCTGGCTAAATCAGCGGTTGATCTGTCAGCAGGATTTCCGCCCATCCGTAGTCAGGGGGGGCAGGGATCATGTACCGCCTGGGCAGTGGGGTATTATTTCAAGTCCTACCAGGAATGGCAAGAGCATCAATGGCCCTTATCCCAGACAGATCATCAATTCAGTCCGGCCTTTGTTTACAATCATATCAATGGCGGTATTGATGGCGGTTCATTTATCAGCGATGCCTTTAAATTATTATTTGACCTGGGGTGTGCCCGGTGGTCTGATATGCCTTATGATCAATATGACCATACCAGTCTTCCCGACGAACAATCCTATCGGCAGGGGCTAAATTCTCGCACTCAGGAGACCTATGCGCTTGATTTAATCAATGATGGTATCGCTGATCTTAAAAATTTGTTATTAAATGGCACTCCGGCTGTCATTGGGATCAATGTCTATCCTAATTTTGACTATATTGAAAGTTATGATAATGTCTATTGCCTAAATGATGTATCCGGTGATATCAGAGGCGGTCATGCAGTCACTATCTGTGGCTTTGATGACAATAAAGTCACCAATGACGGGACAGGAGCCTTTAAATTATCAAACTCCTGGGGCTCGAGTTTCGGTGAAGGGGGCTATTTTTGGATGAGTTATGCGGCTGTGCAGTCCACCATCTTATGCCATGGCTATGCCTTCTATGCCGCTGATCGGATTGAGTATACTCCCGCCTTGGTAGCGACTTTTAATTTGGACTATGATGTGCGGGCTGCCGTAGATATCAAATTCGGGATTGGAGACCATACCACGTCCCAATGGACAAAAAAGTTCTTCAACTGGCAGTTACGCAAACTGACCCAGTTGCCTTTTCCGACCACTGATGTGGTGGTGGATCTGACCGATGGGCTCACCTATCTAGATCAGCCTCAGACCAATCAGGTTTATCTGCGCTGTAAGGATCGCCGTTTTTTCTGGCATACCTCAACCTGGCAGGCCTATTCCGGTAAATCCTGGTGGTGTGCGGATGAGGAAATTCCCGGATATGATAATGGCTGGTTAATGTTTTTAGATACGCCGCCGATCTCTCTGGGAAGTGACGGAGGTGTGCTGTCATTTATGTTACGCTATGCCCTTGAGGAACCGGAGAGCTATGAGAGTTATGATGGCTGGGATGCGGCCAATGTCCGTATTTCCACCGATGAGTTTCAAACCTGGCAGGTTTTAACCGGCACACCGGCCTATGATTTTAGTAATGGTTATGCCTGGGCTTATCATGGCGAAGGTGATTATATTCCCGGTTGGGGCGGGTATCAGGCAACCTGGCAAACAGCTACTTTCGATCTGAGTGATTATGCAAATCAAACCGTACAGATTCGGTTTGCTTTTGGGTCTGATCCGGGATGGTGCTCTCGGGACAATAGTGACTACTTTGGCCTGGTTATCGATGAGATTTCAGTTACCTCTGACGGACAAGTGTTATATTATGACGATGCGGAAGAGTTGAAAGCCCAAAATCAAATTAATTTTCTGCAAGGTGAAGATTTAAGTCATGGATTTACGGTAATATGTGATCAAACCCCGGTGATAATCCCCGAAAACGGGAACTATGTTTACGCGGATTTTACTTTTCCTTCCGCCGGGATACCCGGTGACCTGTCTTCAGATGACGATGTCACAGTAACGGATATTGTTCTGATGGTTAATTTTATTTTAAGTGCCGAGCAACCAACCGCTTATCAAAACTGGGTCGGTGATCTGGATGAAGATGGCGCCTTAACTATTTTAGATATAATTAAACTGATCAATATTATCTTATATTAAAGATTTAGGCCAAAAGGATTTAATATGGATGTAATCACTAAAACCAATCAAGACGGATTACTCTTTGACGGCGCCATGGGGAGTATGTTGATACAGAAAGGGTTACCCAGCGATCAGACGGCAGAGTTTTGGAATCTGGAAAAACCGGAATTGATCGGTGACATTCATCAGGCATATCTGGATTCCGGCTGCGATGTGATCACCACCAATACCTTTGGCGGATCACCACTTAAGTTAAAAAAAGCCGGGCTTGATCAGCACGTTGCCGAAATTAACTGTCAGGCCGTAAAAATCGCCCGATCAGTGGCAGGGACATTGGCTTACGTAGCAGGTGATATCGGTCCCAGTGGAGAAATGTTAAAACCCTTTGGAACGGTAAGTGCGGCGGAGATGACAGATCATTTTGCAGCCCAAGCCGATGCGCTCTCCCAAAATGGGGTCGATTTTTTTATTATTGAGACAATGTTCGATATCAATGAATCCCTGGCCGCTATTAGAGGAGTGCAGTGCGTTTCCGACCTGCCGATTTTTGCCACCTTAACCTTTGATGAAAAGCCGACGGGTTTTGCAACTGTAATGGGCAACCGGGTTGAAACCGGTCTTAAAAAATTACAGGATAATGGGGCCCGGGTTGTTGGGGCCAATTGTACTCTGGGCAGTGATCGTATGCTTGCGCTCGCCCGGGAGATCAGCGCTACTATAAAAGGGTTAACTATGGTGCAGCCTAACGCCGGAATCCCGGAAAAACATGGTAAGCGATTGGAATATCCAGAGGATGCCCGATACTTCGCCCGGAACATGGGTAAGATAAAAGAAGTTGGGATCGATGTGATCGGCGGCTGCTGTGGTACCACCCCCGTCTACCTCCGGCAGATTGCGGAGAGTCTGCGGAGCTAATTAACGCACAATTTTATATATTGCGGATAAAAATGTCATCTTGGAACCGTTATGATTTAATTTGAGTTAGCGGTACGGATCAATTCCAGTTCGTCAAAATCCACATCCAGTAGATCAGGTTGATCAAGTTTAAGCCTTTCAATCTGGCCTTCTGCATTCAGGATAAAGGTCATCAATCCTTCGGGAATCAGGGGATCCTGCCATAGGATACGAAAGGTGTTATAATGCCAGTGAACCAGCTCCGCCCGGAAGGCCGGGGTATGCGAGAATTGGAGCATTAAGCGACTATCTCCCTGACAATTAACCCTGACATCACCATACATACGATCCCTATATATACCAGCATAGCGATCCAGCGCCAGTGTGGGTTGGGTGTTTTGGCGCTGACTTTGCATGCGTTCTTCCTGACGGTGAGCCTTCTCTGCTTGAGCTTGGTCCCGCAGTTGCTGGTAAGCGGAAAGATAGTTAAAGGCCGAAAACCCCAGAATTTCATCAATAATACGGTATGCCAGGGCATAATAGATCCGCCATTCTTCCTGATTAGTGAGGATTACGATTCCCAGATTCTCGGCAGGTAGCATCATCACCAGCGCCCGGTTACCATCTACCCCACCAGAGTGATAGACCAGCTTTTGGCCCCGATAATCTTTGATAAACCATCCCAGTCCGTAGGCTTTAAAATTAGAACGTGTATGCGTCAACACAGTATCCGGTTCCGATACAGGGATATTCATTTGGGGGGTCCACATGGTCTGGGCTAGGTCATGACTATAGTATTGGTGTCCCTGGTATTGTCCTTTATTCAGTAATAAATGGATATATTTCAGCATATCGTCTACGCAGGAGTTCACAGACGCCGCCGGTCCGATATTATCATAATTACGGTAGGGAACCGTTTGTAACCGACCCTCTATAATAGCATGGGGAGTGGCCACATTGGATAAATTTTCCAACTCTGACAGTGAAACAGTGGTGCGGTCCATATTCAAGGCCTGAAAGAAATGCTCTTTTACATATTCTTCCCAACTGCTTCCCGATAGTGCCGGAATGATGCGGGCGGCTACCACAAACATAATATTTTGATAGGCATACTGACTCCGGAAACTGGTGACCGGTATGAGATAGCGGATTTTGTGAATTACATCCTCACGGGAATAGTCCGAACCATACCAGATCGTCCCGCCACTAACACTGCGAAGACCGCTACGGTGGGTCAGCAGATCGCGAACCGTGATCTCCCGGGTGACCCAGGGATCATACATCTGAAATTCCGGTAAATAATCGGTGACCGCGTCGTCCCAGTGAAGCGCTCTTTTATCATACAGCCTTGCGAGACAGAGGACTACAGTGGATTTGGAGATGGAACCAATGGCGAAAGAAGTTTTCGTATCTACAGGATTTTTCTTTTCTATTGACTGAACCCCATACCCCTTTTTATATATGATTTGATTATCTTTCAGAATCCCTACTGCCAGTCCCGGAACCTGAAAGGTCTGCATTGCCTCCCGGACATCGCGATCCAAATCATCGAATTGATCAGCGGCTTTAACACCGGAACTGCTAATAATTATGAATACCATTGGTATCAGAAGGGATTTTAAAGCAATTTTTTTACGCATTGATCTTGATTCTATTAAAAAACTTGTGGATTAACAATGTTTGGCGGCTTGTGATTACTAAGGGCGGCCACCAGATTTTTAGCTGCCATTTGAGCCATGCGGGTGCGGGTGGTAATGGTCGCCGAGCCGATATGGGGCAGTAAAGTCACATTGGAAAGGTCAAATAATTCGGGATGAATTTCAGGCTCGTTTTCGTATACATCTAAACCAGCCCCAGCTATTTGATTGTTTTTTAAGGCCTGCACCAGGGCTTCCTCACGGACGATTGGTCCCCGGGCTGTATTGATCAGCAGGGCGCTTTTTTTCATCATAGATAATTCGGGCTCATCAATGAGGTAGCGTGTATCCTCTGTTAAGGGTAAATGCAAAGTGATAATATCGGATTTGGTTAACAGAGTGTTCAACTCCACGAATTTTGCTCGGGTTGCCTTTTCAAAAGAGGATATCGGATTGCGGTCATGATAGAGGAGTTTCATGTTGAAACCAAAGGCTCGTTTACCCACGGCCTGACCAATCCGGCCGGCTCCGACGATCCCCAATGTTTGGTTTGCAACTTCCAGCCCCAGGAATAATTGGGGAGCCCACCCTTTAAATTTTTTCTGTCGGGTGAAGTGATCTGCTGCCACGATGCGACGGGCAGCACTAATAATCAACCCCCAGGTTAGATCAGCAGTGGTATCGGTCAATACCCCGGGAGTATTGGTCACCATAACACCCTGTTGTGTTGCAGCCGGAATATCGATATTGTTGAATCCGACAGCATAATTAGCTACTACTCGCAGCTGTTCGCCGGCGGCCGCGAAGAACTCCGCATCAACCCGGTCACCTAGCATGGACAGGACGCCGCGGGCTCCGGGTGCCCAGCTGAGTAATTCTTTCCGCGACAGAGTACGATCCTGATCGTTTATTTTTAATTGCTGTGTGAAAGCTTGTAAAATTTGCATACCGGGTTCAGGTATGCGCCGGGTAACAATTACTTTCATACTCAACTTCCAATTGGATTATATAATTGAATTGAATGCGCTAAGAATTGTTTGATTTTATTAGTGATTTCTACTACTGCTTAAGAATATTTTGATACAGCTTTTTATTATCCGGATTAAGTTCTATCAGTTTCTGCTGTTGGGCTTTGTTCCCATAGGTTTTAATAATAGACATGAATTCCCTGGCATGCACGTCCAGAAAAACATGAATATAGCGCTCCCGGGCATTAATCTGGAAAATATTTTCCAGATCTTTAAGAGCCTGGTCGATCACGGCCGGGATCTCTTCTGTATCACCATATTCTTCCAAGTCGATTATCTGCCAGAAATGGTATTTGAAAAGTCGATAGTTACGTAGCTTGAGAATTTCGTTCAACTCCTGTAAGCGGGATCCCCATCCGTAGGGCTGTTCGGATATTTGACCGCGGGTGGCAATATCGCGTGCTCTTTCATATAAAGTATTCCCACCGAGGGGTTCATAGGTATCCATCTCACCGGCTAAAAGCATATAACCATAAAAATCCAGAGTTCCGGTTAGCGAAGTCACCATATTGGAATGTGTTAAGGGAGCGTTGGTATTGTAAACAAATTTAAAATTCTTTTCAAAAAAACGCTGATCACCGGAAGCAGTGGTAATAAAGAGCTGCCCGGTAAATAGTCGCTGGGATCCTTTCGTATTAACACTTTGCGGAAAAATATTGATCTTAATAGGCAACTGGATGTTGTA
Organism: uncultured bacterium; assembly: GCA_964640055.1. Lineage (GTDB taxonomy): Bacteria > Fidelibacterota > UBA2242 > UBA2242 > JAFGTP01 > CAZXFH01. The sequence goes on along the minus strand of CAZXFH010000067.1, from coordinate 4,903 downwards.
TTTATTATCCATCCAGTTGTAATTTTCATAATAGTGTGGGATTTCCTGTTCCAATGTTTTTAGGTCACGACGCTCTTTATCAGGGAGGCGATCGGCTTTAATTTCCCCTTGAACCTCCACGAACTGGGCCAGTAGAGGAGTACATAGCAAAAACAGGCTTAACCAACCGAGGAATAATTGTTTTATTTTCATGGGATACCTCATTTTGGAATAATATAAAAAATTTTTATAAAAATTGGTACAGGATTTATCATACACCCAAATATCACTTAATCTTACTCCATGTTTTAGGAGTAGTTCCCCATTGTGGAATTGACTTTTATCAAGCAACTTTAAAATATTTTTGCTGCAGGACTTGAATTTAATTTAAAATAGTGTTATCATACTTCTACCGAAACAATGAATGACTGCTAACAAACTTTGGAGTACAATATGGCAAATGCGAGCAAAACGATCCTCCGTTTACCTGGAAGTAACACTATTGATATAATTGTACTGCTTATTGCTGGATTATGTACACCGCTGACTGCTCAAAAGCGGATCACTTCCGAACCTCGTCCGGCTTGGGTGGACAATCCGTCGCCGGGACTCTATGTGGGCATTTCACATAAATTTGCTGAAGAAGCCGATGCCCGCGCAGACGCCTTGAATGATGCGAAAAGAAAAATCATCGAATCTTTAGGAGGGATCATAGAGAGTGAATTTGTGGATCGAATCGTTGAATCCTCCGGCGATGTCCCCATATCGGAAGGGTTCACCAGTTCCAAGATCAAGGTAATCTCCCGCAACATAATTGCGGTTAAACCACAGCACGTCTTTGTCGAGAAATGGAAAGAACGTCAGGGATTTTTACAATCAAAAATAACTTATCGTGTATTTGTGGCGGTTCCTTTTTCTAAGAGTGAGCATCAGCAGTTTGTTCAGGAATTAATCAAGGAGACCCTGCAAGTCGGAGAACAACAATACCAGGAGTCCCAAAGGTTAAGTCAACAGGGGCGGATCTTTATCGCCATAGAGCAATTAAGAAACATCAGCGAAAACGTGAAACCCTTAACGGAAATAACCGGTTTGTCGCCTACACAAACTGCACGTGTTAAAGAATTTCAGGAAAAGATGCTCAATCAATCTGACCGGATTCTCAATGGCATAAGAGTATCAGGCAGTGGCCAGGATCAGGTGGCTAAACTGGGGAAACCCTTACCCGAGCCTCTGGAGATCAATGTATTTTGGCAATCAGATGATGAAAAGATCCCCATCCCCGGTCTCACCGTCGATTTTAACCTGCTCAGCGGTGAAGCGATACATACCCCCCAGTCCCATACCAATGCTGAAGGTGTCGCCCTTTGTAAGGTGCATAAGGTTTTATCTGCGGGAACGATAAAATTACAAAGCCACGTCCAATTTCCGGAAGGTTATAATGTTACTGTTCCAGAATTTGAATTTAATATTTTTTCAGATAATAAGATCTTAATAAAAGTTCATGAACAGAATATGAGCGAGACGGTGGAAATCTCTTATCTTGAAAACCGGTTAATGGAGGAATTAAGCACCACCGGATTTACTATTGTTGAAAATGATATACTTAGCCATATTAATGATCAGAAGGTGAGCAATTTTTCTCCCCAAAATATAATGGGAATGATCAAAGGAGAGAGTACTGATCTGATTATCCTTGGCTCTGTATCCGCGGAAGAGGTTAATAAGATACGGGAAGGGTTTTATTTCGCCTGGGCTGATGCGGTGATAAAAGTCTTTGATATCAGCAACCAAGCCGTGGTTGGTACTTATAGCAGGCGCAGTAAAAATGCGGGCAATTCACCCCAAAATGCGGGCACCCGAGCAATTGCCAAAGTCAGTGAAGCCTTGATTGAGCAGCTATTTAAAGAGATCGGTTTAAGACAATAGATAGCCAGTCAGAAAGCTTATCTATAGATGCTGAGTAAAAACATAAAATTAGTGAGGTAAATTTATATGTCTGCTGAAGAGATGAAAATTGTATATAACCCACACCGTCTACTGACTCCCGGTTGTGTGCTGGTGATTAGTGTGGGAGATGGTGAGCGGGATAATCTGTTTACGATTGCCTGGAATATGGCCCTGCGGAAAACACCACCTATGGTTGCCATTTTGACAGGTAAACGACATTATTCTTATCCTTTCTTGGAACAAACCGGTGAATTCGGAATAAATATTTTTCATGCGGAACTAGCGGAATCTGTAATGGGTTGCGGCAAAGTCAGTGGTCATGAGTTAGCCGATAAATTTGCTAAGTATGGTTTGCAGCGTGCTCCAGCCGAACAAATAAAGGCACCTTTAGCCCGGGAGGCACTGGCCATCCTGGAATGCCGGATTAGTGATGTCCATGATATGGGGGCTTCTGCCTTGGTCATTGCCCAAATCTTACAGGCCAAAGCCGATTCCCGGTACTTTCGTGATGGTGCCTGGGATTTTTCGAAAGACCTGCAGTTACTGCATCATTTGGGCGGAAACCGGTTTGCCATCAGTGCCCAAGCAATCGAGATCAATCAGTCCTAAAATATCTGATTAATAGGGATAAAAAGAGCAAGCAGCGGTAATCGGCCGCTGCTTATCCGTTACGAGAGGCGTAATCGAAGCACTTTATTTATTCCAGATCATGAATGATCAACCCACTGCGTAGTTTAGGCTCGAACCAGGTTGATTTTGGCGGCATTAATTGACCGGCATCCGCAATGTTCATCAATTGCTCAATAGAAGTGGGATAGAGGGCGAAAGCCACTGCCATTTCACCCGTGTCAACTCTTTTTTCCAATTCCCTTAATCCACGGATCCCCCCCACAAAATCAACACGCTCATCTTTACGTGGATCTCCGATGTTAAGTATGGGGGTTAAAATATTATTATGTAAAATGGAGGTATCCAGACTGTTTACTGGGTCCTGCGGATCATAGATATCGGACTTTGCTCTTAGATAATACCATTGTCCTGGCAAGTACATGCCGAAATGATTATAGGCAAATGGCTTGGCGCTATCCCGGTCAGCGACCTTGTTCAACTCAAACTTTTCTTTGATTTTATCAACGAACTCTTTGGTTGTCAGATCATTTAAATCTTTTACCACTCGGTTGTAATCCAAAATTTGTAATTGATCATGGGGAAACAAGGCTGTTAAAAACCAGTTATATTCTTCCTGGCCGGAGTGGTTGGGATTTTCTTGCTTACGGATTTTTCCGACCATGGCTGCCGATTTAGAACGATGATGGCCATCTGCCACATAGGTGTGCGGGATTTCTGCGAAAAGGTTTTTGAATTTATTAATATCCTGCGGACTGGTTATCACCCAGAAAGTGTGACGGATACCATCCTCGGCCGTAAAATCGTAGGTGGCTGCAGTTCTGGTCAGTTTTTCAACTAACCGGTCAATTTCAGCGCGGGCTTTATAAGTTAGAAAGACCGGACCGGTATTGGCGTTGGTGGTTTTAACATGCCGGATGCGGTCTTTTTCCTTTTTCTCCCGGGTAAGTTCATGGATCTTGATTTTTTGATTAAAATAATCTTCCACACTGGCCACGGTCACCAATCCAACTTGTTTGTGTCTATCCATGATTTGGCGGTAAATATACATACACGCTTTATCATCCCGGATAAGCCAGCCTTTTGCATGCATTTTACGCAAATTTTCGGCGGCTTTGTTATAAACACGGGTATCATAAGGATCAGTATCTGGGGGCAGATCTATTTCGGATTTTACTACATGTAAAAAAGAGTAGGGATTCTCCGTGGCTGCTTTCCGGGCCTCCTCAATATTAAGCACATCATAGGGCTGAGAAGCGATTTTTGGAGCCAGATCCTGTTGGGGACGCAGACCATGAAAACCTTTTATTTTTACCATAATACACCTTTTTGTTAGTTAAAAGGAGATAATGAGTCGCTCTAAACGAATATCATATCTATGCCATGGATCTAAATGCCTCGGCAACTTTTTCGGCAATTTGAATACCTACCCGGTCCTGGGCCTCTTTGGTGGCGGCACCGATATGGGGCGTTACCGAAACCTTGGGATTATTCACCAGTTCCATATTATTTGTGGGTTCATCGGCATAAACATCAATGCCAGCACCGGCTAACCGACAGGAATTAAGGGCGTCAATCAAGGCGTGTTCGTTCACAATCCCGCCGCGGGCACAATTGATCAAATAGGCGCCATTTTTCATTAGTCCCAGTTCTTTATCGGCAATAACAGGCTTGTCTAATTTAGGGGTGTGCAGAGTAATAAAGTCTGCTTGCTTTAAAAGATATTCTTTACCGACAAATTTTATACCCAGATCGGTTTTTACCTCTTGCACATCGTAGGCCAGTACTTTCATTCCCAGAGCGAGTGCCAGACGGGCAACAATTTTACCAATACGGCCAACACCGATAATACCCAGCGTTTTTCCGGCCAGTTCGATCCCTTTATATTCCTTTTTATTCCATTGACCTTTGCGCATGGTAATGTTAGCCCGGGGGATGAAGCGGGCCATGGCAAACATATGGGCGAAGACCAGTTCAGCTACGGAATGAGAATTTGCTCCGGGTACATTCAGGACCGGAATATTTTGGGAGCGGGCATATTGGTGATCAATATTGTCAATGCCGGCACCGGCACGCCCGATCAATTTTAGGTTTTTCCCGGCGTCAATTACCTCGCGAGGCACCTTGGTGGCCGACCGTACGATCATAGCGTCGTATTCAGGAATAACCTTGATTAATTCATCTTTCTCGTAATGGTGTATATCAAAGTCGATTTGGTTATCCTTGAGAATTTCTTGACCTTTGGGACTTAATCCATCGGTGATTAATACTTTCATATTTCCCTCCTGAGATTAAAAAAAGTAGTGTCAAAAGTTTTTCAATTATTTGTACCTTAATTCATTTATAATCA
>CAZXFH010000066.1:2019-13451 GCA_964640055.1 uncultured bacterium | reverse complement strand
ACCTGTTTCACCGGATTTCATCCGGCGTTATTCATGTTGCACCCCTACCGGGGTTTGGCCGGGTATTGTGCTCTGATATCCGGTCTCCCAATTCCCAAGTCCCCATGACGCTCTGCCCTTTGCCCAATGTTTCCCGTGCCCTCTGATTTCAGGATCAGGATTTAAAATAGGCCTGATGAAAACAGGCGTTAAAAAATGCGGCCGGATGAGCGTTAAAAAGCAATTACTGTCTGAGGTCCCGATCGTCAGATCGGGAGCGAGTTTAATTGCTTTAGTGAAGCCAGGCGCATTTTAGTCTGTTTTTATCCAGCCTGATTTTTTGGGTTCTTTTTGTAGCGACAAAAAGAACAGAGCAGAATCGTTAGCGGTCTGTTGTCACAGGGTCACACCGCTCTGCGGTGTGACCAGATTGAATGTGAGCGTATGACCAGGGTGAAAGTAAGTGTTGTGGCCAGATTAACCCTGCTACGAATCACCCGTAAACCGTCACCGGTTACCGGATTTCCGGCTATCACTGCAGCTCTGACCGCAGCGCAAGCTGGCCAGACCAGAATTGGTCCCCCCTATGAAGTAGTTTGCAATCAGAAAACGGTTGAAACCATTCGGGATATCTAGCAATCTTACCTTGTCGCTACGTTCTGCGTTGCGACACTTATGGCTTATGACGTGATGTTTCGATTATGCTCTGAGTGCCTGGCGTTACACCGCAGAGCGGTGTAACGAGACTAGTGGAATGGAGCGGTATAACGAGGTGGGTGGAATAGGGCGGTGTAACAAGGGTGGAATGGATCGGTATGACGAGGAAGGGCATGTCGACATCTGTTCCGGTTATTACCAGTTCTTACAACCCCCTCTCTCCCCCTTTGATAAGAGGGACCTTTCAGGATAGGGTGTCAGATAGCTAATTTAGAAATCAAGCTGGGGTATATTATAATCCCCTATATCCCCCAATGGGGACTTGCTAATTGCTGGGTAGCAGAGCCACACAGCGAGATCTGTTCTCGTTCCGGTACTCTGCTCCGGAACGCTATTATATAAACGGTTGCAACCGTTCTGTAAATCTGACAATCTTTTTCACCCCCATCTGAAGTTGGGATTAATAAAATCACCAGAAAAGCGTCACCTGCTGATATTGGTTTCTACTTTAATTCTCAGAGTACGGAACAGAAAAACAGTAACGCCAATCTATTCATCCAGAAGAGAATAAATTCCCCAAACAGGTAGTTCTGCGCTTTATTTATTTTCATCCAGCAGCTGGCGAATAATTTTTCCCAGTTTATGAATGACGATCGGTTTGATCAGAATTTCATTGATATGATATTGTTTCTGGATTTTGTCAGTGATATTGTCCCGGTAACCCGTAATCAGTACAGAGGGAATATCCGGTCGTTTGGCATGGATCTTTTTGATCAACTGGCTACCGGTTAATTCAGGCATGACCAGATCGGTGATCACCAGATCATATTTATCGGGATGATGCTTAAAATCGTTGAGAGCTGCTTTGCTGCTGGTAAAAGTATCGACAGTATATCCATACCGTTCCAGGGCTTTCTCCACCATGGTGGTGATCCCCACTTCATCATCGACAAATAAGATAGTCTCATCACCAACAGGTGTTTGCTCTCTTTCCGCTAACTTGGCCTGTTTTTTACTTTTGATCGTGGGAAAATAGATATGAAACGTGGCCCCCTGGCCGACTGTACTGGAAACCGTAATTTCGCCTTCATGGGCCTTAATAATGCCATGGACGACCGACAATCCCAACCCGGTCCCTTCCCCAGCGCTTTTGGTGGTAAAAAAGGGATCAAAAATGCGTTCCATGACTTCAGCTGACATCCCATGCCCGGTATCCTTTACTGTCAGACAGACATGCTTACCTTTTTTCAGATTGGGGAGTTTTTCGACTGCTTGCTCATCCAGCTCCACTGTGTCCATATTGACTTCCAGGACGCCGCCGTCCCCGCTCATGGCCTGATAGGCATTGGTGCACAGATTCATCAGCACTTGATGGATCTGGGAGGGATCGGCCAGTACCAAACCGCACTCACTTCTGATGTATGGTTTGATGGTTATGGTAGCCGGAATGGTGGATTTCAATAATTTCAGGGTTTCCTTGACTATCACCTTCAGATCCAGGGGTTGCCGGGTCTGTTCCACCTGACGGCTAAAAGTCAGGATCTGTTTGACCAGGTCACCGGCCCGGTCAGCCGCCTTGTTAATTTCCTCCATGTAGGTATAAATGGGGCTGTCTTCGGTGATATCTTCCAACGCCAGTCCGGCGTAGCCGACAATTGGCGTTAAAATATTATTCAGATCATGAGCAATGCCTCCGGCCAGAGTACCGATGGTTTCCAGACGTTGGGCCTGTCGCAGCTGGGTTTTCAACCGTTCCTGCTCTTTTTCCGACTGTTTGCGAATTGTCATATCCTTAAAGTTCAACACAGTACCCAACAGCTGCGATCGCTTATCACGAATCGGGGCAATATTAAAATCAATCGGTATCCGCTGCTTGTTTTTAGAAATCAAATAATAGTTGGCACTTATTTGAATGGTTTTGCCGTTCTGCAACACCTTGTTCACTGGAATTGCGATCATTTCTTCAGTTTGCTCGTCGCAGATCTTAAAAATATCTTCCACCGGCTTTGCTTTTGCATCGGATTCCTGCCAGCCGCTGAGTTCTTCGGCGACCGGATTCATAAAACGCACCATCCCCTGCTGATCAGTTGCAATCACGCCGTCGCCAATGCTCATCAGAATAGTGGATAGCCAGGCCTCTTTCTCACGTAATTCCCGGTCAAGCCGATGCTTATAAAGTACGGTTTCGATCACGCCCAGCAATTCGCGATCCTCATAAGGCTTAAGGATAAACCCATGGGGACCGATCTTTTTCGCCTTTTCCAGAGTTTGTCCGTCAGCATGGGCGGTCAGATATACGACCGGTATATCATAATTGGTTTGTATTTTTTCGGCGGCTTCGATGCCATTCATCGGTCCTTTCAATTTAATATCCATCAGGACCAGGTTGACCAGGCATTTTTCCGCGCATTCAATGGCATTCCGGCCGGTGGCAACCACATCCGTAACCGCATAGCCGGAATTTTTCAGCCGGACTTTTAAATCCTGAGCCTCAATGCTCTCATCTTCGACAATTAATATATTGGCTTTTCCGCTCATTTTATCACCATCTTATATGCATGAATGGTAAAAACTAATTTTCACCCCTTTTAGCTGCGTGATTCATGATAGACTCTGTGAATTGAATCCAGCAGATCAGACGCTGTTACCGGTTTGCACAGAATATCAGCCGGATGCGTGGCTTGGAGGCGCTCTGTCTCCTGTAAATGAATGTTTCCCGTCACATAAATCACCGGAATGTTTTTCTGTTTTTGAATCGCCCGGGCTACCTGGATACCATCCAGAGGACCTTTTAAAAAGATATCCAATAGAATCAGATCGATAGCGGTATTGAGCGCAATATCGATAGCCTGCTGACCACTGGAAGCAATCCCGGCCACTTCGTAACCCCGTTCCTCGAGTAAGTACCGCAATTCCATGGCGGTGATCATTTCGTCTTCCACGATCAGTATTTTAGCGGACTTGATCATTCTGACTTACGCTCCGGCTTGGGAAAAGTGATTTTAAAAAGAGTGCCTTTCTGGGATTGAACCTGCAATTCACCCTCCAGCTGTTCGGTCAGCATCTTAACCAATTTTAAGCCGAGGCTTTCTGTATTTTCAATATCCAGTTCCGCCGGCAGACCGATCCCATTATCCTGAACCTTAAGCTGATAACGGTTATTCGCCAGGGAACGAAAATCAATCGCTATTTTTCCATTGCGATTATCAGGAAAGGCATATTTAAGCACATTGGTGATTAATTCATTGACAATAATCCCACAGGGAATCGCCACATCAATACTGACCATATAGTCGGCTGCCCGGATCTGCATATCAATCCGGCGACCGGAATGATAGAGTCGATGCAACTGCAGACTGATATCATCAAGGTATTCCTTGAAATTTACCTCATTAAACGATTCTGAGCGGTATAATTTATCATGGACCAGCCCCATGGATTTGACCCGGTCCCGGCATATTTGCAGCGCGGTTTTCGCCTGGTCATCCTTCAGGTGGCCAGACTGTAAAGAGAGCAAGCTGCTAATGACCTGGAGATTATTTTTCACCCGGTGATGGATTTCTTTCAGGAGTACCTCTTTCTCGGCCAGATCTTTCCTTATTTTTTCACGAGCCGCTGCATAGGCGGTAATATTCCGGACCACTCCGGTAATCCGCTTTGATCTGGGATTAAAGTAAGCACTGACTTCCAGGGTTTTATCTTTGAAATTCACTTGAAAAGACTGGATTGTATTGCCCTGGATGGCTTTGGTCAATTTGGGGATGGTTTGGAGCGCTTCGCCAGCGGTTAGCATACTGCGGGCAATCCGGAGCACATTTTTGCCGATCAATTCGGATCGGGATACACCGGTAATTTTTTCCAGGGCATTATTCATCATGATCAGCTTCCCGCCGATTGTTGCATAAGCGACACCTTCCTGAGTGGTCTCAAATATGTCTTTAAAGCGGCTTTCGCTCTCCTGTAAGGCCTGGAGGGCTTTCTTTTGATCGCTGATATCAGTAAATACCACTATTCCGGCGGTGATCTGCCCCTGATCGTTACGAATGGGAGCGGCATTGGCAATCACCGGAACTCGTTGCCCCTGTTTATCCTCAATGATCATCTCTTCACCAGATACTCTTTCACCAGCCGATATAGCCCGTATCACCGGCATCTCATCACCTTTATAAGGGGTACCGTCAGGATGAAAAATTTTCCAGAGCCGTGTACGTTGTTTTATATCCATTTCATGCAGCTGATCTGAAGTACCTCCCAGGATATCGAGGGCTGCTGAATTGACCATTTTTATCTTTTTATCATCCGCATCGGTGATCAGAATGCCGGCCGGCGTCTGTTCGATGGAAGCCATTAATAATCCCTGGCTCTGGTGCAGGGCTTCCTCTGCCTGTAGTTTATCCCGGGCAAACACCAGGTCGTCTGCCACTTCTTTCAGCAGTTCCTGTTCCTGATGATCCAATTGGACCTTCTGCTGTAGTGCGACCGTAAGTAAGCCGATATTCCGGCCCTCTGATTGCATGGGAATAATGACCGTACTATGATTTCCATGCTTATGTTGACCACTGTAAACACAGCTGCCACACTGCCGGGTATTTTGAATGACCGTGATTTTATTTTCTTTTAAGGCTTTTTTAACACATTTGGGAGCCCGGCCCTTGCCGGTTGTCGTGACTGACCAGGCCTTGGCAAACCGGTGGGAACCGGCTGCTGCCATGGGTTTCAACCGGTTTTCTTTTTCATCCAGAATTGCGATCGTACACCCCAGGTAGGAACGGGTCTCGATCAGAGAATCACAAGTTTTGTTAATAAGTCGCTGCAGATCGGTTGAATGAACGATCAATTGATTGATATTGCGAATGGCCAATAAGAGTGAATTGAGATGTTCGATCCGGGCATCGGCGGCTTTATGCTCCGTAATATCAGTGCTGATCCCCACCATTCCGATAGCATTATCCTTTTGATCACGCAACAGCTGGGTGCGGCAATCCAGGATGATTTTCGCCCCATTCGGGGTAATATTAACCACTTCGCCCCGCCAGTGCCCTTGCCTGCGGGTGGTCTCCACAATTTCCTGCTGAGTGGCACCCTGTTCAGGGTCCTCGCCATAGGTTTCCACATGCTGCCCGATCAGTTGCGCGGGAGGCATATTAAATATTTTACTTTCAGCCTGGTTGACATAGGTAATACGTCCCTCCAGGTCAGTGGCGGTGACCATATCCTGGATCTGATCGAGTATCAGGGACTGGAAGGCAAGCTGCTCTTCGACCTGTTTTTTGATGGTAATATCCTGAACCGTACAGATCATGCCTTGATAATTGCCATTTTCGATCCGGGGCACCAACCAGCCGGACTGAACCGTTTCTTTACCTGCGGGAGTTACTACATTAGCCTCATATTGCTGTGGATGGAGCATTTTTTTGGCACGATTGTAATAAGGCAAGAAATAACGCATGGTTTCCTTATCATAACTGTCGGGGATCTGATTTCCGATAATGCGATCTGCCTCAATTCCGGCAATCCGTTCCATGCCTTCATTAGAAAAAATGATCCGATCGTTTTCATCAGTCACCCAGATCCCGTCCTGGACATTATCCAGTACATCCTGATAAAAGTCTTTTAAGCCCCGCACCTGCTTTTCAATTTGGCGCTGATCGGTAATATCGACCACATTGTTCAACAGACATGGACGACCATCGATCTGAATGATCTCGGTGGAAAGCAAACCAATTTTCCGGTTACCCTGGCGGTCCTGAAACACGAACTCCATATTCCGGACCCGGTTATTCTTCTTGAGCACCTCAAGCAGTTTTTGACGCTGTTCCGCAGCTGGTTCGGCCCAAATATTCAATTCAAAAGCGGTTTTTCCGACCGCTTCTTCCGGTTTCCAGCCGGTCAGCTCGGTAAAGGCCTGATTGACCTGCAAATAGCGGCCATCCTCAATTGAGGAGACGGCAATCACGGCCGGACTGGACTGATAGATCGCTGCCAAGCGGGCCTGACTTTCCCGGATACTTTTGCGCAGCTGGTAGGCCTCGGTAACATCCTGAAAAACCAGGACAGCGCCGACAATACGCCCGGCATCATCCCGGATAGGGGCGCCGGAATCGGCAATATGATATTCCCGGCCGTCCCGGGCGATCAACACGGTATGATTGCCCAGTCCGATGGTCTTACCCTTTTTCAATACCTGTTCAACCGGATTTTTAACGGTTTCCCGGGTCTGGTCGTTGATAATCTTGAACACCCTAGGTAAGGCACGGCCCTGGGCCGCAGCTAATTTCCAGCCGGTCAGCTGCTCGGCCGCCGGATTCATGCGCGTAATGTTACCCGACCCGTCAGTCGCAATCACCCCATCGCCGATGGAATTCAGGGTAATTCGCAGATTTTCTTCATTTTCCTGCCGCTTAGCATTGGCTTTTCCAATCAGTCTTAGCGTATATCTGACATAGAAACCAAAGGCCAGGATCATGGCCAGGCTAGAAAAACGAACCCATAATTCATGAGTTGTCACCGGCAGGAGGTGAACCAGAATATTGCCTCTTAGCACAGTAGCATCAATAATGCTTTCCAGCAGCCAGTAAAACAAAGCCAGGATCAAAGCGACAACAAGCGGACCGTTTTTGTGTTTTACGAATAGAAGAGCGTATTTTTTTAGTGCCACAGGCATAAAGCCCCTTATCTGTTTATTTTTACTTCTTCTTTTTTTCCTTTCCTTGCTGAGTTTTCTGATCAGAAGGTTTCCGGAAATAATCGGGATATAACTTAGGCATGCACTCGGAACAGATGCCATGGGAAAATTGGATATCGGGCAGACGACTTTGAATATATTCCTCCGGTATGACCCAGGGGTGCCCATCTTGCTGATCATCGCGTATCTTCTTGCAAGCCGCACAGATAGGAATGAAATTGCCCAATTTTTTGGTCTGACCGCTGGATTGCTGCAGTTCTTGTAAAAGGGCTTTCTGCTGGGTGATGTCGCGTATCATCAATAACAGAGCCGCTTGCCCCTGAAAGTCGATCGGAGTAGCAGTGATCTCGATCTCGAGTAGCCGGCCGCTTTTGCGTTTTAATTGCAGTTCCCGGTAAACCGGATCTTTGCGGGCTTGCAACTGAAATAACCTTGCGTCTTCCCCTTTAAATAAGCGGCCGATATCTATATCAACTAATTCGGAACGACTATATCCGGTCAGACGCGCAAAGGCCTGATTAAAAAATACAAACTTCGTTTTCCGGCAGATGACCATGGCGTTATAAGCCGATTCCACGATTGCCCGGTATTTATCAGCGCTTGCCTGCCGCTCCTTTTCCGCCTGCACCCGATCGGTCACATCGCGGACAATCCCTTCGATAGCAACCAGCTTTCCGGCCTTATCATAGATGGGAACATTGCATTGTTCTGTCCAAATAACGCTACCATCCTTGCGAACCCAGCGCAGGGTGAGTTGTTTTTGCTCGGCTTTCTCCCCGGTAGCCAGGTTCTTCAGTAAATGACGGTCATCGGGATGCACCATTTTAAAGCCCAAATCGGGATCAGCATAGTGTTCTTCAGGCGTATAGCCGGTCATGGAAGTCGCTACCGGACTCACATATTCAAAAGCCCGGTCAGGCACCAGCCGGATGCGATAGATCAGATCCTGGGCATTTTCCGCCAGCCGCCGGAAGCGGGCCTCACTGTCGCGCAAGGCCTCTTCCGCTTGTTTGCGCTGGGTAATATCCTGCAAAGTGACCAGTACCAGGGGCTCCGCTTTATGATGCAGCAAGCCGGTTGATACCAGCAGGATAATCTCCTGTTGCTGGCCTTGCTTTTGAATGGGTAGCGTTGTTTCCAGCTGAAAATGATTTTCTTTGGTTTCAAAGGTATCCAGTACCGCATTGCGAATCTTGCATTGGTCACAAAAGGGGCCAAAGCCACAACCGCGGGGGTCGTCCAGGTGATGTAAACAACGCAGGGCTTCACCGCCCCGCAGACCCAGCATGGCATCCGGGTTTGAATCGGCAAAAGCAGCCGCCTGGGCATTGGCCTTGCGGATCCGTCTGTTGATATCCACCAGCACCATAATAAAGGGAGCGTTTTGATAGATCGTGCGCAATTCCTCCTCACTCTCGCGCAGCTCGGTCTCCATGCGGTACCGTTCGGTTTCATCCCGCAACACCATGATCACCCCCTGCAGCTCTCCCTGATCGTCAAAGATAGGCGCACCGGAATCAGCAATGCGGTGTTTGGTTCCCTCCCTATTGATCAAAGTGGTATGATTACTCAATCCCCGGATCCGTCCGATTTCCAGCACTGCCTGCACGGGATTGGATACCAATCTCGCAGTTCCTTCCCGGTACAGAGTGACGACTTGATCAAAGGGCTTGCCCAGGGCCTGACTTGATTGCCAGCCGGTTAATTTCTCGGCCATGGGATTCATGCGGCTAATGTGCCCCTGCGTATCGGTGGCGATCACTGCATCGCCGATCGAATCGAGCATAATGCGCAAATTCTTTTCATTCTCTTTTAATTTATGCTCTATTTGCCACTTGTAGAAAGCGGTTTCCAGAACACCCTGCAGCTCACGGGTATTAAAGGGCTTGGTAATAAACCCGTAGGGTTCGGTTTTTTTGACGTTGGCCAAAGTTTCCTGATCCGCATAGGCGGTCAGATAGATCACCGGCAGATCGTATTTGCGCTTAATTTTGGCAGCGGTCTCAATGCCATTGGTCTTCCCTTTCAGATTGATATCCATCAGGATCAGGTCCGGCTGCTTTTGAGCGACCAGCCGCAGGGCCTCCGCCGAAGATACCGCTATACCAGCCACCTGATATCCGATGCGCTTCAACTGCTCCCCGATATCCTCAGCGACGGGCATTTCATCCTCCACCAGTAAAACCGATATCTTCTCAGCCATAATCGATCCTCTTATCTCTTCTAATACTCAATTATCTCCTGCCTTTTGAACAACTTATGAGTTTCCTTTGCCTATCAGATCCGGCCGGAAACCGGTTGTATTTCAAAATCAGACATGGCATTCAAACCGGATAGTGTAACGGGTACCCTGTTTTCGATCCAGACTGATCTTTCCATCCAGCTGTCGTTCTGCCAGCAGATACACCATTTCCAGGCCAAAGGATTCGGTTTTCCGGATATCCAGTTCCACGGGCAATCCAATCCCGTTGTCAGCGATTATCAATTCACACTTCTGCTTCTGCAAGGTCCGGAAGGCAATATATATTTCCGGTTTGCGCTGCAAGCCATCCGGAAAGGCATATTTAATAATATTGGTGACCAGCTCATTGATCAGTAAACCACATGGAATAGCAGTCTCGATATCCAGTAAAACATGTTCACATTTCAATTGCAGGGCCCCTTGTAGTCTTTCCGCCTTGTAAGCGGCAAACAGACGAGTTACCAGGCTTTTGATATAGTCGGCAAAATCAATTTGCGACAGATCGTCACTGCGGTAGAGTTTTTCATGGACCAGGGCCATGGTACGGATGCGGTCATTGAGGTCCTGAAAAGCATCCAGGGCCGGCTGATCCTTAATATGCTGGGACTGCAGATTAATAAAACTCTGTACGATCTGCATATTGTTTTTGACCCGGTGGTGAATTTCACTGAGCAGGGCTTCCTTTTCTTTTAGAGAGGCTTGCAACTGTTTCTGAACCCGCCGTCGATCTTCCACTTCACCGGTTAAATCTTCCATCAAATTCATGGCTGCCTTCTGATTCTCTTCTAATTCATGGTAATACTCGTTGATGCGGTTTTCGGTTTTTTTCTGATCGGTAATATCTTGTATAAAAGCTCCTACATGAGTTACCCGGGCCTGATCATCCAGGATCGGATATGCGCGCACGGACAGGATCTGATCTTTCGGAGTGGTCCGCACGGCTTCCTGCGCTTGACCGGTTTCCAGTACCTTGACCATCACCGGGCAATTAACACAGTGTTCGGTGCGGTTGTGCCAAAGTTCATAACAGCTTTTGCCAGCTAACTGATCAGGTGTGCTCTCAAAATTCACGGCCATGGCCCGGTTACACCAGACAATGCGCAGTTTCCGGTCATAATAGGCGATCATTTCAGCGGTACTATCCAGCACCACTGATTTCTCCTGATTGGCCTTTGCCAGGGAATCCTGCAGCCACTTGCGCTCCGTGATATCATTGATGCCGACAAAGACCCGAGCATAATCCTGTTGGTATATTTCCGGCACACTCCAGTTCAGCTGGATCTGGATAATATCACCATTCAGCTTCTTATTTATCGTTTCCAGCTGCAATTCAGTTTTTCCCTCGGCTACGGCCGCAATCTGTTCGATGAAACCCTCATAGGATTCCGGAACAAATATTTGGGTCAATTTATCCAATAATTCTGTTTTATTCTGCGCTTTATACAGAGAGATGGTTTTTTGGTTAACATCCAATATGTTGACTTTTTGCACTAATTCTTTGACCCGTTCCGGACGGGTTTGCAAATATTGGCGGATATCGCTTATTTTATTCTTCTTTATGAGATCATCAAGGGCCTGCTTTAATCGGGAATAATCCTCGACCCAGAAGGAGACCGGCGCTTTATCAAAAAGCATGCGAAACCGATTTTCGCTCTGCTGAAGCATCTGGTGCACCTGCTTGTTATGGATGATCAGTGATAAATGACCGGCAATGGTTTCAATCGCAAACTGATATTTAGGAGGTTCCTCTGTGCGGCTGAGAATAATGATGCCGCCGTAAGGATTCTGATTATGAGCGAAGCCAACTGAATAGGTCTTTTTGATTCTGAGGATTTTGGCAATACTCCGGCAAACAGGCGCCGGTATTTT
>CAZXFH010000066.1:0-1919 GCA_964640055.1 uncultured bacterium | reverse complement strand
GATATACTGATCTTTATCCCGCTCAGCCTGCTTTTGTGCCGTGATATCGGTCACCACTGAGATAAAGCCAATCAATTTTCCATGTTTATCACGCTTGTAATTCCAGTCCACCAAGACATCAATGATCTTACCATCTTTACATCGGTTTTGGGATTCATAGGGCTCCGGCTCAGGTTGCTTGTCTTTGATGTAGGCAAAATAATCTTTGAGCTGCTTGACCTTGTCCGGTTTGGGATCATGGTCCCAAATGTATTTCTCCAGCAATTCCTCAGGTTCATACCCCAGCATATCAGCAAACACCTGATTCACAAAAACCATGTGTCCTTCCAGATCCACCTCTTCAATTCCATAGGGAATGGTCTCCACCAGATGACGGTATTTCCGTTCGCTCTCTTTCACTTTTTCCGCCGCCATCCGGCTTTCGGTTATATCCTGTCCAAATTCAACCAGTCCGACTACTTTATGGGAATCATCGAGTACCGGATAGCCCCGTAAAGACCAGTAGCGCCCGTCCGGTGTCTGTTGTTCCGTTTGTTGAGGTGCTTTACTTTCCCGCGCTTTCAGGACCGGACAGCCCGGACAGGGTTGCGTCTTTCCCATCCAGATTTCATAGCACTGCTGCCCCACCAGTTCTGCGGGTGACTTATTCACTGATTCTGCTGCCGCCCGGTTGGCCCAAACGATCTTTAAATCCAGATCATAATATGCGACCATTTCATTGGTTGAATCCAGAATAATATTTTTCTGCTGCTCACTGTGCCTCAATTCTTCATCGGTCTTTTTACGGGCCGTAATATCCCGGCAGGTACCCATATACCCGATAAACCGATTTTCCTGATCAAACATGGGAGTGGCATTGGTTTCAAAAATTACGGCCTGTCCGTCCTTGGTTAGTAGAGTATCCTCCAATCCGATAATTTTTTCTTTTCCCAACGCGATCTGTTTAAATATTTTTCCGACCCGTTCCGCTTCGGCGGGTGCCATGAAATCAAAGGGGGTCTTACCCAGGATTTCCTCTCTTGGATATCCCATAATTTTCTCTGCCTGGGGACTGACATAGGTATATACTCCCTTTGTATCCACCTGCCAGACCCAGTCAACGATGTTTTCCACCAGAGTCCGGAATTTGTGTTCACTTTCCTGCAGGGAATTAATAATCTGTTTTTTTTCCGTAATATCAATACCGGAACTGAGCGAACCGGTAATCTGTCCCTGTTGATCCTTTAAAAGGGTGTTGTGCCAGGCGATCAGACGTTTCTCACCCTGACTGTTAAGCACATAATTTTCCACATATTCGGCAGTTTTTAACTTGCCGTCCATCAGCTGTCTGAATATGGTTTTTACCTGACTACGGTCTTCTTCAGGAATAAAGTGATCGAACCAATTCCGGCCCATAATGTCAGTCTGGGGATAGCCCAGTATCTGACTGCCTTTCTGATTGACCAGGGTTACCTCACCCTGCCGATTAAGAGTGACAAAAATAGTGCCGGCAACATCCAGGTAGGTTTGCGCTTTATCCCGTTCCTTTTGGAGGATTTGCTCAGCCTGTTTGCGATCGGTGATATTATCTGCCAAGGCAAATATATATTGATTATCGCGCAATTCTAAAGCGGTCAATTTTATTTCTACCGGAAACAAGGTACCATCTTTCCGGCGATGGCGGGCTTCAAATTGGATCGCCCCTTCTTTCCTGAGTGCTTTCCAGAATGCCCCTCCGTCCTCGCGTACTTCGTAATCCGGATCAATATCTTTGGCAGTCATCTTAAGCAGTTCCTGCCGGGTATAGCCGTAATGATCCAGCGCCGCCTGATTGACGTCCACTATCCGGCCCTCCAGATCATGCAGAAACAGGGCTTGAGGCGCCTGATTCACCAGAGTCCGGAACTTATCTTCGCTTTCTTTCAGGGCTTTTTCAGACA
>CAZXFH010000065.1:0-13741 GCA_964640055.1 uncultured bacterium | reverse complement strand
ATCCCCTGAATTACTTTTTCACAGGGTATATTCCTTAATACTCTCACTTATCTAAATAATTCTGTTTATATTAGCAAGAGCTGCCGTTCGCGAGCTGGGAACATTTCAGGATTACCGCTGATTAAAGATTGCACGGAGGCGGGAAAAGGATTTATATACCGGTCTGTCTATGCATTGTAAAACATTATATTTTGCTTTAATAAAAAATTGGTTTTAATTAATTTAATGCCATGATACCGCAATCATATTACATAGAAACCTATGGTTGCCAGATGAATGAGGCGGATTCAGAGCTGATCGCTGGTATTCTGGAAACCAATGATTGCGTACAGGTTGATGATCCGGATCAGGCTGACCTTATCCTGGTGAATTCCTGTTCCGTTCGTAAAAAAGCCGAGGCCCGTGCCCTGGCGCGCTTATCACAGTTTAAAGTTCAGAAGGAGGATAATCCACATCTCCGGTTGGGATTATTGGGATGCGGTGCTCAAAATAATAAAGACGCTTTACTTGAGAAGTATCCCTTCATTGATATTCTTTTAGGCCCTGACAGCTATCGTCATATCCAATCCATCTTTAATGGCGCCCAGCTGCCCTTAGTTGATGTTCATCTCTCACGGTCTGAATGTTATACCGGATTAACACCCATTCGCAGTGAGCATATGAATGCCCGGGTGCCCATCATGCGGGGGTGTGATAAATTTTGTACCTATTGTATCGTACCCTACACCCGGGGCCGCGAGCGCAGCCGTCCGATCGCTGATATTATCTTTGATGTGGAACAGGCGGTAACAGCCGGTAAAAAAGAGGTGACGCTATTAGGACAAAATGTGAATTCTTATCAATATAAAGAGCACAGATTCCCTGAGGTATTATCAGCTGTGGCCCGGGTTGATCGGTCTGTACGGGTGCGGTTCATGTCGCCCCACCCTCAGGATGTTGATGAAGCCATGTTACAGGTTATGCAAAGCCATGACAATATATGCCCCCATGTTCACCTTCCGCTGCAAGCCGGATCTACGCGTGTATTGGAATTAATGAACCGTTCCTACGACCAGGACAGGTATCTTTACATTGCCGAAAAGATCAAGGAATATTTGCCGGATTCCGCTTTAACGACCGATATTATTGTAGGGTTTCCGGGTGAGGAAGAGACTGATTTTCAAGAGACTTTGAACGTGATGCGACGGTTGGTTTTTGATAGTGCCTTTATGTTTAAATATTCTCCCCGGCCAAAAACCCGCGCTGCTAAATTAGAGGATGATGTTACCGAGCAGGAAAAAGCACAAAGGCTTCAGCAGGTGATCAGTCTGCAAAACAAGCATACCCTACAGAAGAATACCCGCTTGATCGGTAGCCAGCAAAAAGTATTGATTGAGGGCGCCAGTAAAAAAAATCCTGAGGAGCCCCTGGGCAGGACTGCGACCAATAAATTGGTGGTTATAAAAAACGGTAGTGCGGGTTTGGGTGATATCGTAACTGTAGAGATTAAAGCCGCTGCCGGCGTCTCTCTTTTTGGAGCGCTTATCTAAATAAACGGAGGTATCATGAAAGTTGCTAAAATTGTATTGTATATTGTAATTGCAATTATCTTATTGGTATTTGTGATCCAGAATGTGGGACAGCAGGTAACGATAAAATTCTTCAGTGCCAAAAATGCTGTTACCACGGAAATGATAATTATCGTTTTATTCAGCTTTGTTGTGGGACTACTGGTGGGTGTGTTATTGACCGGCGTTCAGCTCATGTCGATGAAGAGCAAGATAAGGTTAATCGGTAAAGAATATAATAAATTAAAAGAAGAATTGAATTTATTACGTAATAAGGAGATCCAGGAATTAGAGGAATAAAGGAATAGGAGTTAAAGGTTGTCTTATGGGAACACTTGAAATTATATTCATTATTATTGGTATCTTAATCGTTGTGATCTCGGCCTTCTTTTTTACCAGAAAAAGAACCACGTCCGAACGCACAGAAGGAAATCTTTACACCCGGGGACTGGATCACATGATTCGCGGAGAGAATCAGGCCGCCATCAGATTATTCAAAAAATATGTCCGTAAAAATACGGAGAATATTGAGGTCTATATAAAACTGGGCATGCTTTTCAGAAAAACAGATCAGTCAGAAAAGAGTGTAAAATTAAATGAAAACCTTTTATATCGACCCAATTTATCAGTCAACCAGAAAATAGCCATTTTAAGTGAAATTGTAGAGGGCTATCGGGATTTGGGCAAAAAGGAAGCTGCCCTGGCATCCGCGCAGAAAATCTTGGAAATAGATAAAAATCACCAGTGGGCCATCGATGTGATTACCCGCTTGCATCAGGAAATAGGCAACTGGGAACAGGCTGCGGAATACCTGAAAAAAAGTGCTACTATCAGCAAGTCAACCAAAGCCCGCAGCTTGGCTATTTTCAAGGTTCAGGAAGGCTTGAAAAAGTATAAAACGCAAGCTTATCATGATAGCCGCTTACTCTTCCGGAAGGCCATTAAACTGGATCCCAATTGTGAGGCACCTTACTATTATATTGCTGATTCCTATGTTAAGGATAACCGGGAACAAGATGCGATCCAATGGTGGGAAAAATTTATATTAGCCGCTCCGGATAGAGCCGGATTGATTTTTCCGGTGCTTAAAAAAACACTTTTTAAGTTGGGGAGATATGAGGAGTTGGTTGCTTTCTATCATAAGATTCTGAAGAAACGACCGCATGACATGGATACCAATATTGCCCTGGCTGAGTTTAATGAGCGCAAGGGTAAGGTTGAAAAGGCCGTCTCCATCATGGAAACCCTTGTTGAAAAGCACCCCCAGGCCTTAAAACCGAAATTGGCCTTAATCGGACTTTTAATCTCCGAAGGTGATCCTCGTGCTGCTCGGGATACGTTAAACAGCACAATAGAAGCCCTTGAAAAAGAGAACAGTTATCGCTGTTCAGATTGCGGATATGTCAGCACTCAAATACGCTGGTTATGTCCTCAGTGTAGAGCAATAGACACTTTTATAGATAGGTAAATTATGCGAAAAAGCATCTGTTTTATATTTTTATTGCTTGTCCCCTATATAATTTTCGGGGTGAACCTGTCCCAATACGTTCATATGATACAGAGGGGCCAGATAGAAGAGGTCAGAGCAGCTTTGCCTAAATTACGGCAGGAATATCCTGATAATGCCGAGGTGCTTTATTTGGCTGGGGTTGTTGAAGATGAGGGCAACAAAGCGTTGCTGATCTTTAAAGATGTGGTCAGTAAATATCCTAATTCTACGCGTGCGGACGATGCTTTATATCAGATCATTCAATATATCTATTCCAGTGGATTATATCATAAGGCGATCAAATATTCAAAAGGATTACTTCGCAGATATCCGGAGTCACAATGGATTAATGAAACAATGAGTATTCTGTTATGCAGTTTCAGGGCTGTTCAGGAAAAGGACTCCATAGATTATTATTATCATTATTATAAGGAGAAATATTCTGATTTGAGTTTTAATTTTGAAGATGGCAAATTCAAACCCTCCTATATTCTGACAGAGGAAGGCGGGTCAGTGGCAGACAGTGAGTACCAGCCAGCTTCAACGTCGGAGAGGACTCCGGATCGACAGGCATCTGATCGCTCAGGGCCTGTTTACAGTATTCAATTAGGTGCTTTTGGGAATCCTTCCAATGCCTACTTGTTGAAGAACCGCCTCAGCGATAAAGGCTATGCCGTTTTCACACAAAAAGTCGGTTCCGAAAGTCAGTTATTAGCTGTTCGGGTTGGTAAATTTAACAGTCATGCCGAGGCCAAACGTTTTGGTGAGAATTTCAAGGAACATGAAGATCTGGATTACATTATTGTTAAGAATCAGTAGTATATAAAGCACTTGATATTTAAAAGATGACTGAATTCATTATGGGAATGAATGCGATCCCGGTGGACGCCACGGTCTTCAAAACCGTTGTTCCCGGCAGTTAGTGTCGGGAAGTTGGGTTCGACTCCCAAACATTCCCGCTAATTATTGTTATCCCGGATTAATTCTTGAATCCTGTCGGCTGTTTGAGTCGCTAAGGAACCCTGAATGCCCCCCCTCATATTAGTTATGTATAAATTAAAAAGTAATGATCCCAATAGGGAATTATACCGGTTAATAATAAGGTCCCCGTCGCCGGCCACCGCGTTCTTCATACTTGATATCTCGTAAAGCGGAAGACTTAATGCGGATGATCAGATTATATTGCTTGCCATAGCCGGTGGGGACCCAATTGAAGGAAAGTTGCCAGCAGTGGAGATCACGATCAATGGAAATATTCTGGCTGACAATTTTTTTCTTGAGCAGATCAACGCTGGCCCGGTAACCCAGCTGCCATTTTTGGGTGAGTTTTAGATTTAGATTCATGGACATAAAGAATCGTTCGGAACGATTATCGGATGTATATTGATTCAAACTGTATCGGAAATTGAAACTGGCTGACCATAGTTGATTGCCTTCTTCCCGGCGAGGGGTGGAGCCCCGGTCGATATCCTGGCGGTAATCAGGGGTCAGGATGTCTTCTGCTCCGGCAGAAGTATCCGCTGTATCACTGAAAGCGGGTGTTTCCCGGACAGCACCGAAACGATTGCCTTTAACCTTGAATCCAGTAGAGGCGCTCAGCGCAGTTAGCCGCGGAAGGGGTACGCCCTGCCATTCACGATACCATTGATTGATTTGCCTTCCGTTTTGCTGGGCATACCAGTTATGGGTAGCGCTCAGGTTTAGAGCCATCTGGCGGGTGACTTGGGTACGAAAAGAGGTGCGTAGGGGTGCCATACGCAGACTGTCGGCGGCAAAATTGTAATTGCTGGAAAAATTCAAGGTAAACAGATCCAGTTTTTTTTCTTCCTCTTCGGTAATTGTTTTAGCCTGAAAAATATTTCCTAAACTAAAGGTCATTGACCGTTGATCCCGGGAGGGGGTGGCACCCAGCATAGTCTGCTGAAAAGGATCATAATTCCACTTTTTACCCGTTATATCCTGACCGGAAAGAATATAGCCCGGCTCCCAACCAAAAATATCCTGGGTAAAATCGGGACGATATCTGAAACCGACAGAAGGTGTAACGACATGTCTTACGGCCTGTAAGGATCCCAGTCTGATAGGGAAAAGGCCATAGAGTTTGGTTTGGGCATTTAAGGAAATACTCCCGGTATGTCGGGCTTTAAAACCATGTACGGTAACAGTTTCCAGTTGACCCTTTTCATTTATAATAAAGTTTCCTGATGAATCGCGAGGCATTTCATAGCGATTAATCCAGCCTTCATCGATACTCAGATTTTCATTCAGGGTTATCACTGAAAATACCTTTTGGCTGGCAGTAAGGGAAATATCATGGGTAAGGGCATTATTCAGTTCATTTTCCTGCTGCCAAAGGAAGGAATCTGCTTCAGCCACGCTGGTGTAGTAAATATTCTGCTTATTTCTTAGACGGGAACTGACCCGGAAATATATATTGTTATACCATTTCGATTGGGTGGCAGCTTGTCCGGATTTTAAGGGAATTAAGCGCCGGGAACTGCGGCTCAAGGAGATATTGGGTAAGGAGCGTTGGATGTAATTCGCTTTTTTGTTGGCTATACTAGGCGGTGATTTTATTTGTTTTTTCGCCTGTAAATTAATGGTTTGATTGAGATTCATGGAGAGTGAATAAGGTTTGTCCCGCCAATTTTTTGAATAGGTGGCATTACTGATCAGCTGTTGATTCAAGCGGGTGCTAAGATCCATGCCATTTTTAGTGTAATACCGGTCGTTACTGACGAATCTTCCGTTGATACGTAATCTAGATGTAGGGCTAATATTTTGGCTATGGTTTACATTGAGGCGCCATACCTTTTTAGGTCTCTCTGCTAAAAAGGTGTTATCATAGGAACCATTGACAGACCCGTTGAATTTGTAGCGCTTTTTATAACGGGTGCGAAGATTAGCCCGTACACCGACTTTATCGAAGAAATCTCCGGTAATACGCAGATCCGCATAATCATTGATGACCCAAAAATAGCCTAGTCCTCTCAGATTACCGCCCACATTACTGTTATCTCCATAAGAGGGCATGATCCAGCCGCTGTGTCTTTTGCCACCTTGGTCGGGTAGTACGGCAAAAGGAATACCGAGGAGCGGAATATCGTGAATATAAAAAATCAGGGGACGGGCAATGATTTTATCTTTTTGGATCAGTTTCATTTGTTGACTTTTAAAATAGTAATGGGGCGTATCAGGAATATCACAAGTGGTATAAATACCCTGCTCAACATAATAGGTGCGTTTACCGGCTTTACTGATGTTTTCGCCGTAATAAAATCCATCCTCAACTTTAGTGGCTCCTTCAACAATACGGCCTTTACGGGTTTGCAGGTTATAAACCATCTCTTCACCCGAGAAAGGTTCGCGGTCCTTTTGGTAGAAGGTGGGGATATTGGTTGCGCTGGAATCCCTAATCCCTGTCTGCAGGGGATAAGCATACATCAGATTTTCTTCCCAATGGACACTGATCTTACCGGCCGTTAATTTCATATTCCCGGATTTAGTACTGGCATTTTGATACAGGTTGGTAATTTTTTTCTGAACCTGATAAACAATGCGTTCTGCGGAATAGATGATAGTGGTGTCAACACTGGTATTGGTCCGGTGAGGAATAAACTTTCCTTGCGTACCTCCGATCACCGTAATACTCACCAGTTCTCCCTGATCCAGATCCATGATGATAGTATCACCACTAGCGGTGTTGACGCCCTTGATAATACTGTCTTCCAGCACGTTGTAGTAACTGGTTGCCATACCCATTACTAGCATGGTATCGGCCTGACCTTTTTGAAAAAATATATGCATGCTTTTTCCGCTCAGTTCATCCCGAATTGGTATCTCCTCCCGGGGTGGTTGTGAATGGCCGGTAGTAACTGAATCCGGCGGTAAATAGGCCTTGCCAGTGGCTGTAGCCCGGCTGCCTTCAAAAACATAGAGGGCCTCTATCTTATTATTTTTCAAGTAGGCGGTCATCCATTCACCGGTTATTACCCGCTGCCCATTGATAACTCTGGGATCGCCTTTCAGGGTCAAAGTTTGCAGGGAATCGTCATATATGGACTGTTCGGCATGGGCAATAAAATTTTCCCGCTGCATCCGGACACTATCCAGGACCGTAAAATCTCCGCTTAGTTGATTGCCGTGGATATATTTTCCAGCAATTTGATTGGCGGTTTGTCCGGTCGAATCATAGTGAATCAGAACAGGACTTTGAAAAGCATTAATTTCTTCAGTCTGGTTAAAATAGATGATACTGTCGGCTTTTAGGCGGGTGTTTTCTTGAGCATCAAACAGCTCTGCTCGTTGGGTAGCAATACTTTTCTTCTGTCTGGCAAAATAAGTGAGTGCTTGTGCCTTTAGTACCTGGTTTGGCTCTTCCAGGATCACATCACCGGTGGCTTCGGACTTTTTGGTTTCGACAAAGTATATGATCTTTCGGGCTCTGATCGACCGATCTGCTTCCTCAATCCGTGGATGCCCCCGGGCTTCAATGATCTCTTTGTCGCTGTAATAAATCAAAGTATCCGCCAGAATGGTCTGTTCTGTTTGAGTCACTTTCACGTTCTTAAAAAATTCCACCCGTTCCTCCTGTTCATACCAGTAGGCCAGCTCACAAGTCAACTCTGTATCTCCTTTACGAAAAAAGACATCACCGGTTAATTTTTTAATCAGCGCTCCCTGTTGAGTATACTGTTCTAACTTATCGGCATGGATTAAGCGGAGTTTGTCAGTTTGTTCTGCAAAAATCAGGGTAGTGGTCAGGCAACAGACCCAAAAAACCCATAAACTCTTGTTTTTATAAATTTGCATCTAATTTTAAAGATTAGGTATAATAAGCAAATATCCTATTGTTAGCAACCAACATAATATATTAAATTTTGTGAGGATATAACAGGTTCCTTATGGGTTTATAATTTTTAAAAATTATCTTGTTTTTAGTCTATGGTAGCCTAAATTAAAGGGCAGGATGAAGGTCAAACTATCGGGAGAAACTATGAGAAGAGCGATTTTAGTTACCGGTATCTTATTGATGGTCATTACCATGATCACCTGTACCAGTCGCTACGAGCGACATTATAAATTGGGTAAGTGGTACTATAATAAGGGCCTATTAAACGAAGCGATTCTGGAATTTAAAGCGGCCACCCGGGTCCAACCGGATCGATACCAGGGACACCATAGTTTGGCTATTGCCTATACTAAAAAGGGATGGTATGAGTATGCCCTGAAAGAAGCTAAAGTTGCTTTTAATCTGCATCCCTCTGATGAAAATTACCGTTTAATACAGTTAATTAAAGAGAAAGATAACCTGAAATCACTGCAAAGTGTCTCCCCGGACACGACGGCCTGAACCGGTTTGTTTAAATAATCAATCGATCTCAAATAAATTATTTTCATTGGCCATGATTGTATCTGCCAGTCGACGTACAGATATTCCTGCTTTCTATGGCAATTGGTTTCTGCAAAAAGTGCAGGAAGGGAGTGTGGCAGTTAAGAATCCTTTTTCTCAAAAAAGCGAGTATGTCTCGCTCAAACCCCAAGAGGTGGGCGCTTTTGTGTTTTGGTCAAAAAATTATGCTCCCTTTTTACCTGTGCTGGAAAAGATTGCCAAGCATTACCACCAGCGATTTCTATTCCATTACACCATCAATGCCCTGCCGGAACAGACGGTAAAACTGCTCGAACCCAAGGTACCTGACATTAATCATAGTATGGAGATAGTAGCAAAATTAGCCCAAAGCTATGGCGCTGAAAAAATAATCTGGCGTTTTGATCCCATCATTTTTTCTAACCAGACACCTCCGGGTGAAAGATTACAAACCTTTGCCGAGTGTGCCCGCAATCTACAGGGACTTGTTCAGTACTGTATGATTAGTTTTATTGATCTTTATGGCAAAGTCTGCCGACGTTTTCAACGGCTGGACAATCACAGTAATCTTAAACTGATAAAACCAACGCTGGATGACCGTGTTAGATTTGCTCGTCAATTGAAATATATTGCCCGTAGATTTAATATGGCTATTTATACTTGTTGCGAAGATGACATTGCCCGGAAAGCCGCTATACCCAGAGGTCATTGTATTGATGTCCCTTATCTCCGTAAATTGTTTTCCGGGGTTCAATTTAGGAATGAACTGCGTCCTACCCGAGATGAATGCGGTTGTTATTTCAGCCGGGATATTGGTCAATACAATACCTGCCGACATGACTGCTTATATTGTTATGCCAAGCGATGAAACTCAGTTCGAAAAATAATAACACCCACGGTTCTTAGGTCGTAAATATAAACATCTTCACCTTGATCAAGAAAAATCGATCGATTCGTCCGAATTAATTAGATCCTATCGGAGTTATGATATCATATTAACCTTGGGATAACACTTATCTATTTGATTTATAAATATGTTCTTTTTGTCTTAACACAAAAGGAACCAATCCCGACCCGTCGGGACAAGGCTGGATAAAAACAGGCTAAAATGCTTCCGGCTTCGCTAAAGCAATTAAAACTCAGACATTAATTGCTTTTTAACGCTCACCCGGTCGCATTTTTTAACGCCTGTTTCCTTCAGGCCTTTAACATTCATAACCCAGTATGTATTTTATTTCATTGGTAATTTGATATGAGGAGGATATTTCTATTAAATGGCCGGGGATCAGGAAAATCATTTGCATTTTTGGTTAGAAATTATATTTTTGGCTGAATGTGTGATGCGGTTTAAAATATAAATCAGAGTGAAAAAGGGATAAATGTTTAGAACAAAAAGAAGAATACTATGGAAATTAAGGAGAATTCAAAAGCGTAGGCAGCAGGCAACGGCCGGGGTAAAAGAGAAAAAACTATTTCTTTGTTATCCATTTGGTGAGCGGGAGTTTAAAATTGCTCACTATGTATTCACGGATTTTATCACGCAATATCATGACTACTGCCGGGTATTATTGTATGAATCTTTTTATCCCTTGGTTAAAAGTCCTCCGCCCGAGATTTTAATCCCGCTGCGGAAAATTGATATGAATAATCATGGATTTCCCAGTAAACATCCGGATGCCGAAATTTTCAGCCATGCCTTCTGGGCCGCTTGTGATCTTAATCCGGATTTCAATCCGACCAGTTTGTATTGTATCGCGCGATCCTTTACCCCTAACAAGATCGGATTCCAGTTTGAGCATTCCGACTATTTTTTCAATCTGCGGATTGATAAAAACCGGGAGAATGGTATTGAGTTAGGCTATTGGCATATTCGTAACATA
This sequence comes from uncultured bacterium, assembly GCA_964640055.1. Lineage (GTDB taxonomy): Bacteria > Fidelibacterota > UBA2242 > UBA2242 > JAFGTP01 > CAZXFH01. The sequence goes on along the minus strand of CAZXFH010000065.1, from coordinate 3,454 downwards.
TTGGAAAGCAGTATTTTAGCCAAGCAGATTGCCCTCATACCGGAAACAAATATAGAATAGGATAATATAAGCACTTGCGTATCTCGAAAATTTAATACTGGGGATAAAGAAAAAGAAATTATTGAGATCGCATTTGATAAGTTATTAAAAATAAGGAAGATAGTTCCCTGGTAGAAAATATAAAAAATACTTGACCTGGCGGGTATCTGCTTTTATATTAATGCCCATTAAAAGTTGAGGTGATTATGGAAGATTTAATTTGTCCAGAATGTGGCGAAGATTTATCGGAAGAGGAATTAAGAAAATCTTTAATATGCCCTCATTGTAAAACAAAATTGAGGAGCCCCAAATATATTGATTTTTTAGAATTATTGGTCTATCATGATATTGTAGACGATATTGACTTTTTCGATATGAATGTTTACGGTGATGAGATGTTGAACATGGAACGCGAGGATTATGATGAGCCGGATATTGATCCCAGTAAATTTGAAAAACATAAGGATGTTTGGGATGAGTTTGAGGATGATGTCGAGTTAAAAGAGGGGCGTGAGCGGGAAGTAATTTCCGATGAAGCCTGGAATATTTTTGAGGACGATGTTGCTTTGGAAGAGGAATGGGATGATGAAGACTTGGATGAGGAAAAGGCCCAGCCCCCCCAGCATGCGAAAAAGAGGAAAAAATCCCAAGATGATCAAGCCAAAAATAGAGATAAGAAGTAAGTGGATGATTTATTAATATCAATCAGTTAGGTTGCTGCTATGGATGAAAATAAAAATAAGAAACAATTGAAGATAGAACTACCCGAATCAAAAGCCGATGGTGATTACAGTAATTTTTCGGTTATTTCTCATTCCGGTGCTGAATTCGTAGTCGATTTTGCCCGTATTATGCCCGGCGCCCCCAAAGCCGAGGTGAAAAGCCGGATTATCATGACCCCGATGCATGCCAAAACACTGTTATATACTTTGCAGGAAAATATTGCCAAGTATGAATCCAAATTCGGGAAAATAAAAATACCCGAGAAAGAACATCGAGTCCCTTTTGGAATGAAGCCACCCAAACCCACTGATCTACCGAACTGATAATATTTTCGCTATAAATTGAAATTTTACCGGCATATGTAATATGCCTGCTGTGAGTATATTAGTTGGCTAGGGAAAACTGTTTTACCAAGCCAATAAATGATCTGCCAGTTTACCAAACAGGTGTGCACGGGTCCGGTGAGAGCTGATCCGGTAAGATTCCCAGGGATAAACAAATATTTCAACCGTAATTTGATCGGCGATCATTTTTTGAACGAGATGCGCTATAGGTAATAGCGGTGCGACACTGCTATTTGTACCCTGTATAAATACAAGCTCTCCCTTCAGGTTGTTGTAATAATGGATAGGATTGACTGGCTGGGATCCGGGATTATGGGTGTTGAGCCAGGTATATACTTGTCTGTCTTGATCAAGACAGACATTATCGCTAGGCAGTAAGGCTGAAATGACCCCGCCCTTGCAAAACCAGTCGGTGCGCGTAAATAATGCCATGCTGGTTAAATAACCGGCATAATGATTACCATAGAGAGCCCGGTGAGCGGGATCAATAAATTCTTTTTTACTGACTTGCTCGACTAACCGGCTAACATCATCCAGTTGCTGCTGAAAAATAGGTCGGATCGTATCATTTTGACTGGCGGACCGAAATTTATCCAGGGGAGTAAATCCGCATTCCAGTACGACACACCCTGCCCGCATGAGGTAGTAATTGAATAAACTAAGTTCATCCCAGCTGTCGCGGACCTGATTATTACGCAGGTGTACGATCAGAGGAAATTTATGCTGAGATAATTCCTGATCAGGAATCCATAGTTTATAGCCCAGCGGAGTGTTGCTACCGGAGCGGACATCTAAATTGAACTGAGGTTGCAGGAAAGTATAATCACGGGTTAGCTGAAATTCTTTTTGGACTAAAGGAATCATTTTACTTTTGGGGATTGTCGCGGCATAATATAATTTGGGAGGAGTTGTGCTGCTGGAGAATATTTCCACCATTTTTTTGCCGGATGGGGCCAGGTATAAGCGGTGCGTTCCTTTTTTGTAGGATATCTTCTCAACTTCTGAGTTCTTCAGTTTAACTGCATAAATATCACGATAAAGTGGATTTTCCTTATTGGCTGTAAAATAAACCTTTTTGCGATCACTGGTCAATTGATATTGGTGAATATCCCACTTACCACGAGTGACAGCATATTCAATCTTACTCTCAAGATCCAAAGTATAAAGATGATGGTACCCGTTTTTGGTAGATCCAAAAAGGATTTTTTTGTAATCTTTAATCCAAAATAAGTCCCGGCCAAAAGCAGGAATCCAATAATCGCTGTATTCCCGGTAAAGAGTATCCACTTTATTTTCCAGTGGGTAAACATTAGCGATATAGCGGGTAGTATGGTCTTCGGAGAGTCCGTCAATCAGAAATGATTCGCTGGATTGGGTCCATGCGATATCTCTCAAGAAGGCCGGTTGATTATTTATCGGTAGCTCCAGCGAATTTATGTGGTTAGCAGAGATCTTTAAAACCCGGAGGAGGGAGTGGGCCAGGTGTTTTGGATGATCAGGAATGATCGTAATGATTATTGCCAGTTTCTGCCCATCCGGAGACCAAAAATAGCGGTACCGCCGGTCTAATTCCGGTGTCTCTGCGGTTATGGTCTGACAGTAATCATCCAGCACCATGGATTTTTTTTGGTCTATATTTAAGAGCATTAGCTGTTGGTCCGCAGTATAAACCAGCCAGTTCCCATCGGGCGAAAGAGTCAAGGCGGAACGTTGGACCGGCTTGGTTGTGAGCAGTTCTAAGCTGTTTTTAGCGTTGAGTTGTAAATGATAGATATGGCCGGCATACAGGAAGTATAATTCTTTCCCATTGGGATGCCATTTCAAATCATGAGGGATATGGCAGTTCTGGTCGGAAGTATTCTGAAAAAAAGTGCGACGGGTTACCTGTCCGTTTGGTATGCCTATGGTCCATATTTCCCACCCATTTTCATAGGGAATATTCCAGATGACTGCTAATTGGGATTCGTCCTGTGACCAGCGAATTTCCCGGGGCAGCTCTCCCCAGGGCCGAGTATAATCAAAAATAAAATTCAGATCAACTGGATCCTTAGCCGTTAATAATGCACATAAAAAAAGTAATATTAGAAACACTTTTTTCATAAGGTCCTCAAAAATTTTGGCAATTTAGTTTACACTGCATTAGATAATACGTGACTGTACATAAAAAAGGCTCCTGATCTTATTTTATCCTGCTTAAAATTAAACCAGAAATCCGTATTTTACAAATAATGAAAAACCAATCGGCTGTATAGATGGGTCGGACCGGACACTAATTGCACATTTTCTCTAATAAAAAAATATAATGGGCATGTAAATAGGGGACCACTGGTATAATTTTGACTGGCTGA
>CAZXFH010000064.1:0-14085 GCA_964640055.1 uncultured bacterium | reverse complement strand
GAAAAATATTGGGAAAATTGCAACTGACTTTTCTAAATGGGATTTTTAGGTTATATAAAAAATAACGGTTCTGATATGCAATGGGTAGGCACCTGGATCAATGATCAAGTTACTTTTGAAAGATTATGAGGCTTTTTGCCTGATTTTTTTATTCTCAGGGGGTGTTAATATTTACGCCGGTTATAAATCAAATCAATACGATAATATATAACCAAGGGAGGTGTGTCATGCAAAGGATTGTATGGGTGTGTTTGTTAATAATTGTTTTGTTGATGACATTTGGTTGTGAGCAAAGCAGGATGCCGATGGAAAGTCAGCGTCCTGCCCCGACCGAAATGACGAATCTGGCCAAAAAACCAGGCTCAACCTGGCGTGTACCCGCTGATTTTGCGACCATTCAGGAAGCCATTGATGATAACAATGTGCAGGCCGGTGATGTGATCCGGGTCGCTTCCGGGAATCATGCCGGGGCGTTTATCACCAAAAGGGTAACCATCAGAGGTGAAGGACAGGCTGTGATCAATGACGGCCCGCTGCATCCGGCGGGTCTGACCATGGGGTTCCGGTTTCTGGAAGGTGGTGATGGTTCCACCATCAGTCAGCTGTCCTTCAATGTAGATTTCGGTATTATGAACGGCGCGGCTGTAAACGATGTCACGGTTACTCAATGTAACTTTAATAACAATATTCAGGCTGTTTCCAACTGGTGTGGTAACAATTGGGAGATAACCCATAATAGGATTACTGATTTGAGAACCAGAAGTGGGGGCGGAATCGGCATAATCGTTGCCGATCGTTTTGGTGGCACCGTAGCCCATAATTTAATCTCCCATAATAAGATCAATGGGACCGTATATGTTGATCCTGAAGATTGTGGCGGCTATAATGGCTCCGGTATTGTGTTATATGCGGATTTCAGGTGGGGGATGGCTGGCAGCCAGGCGCTCAAGGAGAACCGGGTTGTGCAGAATAAGATCAGCTTGGTCAGCGATACCCCGGATGTGGTCGATGTCGTCGCTTTTGAGCTGACCGATTCCCGCAATGATCCGGATGCCGATCCCTTCCCGGTCGTGTTTGATAACTATATCGGCTTTAATGATTTTCGGGGTACCCGCTTGCAAATCGCCATAACACCGGCGGAATTAGAAGCCTGTAATGCGATTTCCCGAAACTTAGGCGATAACCGGGGTCATGGATTGCATCCGGCGGTATTTGGGCCCGGCGGCCATTAAGATTTGACGTAACAGAGCCCTGTGGTCAGATGTTTTTCAGATTGTAACACTACGTGCAAAAGAGCACGTCAAACCGCAACTGCTCAGAGGTAGCTGTTAAGAGCATAAACAACCTTAAAACCCTTTTTTGAGGCCGGAAACAGCTTGCTTTAGCTCGCTATATACCGGACAAAAAATTCTCCTCTGATCCCTTCGGGCTGATAATTGGCCTGATTACCGGTTTTAGCCGTTTTCTGTGGTGAGATGGAAAAAGACCGGTCTGATTGGATTTATTTATAGTGAATGTGGGTTCTGCCTAATCCCGTTGTGCCCCAAAGACCATTTTGTATGATCGGGGAATTTGACATTTTAAATAATGTTAGTTACCATAGAGTAAACATAGGGTTTAATATGCACATTGCAGGGCGCCTCAGCTAGCCGAAATATTTGATTCCTGATTCGCCAGAGGCGGTTATTTGATTTTATTTACAGTCTATTAATTGAAATTAAACGAAAGGAATAAACCATGCAGGTGAAAATAGTGGTTGGCATCAGCATCCTCTGTCTTTTTTTAATGACCCTCGGTGCCGCCCCGGAACTGCGCTGGATGCAGACCTATGGAGGCAGCAATGCGGATAAGGGTATGGCGATCCAGCCTACCTATGATGGCGGCTATATTACGATTGGATATACAGCCTCCTATGGCCTTGGTAATTATGACCTATGGCTTCTGAAGACAGATAAAATGGGTGACACGCTCTGGACCCGGACTTATGGTGGCGGTAGTGATGATTACGGATATGCTGTTCAGCAAACCAGGAATGGCGGCTACATTATGACCGGGAGCACTGTGCCCAGCGGCGCAACATATGCAGACCTCTGGTTGCTGAAGACAGATGAGTCCGGTGACACACTCTGGACCCGGACCTATGGGAATGGTTATTGGGATTGTGGCAAATCCGTTCAGCAGACCTCGGATGGGGGCTACATTATCACCGGCTATACAGACGTCTATCTGTTTTCTAATCGTTATCATCAAATTTGGTTGCTGAAGGCGAATGCATCGGGAGACACATTGTGGACCCGGACTTATGGCGGTGCTGGTGACTTTAATAGCTATGCCGTGCAGCAAACCTATGATGGCGGCTATATTATCACGGGCTATATCCAACCCTATGATACTGCCGATAAAGACCTCTGGTTGCTGAAGACAGATGCGTGGGGTAATCTTCGCTGGACCCTCAGATATGAGAGCTTATCTGGGGTTGGTGTAGACGTCCGGCAAACATGGGATAGAGGCTACATTATCACCGGATCTAAAGATTCCTACAGCACAGGATCACGTGATCTCTTGTTGTTGAAGACAGATGAGGACGGCGGTATACTCTGGACTCAGACCTATGGCGGATCTTATGGCGATTATGGAAATGCCATTCAAATTACACCGGACGGGGGCTATATTATCACTGGTCATACATCTTCCTATGGTGCTGGTGAATGTGATCTCTGGTTGCTGAAGACTGATGCCGCGGGTGATACGCTTTGGACCCGAACTTATGGCGGCGCAGGTTATGATTATGGTATGGCAGTGCAGCAGACTGCGGATGGGGATTACATTATTGCCGGCTATACCGAATCTTATGGTGCCGGGAATGATGATCTCTGGCTGCTGAAAATCGGTATTGAAAAAGCGCCTCAAAATGTGTCGGTTGCGGATGTGCCTCAGGATCAGGGTGGACAGGTACAGGTATGTTGGCGTGCTTCTGACTATGATATTTATGCGGCCCAATATTACGATTATGGTCTTTTTTATAGTATCTGGCGCGCGCTGACTCTTGAGGACAGCACGAAGTTAGTAAAAATGACGCCCGATATGCTTTCCGCTGACTTTGCAGGGACAGCCAGTATAACCACTACCCGGAATGGCCGGGATTATGCCTGGGAATGGATTGGGAATCAAAACGCGGCCGGCCTGCCGCGCTATGCGTTCACCGCACCCACGTTGTGTAATGGCATTCCGGCCACCGGTGATACCCTGGCGGCCCGGCATGCGTTTCTGGTCATTTTCCATCCAGAGGAATCTGTCGATTATTATCTTTCTGATCCGGCCTTTGGATATTCAGTTGATAATTTGGCTCCGGAAACACCCCAAGGGCTTAAGGCTGTTTGCCCTGCAGGACAGGCAGTGACTCTCTCCTGGAAAGCAAATAAAGAAAGGGATATGTCCCATTATCGGGTGTATCAGAGCACGGAACTGTTTTCCGATCCCAGCCAGGTTAATTTAATCGCGACTACCTCGGATACCAGCTGTCAGGTGGATAATCTATCGCTTGAGCAAACGAATTATTTTGCTGTGGTTGCCCAGGATATTCATCATAACCAGAGTGATTTAAGTGCCCTGGTGACGGTTGAACCAACCACCATTCAGGATGAATTATCCGGGGTTCCTGCGGAATTCACCCTCTTACCGAATTATCCCAATCCCTTTAATCCGGCGACTACCATCAAATATGGATTACCAGAAGAATCCCATGTGATTATTTCCATATACGATCTGAATGGGCACTTGATTGAAAACCTGGTCAATCAGTCCAAACCGGCCGGTTATCATACCGTTCAGTGGGATGCGTCTAATGTCAGTTCCGGAATTTATCTGTACCAAATTCAAGCCAGCTCTTTTAATCAGATGCGCAAATGTGTGGTGATCAGGTAAGGCCGATTTTAAATCAAAACCCGGTTTCAAAGAGCGTAGCGAGTCAACCGGGTTTCAAGAACCAATAGGTAAATGTGTGGTAATCAAGTAAAGCCGATATGATATAATTCCAAGTATTTTAAAAAGATATATTCTAAGAGTTCAAAAAGTTCTGATTTTCTAAGTCTTTTAATAATTCATAATATGCTATGAATTAATCAAGCTATTTGAGAACAGATCTTGAGGGTTTTATTGCTGTAAATTCCTTACAGGTGGATAAAACAATATGGGACTTGGTGCTCACAACACAGTCAAAGGACCTGATTTCAGATAGTATCTTTTCCAGAAACAGAACCCCATCGGCGGCGATCTTGATTAAGAATGATCCTTCTCCGGTAATAGAATAACATTCCAGAATATCATTCATATCTTTTACTTTATCGGTAAATTCTTTACGGTGGGTAGAGGGACTCATAAATACGAATACATAAGCCAGGATATCTTTGCCAATGGCCTTATTGTTGACCTTCATATGATATCCCTCGATAACCCCCGAGTCTTCTAACTTCTGGATTCGGGTCGTTATTGAAGGTATCGTGAAACCTAACTTCCTGGCGATATCAATTTTCTGAATTCTGCTGTTTTTCTGAAGAATATCAATAATTTGAATGTCAATATGATCCAGCATAATCATTCTCCTTAAAAATTGACAGGTATGGACATTGAGATATCCATTACTGCTCTTTTTTCAATATCTGTTTGATCATTTTAAGAATTTTTTCCATGTCAAACGGTTTTTGGATAAACGGATAATTCTTCTCTTTGATGAGTTCCCGTTTTGATTTTTTCTCGCTGTATCCACTGATCATAATAACCGGCAGACTTTTTCTGATTTTATGTAACTTTTCCACCAGATCTACGCCATTAATATCCGGTAAAACCACATCGCTGATGATTAAATCATATTTCGCGCTATTTTTCTTGAACCGCCTTAAGGCCTGGGTGGCATTACCGGCCGTATCACACTGATAGTCATTATCGATTAACACGTCTTCACCAAATTCACGTAACTTGGGATCATCTTCAACCAATAGAATGCGCTCTCCTTTTCCTTTCAGATTTTCCCAGTCAATTTCATCCTGTTCCTGTTCGTTCAATGACATTAGCTGGGCGGGCAGATAGATTTTAAAAGTCGATCCCTGACCTTTTTCACTATATACATTGATACATCCGTGATGCTTTTTAATTATTCCATAAGCCACGGAGAGTCCCAGGCCGGTGCCTTCTTCTTCCTGCTTGGTCGTAAAAAAGGGATCAAAAATTTTTTCCTGTGTCTCCTGATCCATGCCGATACCGGTATCTTCAATAATAAGGCGCACATACTTCCCCGGATCCATATAAGGGATCTGACGGACATCCACGGCTGACATCTTTATGTTCTCTGTCTTCAGAAATAAAGTTCCGCCGTCAGGCATGGCATCCCGGGCATTAATAGCGATATTCATGATAACCTGTTCAAGATTGGCTTCATCGCCTTTGATGATCCAAAGGCCACCTGCCAGCTCGGTCTTTACATTTATATCCTCTCCGATGATCCGTTGCAACATTTTCAGGAGCTCTTCAATGGTTTTATTCAGATCAGTGGGTTCGAATTCCATCGCTTTTCTGCGGCTGAATAATAACAACTGTTTAATTAGTTTGGCTGCCCGGTTGGAGACAGTCATAATTTTTTTAATATAGGGCATCAGAGGTTGTTCTTTATCTATTTTCAGTTCAAGCATCTGGGCATTACCCTGTATAATGGTCAACAGATTGTTAAAGTCATGGGCGACACCACCCGTCAATTGACCGATCGCTTCCATCCTTTGTACTTGCCGGAATTCTTTTTCCAATTGACGTTGTTTGGTTATATCCACCAAAGAGGCCACACTCTTTTTAGTACCGGGTATCATAGCAACGGTCAACAATATATTTTTAATAATTCCATTCCGGTCCTTGAAGTGAAATTCATATTGATGCGGGGCCACACCGGTTTTTTTTCGCCGGGAAATATGATATTCTTTCGTTTTCACCAGATCATCTTTTACGACAAAGTCTGTCCAGAGCTTTCTGTTTTCAATTTCTTCTTTTGAATATCCGGATAATTTTTCAAATTGCCGGTTCACAAAGGATATGGTAAAATCATTTTCAACGATTATAGTTGCTGCTCCGGAATTCTCTAAAATCGTCCGGTAGCGGTTCTCGCTTTCCCGGAGAGCCTTTTCGGCTTGTTTACGCTGGGTGATATCACGAGCAATGCCCAATACCAGAGTCTGGCCGCCGATATCAACCGGGTGAGTGGAAATCTCCACCGGGATTTTACTCCCGTTTTTGCGGATTAAGGTAAATTCATCGGGACCGGTTGATTCACCACGGGAACTTTGCGCAAGATTCTCTTTGGCTTTTGGTATCTGACTCTCAGTGAGCAAAGCCAGGTCTAAGAAACTTTGACCGATTAATTCTTTCCTCCTGTAACCGGTTACCTGTTCGGCTGCTTTATTTACGTTCACCAGTTTTCCGTTGAGATCACTCAGGTAATAAGCATCCGGAGCGAATTCAAATATGATCCTGAATTTCTCTTCAGCCTGCTTGCGCTGGTCAATATCCTTCATGACCCCGACAACACTTTCCAGTTCTCCGGTCTTACCTAAATGCATGATGCCACGATCATTTACCCATAAATAATGGCCTGATTTGTGTTTAACTCGGTATTCAAGATCAAAGATTTGGTTCTCTTTATAGGCCCGCTCAAATTCTGCTTCCACTTTTGGTAAATCCTCAGGGTGGATGCGTTTTTTCCAGCTCCGCTCATCATTTCCCAGCTTAGAGCGTGTGTAACCAAAAGTCTGCATCACATTGCCAGACCAAATAATGGTATTTTCAGGAACGATATGTTCGTAAGTGACTTCTCCGAAAGCGTAGATAAGAGATCTATACTTACGATAGGTCTTTTCTTTTTCGATCATCAGTCGTTTATTTTCAGTGATGTCCTGTAAAACTCCCATCGCACCAATGACTTTTTTAGTCTTGGGATCGCGCAGCGGCAAGGAACGATCACTGATCCATTTTATTTTTCCGTCAGGCGTTTTGATTTTCAACTCAGCCCGGTACCGGTTGATCTTACCTTGCTTAAACAGCCGATTGTATACGTGATAATCAGATACTGTTTCCGGCTCGCTGACATTGGCCTCCAGAACCATGTTGCGCAGTTTAGCGAAAGTCAATTCCCTGGCACTGATACCGAACAAATCCCGGCAACCCTTACCCATAAATTCATAGGATTTATCTCCATAATTCAATCGGTAGGGAATCCCCCGGGCGGTCTTACGGTATATATTTTGAATAAAACGGAGTTCCTCTGCTTTACTCTGTCTATATTCTTTATGAGTTGTTTTTAGTTCAGTGATTTCATTTTCCAGCTTTTTGACATCTTTTAATAGTTGTTCGTTGGTCTTTGGGTTACGTTGGCATTATTTTCTATTAATAGTTTTACGGCTTCCCGGTTGCCCATTTGGGTGGCCATTATTAAAGCTGTTCCGCCGGACACATCCCGAGTATTAACCTCAGCGCCATTATTTAATAAAAGTGTTGCTATCTCTGTATCACCCGTCAGAACCGACTCCATTAAGGCGTTGCGACCCTGTTTGTTTTTGACATTGATCTTTGCGCCCTTACTCAGCAAACATTCGGTAACCTGAAGATGCCTGTTTATTACCGCCTTCATTAAAACCGTGCAATTATCATTGTCCCGGGCATTGACATCAGCCCCTTTGTTTATTAACAGCTTAACTATTTGCCGGTATCCTTGCTGAACAGCGATCATTAATAAATTCTCTTTTTCATATACCTTTGGGAATTTAGCATTTACACTTGTGATTTGCTGTGATAATCTGTGCACTATTTCTAAATGACCGTTTTGCAGTGCAAATAATAAAGCGGTTTCGCCGGTAACCCGTTTAGCATCCGGATCAGCCCCGTTATCCAATAGTATTTTTACTATATCAAAATGTCCCTGTTTTGCGGCTTCCATTAAAGCGGTCGATCCGTTCTGGTCCTGAAAATTAATTTCAGCACCCTTTGCTAAAAGTAATTTTACAATCTCTGAATGTCCTTTTGATGCGGATGCCATCAAGGCAGTCATTTTATAATCACCAACATTCTCCATAAGAGGAGTGCTAAATTTCCCATTTTGTGCTTTCCGAGATGATATTAGGCTGCTGGTGCCGACTATATTAACATCAGCTTCCTTATCTAATAATAATTTTACGATATCTGCATATCCTTTCTGGGATGCTATTATCAAGGCAGATGTACCCTTAATCGTTTTAGTATCAATCTGCGCACCCCATTCCAGTAATTGTTGCACGATATCTGAATGTCCTCTATTTGAGGCGAACATTAAAGCCGTCGCCCCCTCGGTCGTTTTTGCATCAACCTGGGCGCCGTTACTTAATAATAATTTTACGGTTGCTGAGCGACCTGCTTGTGATGCTAATATTAAGGCTGTTTCACCCGCAAAGTTTTTATCATTAATATTCACCGCATTTTCCAGCAATATCCTGACAATTTTTCTGTGCCCCTGCTTAGCGGCGACCATTAAGGGCGTTTGTCCGTCCATATCCTTGGCATCAATATCCGCCCCCTTTTCGATTAATAGCTTTATTAAGTGGGTACATCCTTTCTGTACCGCCAACATCAGAGCGCTGTACCCGAAAATATACCTGATATTGACATCGGCCCCTGTGTTTAATATGATCTCGATATTTTCCAGATCATTATCATATATTGCTATCATCAAAGCAATCCAGAAATGACTATCTATATCCAGCTTCGTTCTGTTCGCTATAAGCAGTTTAACTATCTCAAAATGTCCTTTCCGGGCGGCTTCCATCATGGCTGTCCATCCCCTTAAATCCTTAGAATTGATGTCAGCCCCATTGTTTATTAATAATTGTGCAATTGGAAAATTTCCCTGTCTTGCCGCCATCATCAGCGCTGTTTGTTCCTCTTGATTCTTATCATTAACCTCAGCACCGTTGTTTACCAATAATTTGACTATTTCAAAATTCTCTTTTTCTATAGCCTTTATCAATGGCGTCTGCTCTGTATATAAATTTAAAAATTTAATGCTGACATCCGCACCCTTCTCCAGCAATATTCTTACTATTTCCGGATGTTCTTCCTCTACTGCAAACGATAGCGGGGTTTTCCGTTCATGATTTTTGGTATTAACTTGAGCACCCTGTTTTAATAATAATTCTGTTATCTCTGAATTTCCGTTCTGAGCGGCGAACATTAAAGCGGTATCGCCATTGAAATTTTTAATATTTACATCAGCATCTTTATCTACTAATAACTTTGTTATCTCAAAATATTGTCTGATAACAGCCGTCATCAATGCTGTCCACCGGAATTCATCCTTTGTGTCAACATTAGCGCCCTTACCTATTAGATATTCCACAATTTTTGTATGGCCTCCCAGGACAGCCTCCATTAAGGCTGTATGCCCTTGACCACATCCATTTTCAATGTTAATGTCAACGCCTTTATATAATAACACTTTTATTTTTTTCAGATCGCCTAAACGGGCTGATAACAAAAAAAGTAAGGGGTACTGTGTTTTATCCATATTGGTTCTTCTGTTTGTAATGATCAGCGTGATCTTAGTACAACAGCAGGATCTGACAGATCCTGGAAACGGGTAAAAATCAAATAATTTTTCTGCTAATTCAGATCAAAAAGGAGTAATTATCTGATCGGCCGTTCCATAGGCATACCACTTCTTTCTCTGGGATATTATAAACAAATGTTTTTATTAATTCAATAGCCGCTCATTTTTTTGTGATTCAGCTAACATAAATGCGGATGATTACCATACTGATCCCAGCGTCAAACACAATTTTTCTTTAAAATCAGCTAATTATGAAAAAATTGGGCCGAAGTGAATTGCGATTATTTTTCGTATAAATGTACCTTTTTGTAATTATCTCTGAATTCAAGTCTTTCAGGTATAAATGCAGGCAAGATGTCAAGTTGTCTATGGTTTTTTTAAAGTGTCCCTCTTTCCCCGCTGAGAACAGCAATCATTCAATGATGGTTTATCCCGGTTAGACTATGATCCCGGAAAATCGGAAAACGTATGCACCGGGTATAGGGTTGATAAACTCAACAAATGACCCTAACTTATGCTTGATTACGGCTCTGATTTGCGGCTAGTTCAGCATAATGCTCAGCAATAATAAGGCGACTTGTCATTTAAAATGCCGGTCTGTTATGAAATAATTAATCCGCTATGTGAATGATTACCGGGGATATCATGGGACATTTCAGAATCAGGACCCATCATGGTCTGGTGCTATTCGGCCTTTTACTGAATTGTGGAACAGATTCCAATGATCCGTCGGCTGAGGCGATTAACACCCATAAGGGGCATGCCTCACAGTTAAAAGGCAATGCGGTTCAATCAGATTCATCAGCAGGGAAGGATCCTGATCCTATGCAACCATATTGTCATACTGATCCAGGGTCATTATTAACCACCTATCTGGAGCGGGATTCCAGGGGCTTTTTTTTACGGCAAAACAAGTGGATGCAGACCGCGCTCTTAAAGCCACAGATTGTTTCCGGATGGGACCGGATTACATTGATAACAGGTTTCAGGATCGATACCCTCAGAATTGGAACAGATCGGGCTTCTTTTAGAGTCTGTTATCGTAAAGTTGCCGATGTGTTACCGGATACAAGCGGTTTCCACATCTCCTTTGCGCCGGTGCTTGAAACCCGGAAAATGCAGCTAAAAAATACAATCCATGGCTGGCGCATCTTACCCCCTTATGACGCACCCCATGTGAAGGCCTCCTATATCATGCCCAGTCTCTCCCGTCCGGATCGGGACAGTTTAAAAGCGCGGCTATCCAGAGGGATTGATTACCAGTAGAAAATCAGGTTCAGGAAAGTTAAGTTTTATGGGTCATTCCGTTTAACGCAACGGACAGAAAGATAACAGCCCCGATGAGCGCTAATTTCGAATGAAGATACTGCTCATTCATCCGCCCTATAGCCCGCAGGCGATTGCTTTCTTGAATGAAATTGGTTTGGCCTGCCGGTCTGACTTTGTAATTGTTCCGGGTGCTACACTATATGCTCAGCTCAAATCAAAGATGAATAAAAACTATGATTATTTTAATTTTGGGCACGCCGTGGGACCACCCCGGCTGGGGGAGCCGGAATTTTTCAGACAATTTATGACACTTTATGATACCGCATATTCATTCAAACGATATATCGGAACGGTATTTTATAATCTGTGGTGGCGATTCATTAAGAGAGTGATACCCGGAAATCTGGAGCGACATATCCCTCTAGCAGAACTGCTGAAGCTGCGCATTGCTGGTATTATCCTGCAATACCGGCTGCGCCGGATAATCTTGCCTATTTCTCCTGATGCCTGCAATGTGTACTTTTGATGACCACTGTGATCCCGGGTGTTAATACACACATTTTTCTCTGAAGAATAATGTAAAGGGATGGTAAATGAAGGTAAAATATTGGGTGTTGGTATTCATTTTATTTTGCCGCTTATATTCAGCTGAAAACTTTCTTTCCGCGACCGATCAAAGAACCAAAATATTTCCAACAAAATTGAAAAGAACAGGTTGTTATCAGGCTATTATTAATTATCATGATGATCACCGTTTGATAAAAACTGAAGACGATAGTGTCTTAACTAAGGCAAATTTCAATTTTCTTTTCGGAGCTGGCCTGGGATATATTTTCCCTTATGCTGAAATCGGACTTAATTACAAATCGTTTTATATCACCGGTGAATTGGGCTACATGGTTTTAGGGGGCTGGTTTTCCTGGGTGACTCAATATGAGTTTTTGTCTGTTAAAGAACATTCGATGTCATTGGTGGGTAACTATGGCAATTTTTTTGGAATTGGGGATCTCTGGATCACTATTTATGGCGGTGGTCTTGAGTATCGCATCGAAAGCCTGGACTCAAAAATACAGGTTTTAGCTCGGTTTACCATACAACTGGGCCTGGAGGAAAATCCAGTTCCTGTTTTACAAGCTGGCATCAGATTGAATATCCCGGTTACCAGCCCGTTTAATCACTAATCGGAAAAAAACAGAAACGATCAATTTGGATGGGCTTTACCGGCCTGATACAATTTTTGAAATGTTAAATTAAATGAACCAAATAAGGAAAATTTAAATCCAAGGACGATAAGAATTCCAGCTGGAGATACAGGGAGATTTGATTTGTGTACTGCTTTGTGGCTTGTGAGTTCGCTTTGTAAGTCGTATTTTCAAGCGATATATGCTTTTTCCGACATCAGTCTACTGTATTCAGAAAGATGACATATTTATTGAAGGCATATAGCGTATTGACTGATTTTTTTCAAAATAATCTGTGATAGACAACAAGAGGGAGAAAGATGCATATTTTATCCATTATTTTACTGTTGATCTCAATCGGGTTATTGGCGGCGCTGATGATCATCTGGACTCGAAAAAATACGCGGATCAACGCCCTTGAAATAGAAAAAGCCGGTTTGCAAAAAGAGTTGGAGGCTTTGAAGGAAAAATCCGAGTGGCTCAGGAAAAGTGAGCAGGAACTGGAAAATACCTTTGAAGCCCTGGCATCCAAGATATTGAGAAGCAATTCCGAACAGTATATCAACCGTGCCAAGGAGCAGATCGATAAGTTATTCAAACAGATCAAGGGAGATTGGGGCACTCACAAGGAGGAATTAAAGGGCCTGGTAGATCCGTTGGGTAAAAACCTGGAGAAAATGGAGAAGCAGGTCAATGAGCTGGAACAGAAAAGGGAAGGGGCCTACGAGGGTTTAATCGAACAGATCACCCAGTTAGGCCAAACACAACGGAGACTCGAATCAGCTGCCACCGGTTTGACCCAGGCTTTGAAATCTTCCTCGGCCCGCGGTCGCTGGGGCGAGGTGCAATTAAGGCGGCTGGTTGAAATGGTGGGCATGGTTAAACATGTTGATTTTGAAGAGCAGATTAAGGCCGGAGAAGGCCGGCCGGACATGATCATCCATTTACCCCAGAAAGGGATCATCCCGGTCGACTCCAAAGCCCCGATGGGATCCTATTTAGATGGAATGGAAGCCGAAGATGAAGCCCTGCGCCAGCAGAAGTTTAAAGAACATGCCAAATCCATGCGCGCCCATATGAAAAGTCTTGCTCAAAAAGCCTACTGGGAGCAGTTCCAGAAAAATGTGCCCGAATTTGTGGTCATGGTAGTACCCTATGAAGGGGGTTTAGCCGCTGCTTTTCGGGCCGATGCGAAATTACTGGATGATGCCATCAATAATAAGGTCATCATTGTATCGCCGGTAACGTTATTGGCTTTACTCAAAGTTGTGGCCTATGGTTGGCTGCAAATTCAATTGGCGGAAAGTGCGCGTGATATCGCCGAGCAAGGCAAACAATTATATGAGCGCTTATTGACCTTTGCCAAGCATATCCAGAATATGGGTAAGCACCTGAATCAAACTACTGGTGATTATAATAAAATGGTGGGTTCCCTGCAGCGCCGGGTTTTACCGGCCGCGGAAAAGCTGAAGGAAATGGGGGCCGGCACCAAAGAAGTGCCGGAAATATCGGAAATCGACAGCCATATCAGGGAACTGGACAAATAAAAAGGCAATGCGGCGCGAAAGCACCCTGTTAAATCTGGCAAGCACTATCAATAGTGCTTATATCCCATGGTCCCCCTGGGGGATAAAAGGGATTGTAAGAACCGATGATTATAATAATGAAAGATACTGATAAAATTACACCCCCCTTCACTTCCCCCCTTAATAAGGGGGACCAAACCGCATCAGGGTCGGTTTGGTTTTGTGAGTTGAGCAGTTTATCATGACTAATCAGCAATCCTGTCTCACCGGATTGCATCCGGCGTTATTCAAGTTGCACCCCTGCCGGGGTTTCGCCGGGCCCCGTTTTCTGACATCTGGTCCGCCTGCTGCCTATTCAGCTAAAAACCACTTAACTCAGTGTCCCCTAAAAATGTAGCAACCCCATGTTGGTATCAACGTGAAAAATAAGATTGGAAATTCATTAACCTCCAACTTCAGTTGGGGGTGAGCGTTATATGGTCCCCCTTATTAAAGG
>CAZXFH010000063.1:0-14217 GCA_964640055.1 uncultured bacterium | reverse complement strand
TATAATCTGCAGGTACCAATAAAATACGGCCGAAAAGACAATTTAATAAGATAAATAATCCTGTCCATTGTTTTAATAATTTTACAATCATCATTCAATTTTCCTTTCATATAGATTAGAAGCCGCCAAATATTCACCTAAAAAATTTGTAATGCAAAGAAAAACTATATAAAAATTGTGAGCTATATCAAAGCCAGAAACTTTTAATTTATAAGGAAAGAACTTTGGGTAACAGGCAAATGGAGTAGTAGACCGCGGATAATTGTTATCAATTTACAATTTTATGAATCAAACAGGATTGAGAAGGGACTAAAAAATTTTTTCATCAGATCTTAATACCGCTCTATTTGAGCCTTGAATTCTGCCGAATATTTAGTAGTTTACCAGGGTTGACAAAGGGTGACAAATGAGAGGAGAGATATATTATGGCGCAGCGTAATAGTGTAAACAAGGTGATCTTGGTAGGGCATCTGGGCGTAGATCCTGAGGTGCGCTATACTCCCAATGGGGATGCCGTGGCTAATCTGTCGTTAGCCACTTCAGAACGGTTTAAAAATCGGGAGGGTGAACAGACCGAACGCACAGAGTGGCACCGGTTGGTAGTATGGCGTGCAACAGCCGAGTTTGCCAAGAATTATTTGAAGAAGGGGCAATTGATATATGCTGAAGGACGCTTACAAACCCGCAAATGGGAAGATCGGGATGGAGTTAAGCGCTATTCAACCGAGATCCAGGTTGATCAATTAACCCCCTTAGGTGGATTACAGGGGCCTTCGGAAGGCGGCCAAGCACCCGCTGGCGATACTCCCAAAGAACCTGGTAATGAAGGCGAAGATGATATTCCCTTCTAGATGAGATGAAAGAGGCCTTTAATTTTTTATATCCCAAGACCTCTCTTTAACAGTGTTCATGGCCTGCTTTTAGTGAATGCTGAAAGATTATTTTTATGATAAACGACTAATGTGTTCCAGCATAGTAGTATCTAGGGGAATACTCCAGAGGATGAATTGTAATCGTTGGCAGAGGCCCGGAAAATTTGAACCATTTACTGGAAATATTGAGTGTTCCATCCTTATTGCCAATAATTAACCTAATGTCAGGTATAAATTATATAGGGAGCTCCTTTTGTAAGTCAAAGTGATGATTATCCCCTTGAGACTTTCAACCATAATAGCCTTATGCCTAGTAAAGAATGTCAATTGGTGATGATATCTGGACCGATGGGTTGGTATTTATTCTAATTTAGATTTAGATAAAAGAGTTAGGAACAGTTTATGAAGGAAAATGAATCGGTATGGGCTTTTGAATCTTTATTTAATGCCCTGGATGCAGGCATGGCTTTACATGAATTGATATACGATCAGAAAGGGAAGGCCATTGATTATAAAATCACTGATATCAATCAACGTTGTTCGGACATTTTGGGGCTTAGTCGTGCTGAGGCCATTGGGACCCGGGCTTCTGAACTATACCAGACTGGTGAACCGCTCTACTTAGAAATATATGCCCGCGTGGCTGAATCAAAGCAATCAGAAACCTTTGAAACCTATTTTTCCAAATTAGATAAATATTTCCAAATCCAGGTTTATGCGCCGACCAGGCAAAAATTTGCCACGATCTTTTTCGATATCACCCGGCAAAAACAACTACAGCAGGAAATGAAGCGGTCGGAAACAGAGAAAATGCAGATTCTTGATAGCCAGATGGAGCATGTGATTTATCAGGACAAGGAAATGCGAGTAATATGGGCCAATAGGGCGGCCTGTGATTCGGTGAATATGAGTCGCCAAGACCTTATGGGCCGCTATTGTTATGAAGTGTGGCAACAAAGACAAAAACCCTGTGAAGACTGTCCGGTATTGAAAGCGATTAACAGAGGAGACCCGCATGCGGAAGAAAAAAGCACACCTGACGGACGGTTCTGGTTTGTTCGCGGTTATCCGGTGCGCAACGCAGAGGGTGAAATTGTGGGTGCTATTGAGGTCACTCGCGATATAACCGATAACAAGCACGCCAAAGCGCGAGTCGAGCGATTGAATTCGCTCTTATTAGCGATCCGGAATGTTAACCAATTAATCGTGCAGGAACGGGATATAAACAAAATGATGCAAGGGGCCTGTCAATCCTTAGTGGAAACCAGGGCCTATCTTGGCTGTACGATTGCTTTAATGGATTCAAATGAAGATAAAATTATTCCTATAGCCAGTGCTGGCAAACACGAATTTGCCGGGCAATGGTCTTTGTCAATACAAGGTGAGGGAGCAGCCCCTGCCTGTGTAAAAAGGCCAATAAAAACAAAAAGTGTGCAGATTGTTGATAATGCCCGGGATTGCAAGGGGTGTACTTATAAAACCGATAATTGGGCGACAGATTATTGTGCGGCAATAGTACCGTTGATCAGTGATGACCAACCGGTTGGTTTGCTGTTTGTTGTATTTGAAAGAGAAATTGAAATAGATCAGGAGGAATTGGATCTACTGCAGGAAGTTGCCGATGACCTGGCTTTTGCCCGTGCAAAACTGGCCGTTGAGGAAAAACTACGGGAGAGCCGGCAGCTGCTCTATGCGGCTATTGAACAGTCTCCTGCAGGTATTCTTATAGCGGATGCGCCGGACGTAAAAATAAGGCTTGCTAATTCTGCCGCTTTAAATGTTCGGGGCGGAACGCGCGGAGAGTTGACTAATATTGATATTGAAAAGCATGTTAAAGCCTGGCAAGTCTTTCATTTGAATGGCGAGCCCTATGATCCCAAAGAGCTGCCTCTATCAAGGGCTGTCCTGTATGGTGGCATTGTCTATGGTGAGGAAGTGATTATTCAGGATTCCAAGGGGATGCTGCGTAATGTGATTGCCAATGCCGCCCCGGTGCGCAATAAGCAGGGACAGATCACCGCCGGAGTAGTGGTCTTTACGGATATTACCGAGCGCAAGCGATCGGAAGAGAAATTGCGTAAAAGTGAAGCACTCTATCGCGGTCTTTTTAATCATGTACCGGTAGGCTTATATCGGTCCACACCGGATGGAAAAATACTGGACGTCAATCCTGTTTTTCTCAAAATGGTTGGTTTTCCGAATAAAAAAGAACTCCTGAAATTAAACGCCAAAGATATATATGTAAACCCCGAAGACCGTAAGCAACTGGAATTATACCAGGAAAGGGATGGAATTATCAGGGGATATGAGTCCCAATGGAAACGGTACGATGGAAAACTTATCTGGACCCGGAACAGCGGGCGTGCGGTCCGGGACAGTGACGGGAATATTATATATTATGAAGGAGCAGTTGAGGATATTACTGAACAGAAAAATCTTGAAGAACAAATTCAGCGTGTACAGAGACTTGAGGCCGTGGGTAAATTAGCAGCCGGTATCGCGCATGATTTTAACAATCTGTTAACAGTTATCATCGGGCATGCAGAATATATGAGTATGCAGATGGATAGTAAGAATCCCAACTTTGACACCCTGGCTGAAATTAGTGAAGCGGCGGAACGGGCCTCTAAACTAACCCGCCAGTTATTGCTGTACAGCCGGAAACAAGCCATGGAATATAAACCGATCAATATCAATCGGACAGTGGAACATTTACTGAAAATGCTTCGCCGTCTAATCGGAGAAGATATTACTATTAAAACTCGGTTTGAACCTGATTTATGGATTATTAACGGAGATGAGGGCAATCTTGAACAAGTGATTGCCAATATTTCAGTTAATGCCCGGGATGCCATGCCGGATGGTGGAGAGATTATTATTCAGACGAAAAATGTAAATATAGATAAAATCCAAAGCCGTAATTTGCCTTATTCAAAACCAGGGGATTATGTCTGTTTGTCTATGGAAGATACAGGCACCGGTATTAAAAAAGCCTATTTGAACAGGATATTTGATCCCTTTTTCACGACTAAAACACCTGGTAAAGGAACCGGAATGGGATTATCCGTGGTCTATGGGATTATTAAAAAACATAACGGCTGGATTAATGTTTACAGTGAATTGGATAAAGGGACCATTTTCAAGATCTATTTACCCGCTATAACCAAACTGGATCAAAAAACCGGTGAGCCGAAAGTATCTTTGGAAAGCGTAAAAGGTACCGGTGAAACCATCTTGCTGATAGAGGATGAAAAGGGAGTCCGTAAATTTACCCGGGAAATATTAGAAAAAAACGGATATCAGGTTTTTTCTGCGGAGAACGCCCATAAGGCCTGGGGCCTGTTTGCCAGAAGGCAGGCTGCTCTGGATCTGATTTTTTGCGATGTGATCTTACCGGATAAAGATGGTCTGACCTTAGTACAGGAATTTATGCAGGAGAATCCCAATATTCCGGTCATAATGTGCAGTGGCTACACCGAGGAAAAAGTACAAACCACTCTTATTCGGGAACAGGGGTATAAGTTTATTCATAAGCCCTATTCCATGCTGGAGGTCCTGCAGACCATAAAGGATATTTTGAAACCAGCTGGAGCGGATGATAAAATATTGTGAAAATTAGCAATAAAATCGCTAACTGCAGGTTTATCCTGAACAGTTAGATAAATTTATCCCGCTATCCAGAAAACCACGTATGTAAACACGTGGATGAATGGTTTTCTGGGCGGGATTCCGCCCAGACTCCGCCAAATGGCG
This sequence comes from uncultured bacterium, assembly GCA_964640055.1. Lineage (GTDB taxonomy): Bacteria > Fidelibacterota > UBA2242 > UBA2242 > JAFGTP01 > CAZXFH01. Next base: position 9,592 of record CAZXFH010000063.1, on the reverse strand, counting down.
GAGCCAAAAAAGGAACCCCGGCTGTAAAGCCGGGGGGCTCCATTTCATGACCATTATCCGGATCATTGATTGCTGATTGGTGGCAAAATAATGTTAAGAAATCAGTCGATAAGTGGTCCGATTGCAGATGATCCCAATTCATGCTGATCTAGTGAAGCAATATCATCTTGCGGGTTTTCATAAATTGTTCCTGTTCTGAGCGGGCTGACAGACGATAAAAATACATTCCACTGGGGAGCTGCTCTCCGTTTTTATCTTTGCCATCCCAGCTAATCTGATAGCAATTGGCAGTCTGGTTGCTATTCACCAAAGTACGGAGCTCATTACCGAGAAAATCAAAGATGGTTAATTTTACCCGGCTGTCATGAGGCAGATAATATACAATACGCGTCGTTGGATTAAAGGGATTGGGATAATTCTGGCTCAGGAAATAGTGGTCCGGTTTAAAATCTTCCGGGTCAATACCAACTGAAGGGATGACCTCGATATTGAACAGAACACCCACTTCCGGTAATTTGGGATGATCGCTAAATATTTTCAGGGTGTCATCATATTGGCCGGTGGCAATTTCAGTAAGATCGATCTGGAAGGGGAGAGCCAGACTTTCATTTACGGCCAGGGAATCATGACTGAGAGTGCTGGTAACCATGGCACCGTTCTGAATGTCAAAATCCAGACCAACGTTACCTGTATTCGTAACAGTGACCGTGTCGGTATAAATATTGCCTTGCCTCAGGCTCAGTGAATAGGCGTCCGGCGACAAGGTGAGCATGGGTTGCTCCCAGTCCACTGTAAAAGTAACGGAATCAATCGCAGCCGGATCGAGTTCATTGCCGGCATTATCCACTAACCAGACCCGCGCTACATGTTCACCGTCAAAAAGATTGGCAAAGGTTAAAGGACCGACGCCATACCGGATCCCACCCGGTCGCTGATCCAGGTTGAAGCGAACATAGCCGTCTCCGCTATTTGGCGGGGCAACGTTAAAATTGTTTACCGTATATTCAACCACTACTGTACTGGTGTCAATGATAGCATTACTGGCGGGGGCAGTAATGACAACTTCCGGTGGGAGAACCTCGGCTGTTATTGTGACCAGAATTGGGATATCCACGACCGGTTCATTGGGATCATTACTGTCCACAAAACAGAGGCCGGGATGGTCACCCACAGACAATACATCACCGGCAATGTTCACGGTGATCAGTACTGAATCCCCGGGCTGGAGGGCGGCCGGATCACGGGGATCAGGATCCAGCCAGTTGCTTTCAAAACTGTTCCCGACTGTACAGCTCAAGTCGGCCGAACCGTCATTGCGAATCGTAAAAGCTGTGGCTCCGATTTGTCCTTCCGGTAAGGTTACGTGGATCGAATCCGGAATTACGGTTATTTCCGGTGCTTCAAAAATATCGACCGTCAATTGGACTGTAAAGGTTGGCTGATCAACAGCATTTGATGAGAATTGAATGGTTTCATTATAGACCTGACCCGGTATTCCCTGGGGATCGAAAAGGACCGCAATTCCGCTTGTCATCTCAATGCCCACATCACCGGTATCGGCGGGCAGAATAATCCAGTCGGCACTGGTGGTAGCAGACCAATGTAACGTTTCGGTCCCTTGATTGGTGACCCACAGTGAATCGGTTAGAATCCCGTGTGTGGCCAGGGAGATATTCATTGAATCAGGCGTGATCACCAGCTGCGGGCCCGGTTGAATGACATTGACAAGAAGGGGAATTGTCAATGTTCGGTGATTGGGATCATTGCTATTAATCAACAGATTGCTGGTATATTCGCCGGGTTGCAATCCGGACACATCCAGAGTTAGGGTAATTGTATCCGTTTCACTGGATGGTATGGCCCCGGTATCAGGGACGGGAATCGCCCAGGAATCATTGCACGTGGCTGACCAAGTCAGCAGCTCGGTACCCAGATTGGAGAGGATGATTTCCTGCTCACTGGTTGTGTTTTCCTCCAGGGTAGCGACTACCGAGTCGGTGGCACAGTGCAGGTAGGGGCCGTTGTAACTGACGGTCACCTCCAGCGGAACGGTAATACTGGATTGATCGGTCACAGGATCAACCCGCACCCATTCATCCGTATAGGAACCCGGGTCCAGCCCGCTGCCCTGGACCATAACGATAAGGGTATCCGTATCTCCGGCCAGAACCTGGCCCCAGCTCGGTTCCAGATCGATCCAGTCTGAACTGGTATGCAGATAATATTCCAGCAAGGTATTCCCCGTATTGGCAATATACAGGGTGTCTGTCCCGGTTTCATAAGGGGTTAACTGAATCGAGAGGGCGGCGGGTGACACATCCGCTTCAGCATAGCCATCGATCGTCATACTGACGCTTACCAGAACCGTGTCTTCATCCGGATCAGTGGATAGGATGGTGATTTTATCGGTATGTTCTCCGGCGGTCATTCCCTGGGGATCAACCGTCACATTCAGTAAAGTTGAGATCCCGGGATTCAAAGTTCCGGATTCCTGATCCAGACGGATCCAACTGGCTGTTGTGGTGGCGGTCCAGTCCAGGCTCAGGTTGCCGATGTTTTCGATCGTAATATTGTCATCGATCATTTGCGTTGGATTGACAGAGAAGGTAAGGCTGGTCGGGGAGACCGCAATATCCGGATAATAGACATCGCTCAGAGCTTGTATTGCATTGGAAAATTCAGAGCTGTTGTTATCCGGATCGGTGGCGGTTGCGGTGACATAGTGGCCCGGCGTGATCTCAGCGGCCAGATGCACGTCCAGACTGACATTACCGCTGGCGTCGGTGGTAACATAGGTATGGCCGAAAAATTGCTCTCCCTGGCCGAGATCATTGGCATCCAGGCCTACATTCGCGAAGAATTCCAGACGATACTCTGTGTCGGGTGCCGAGTGTAACTGCCCGGTAATATGGGTGTCATCGGTACCCACATTAACCTGACTGAGTTGCGGGGAATTCTGCAAATTATTGGGGCCGGTATCGCTGTCCAGATCATCATTTTCATTGATGCCCGGCGGGTCAATATCAATACCGAATCCGTTCAGGTATATAGAGTTACCCAGAATGGCATTGCCCACTCCCGCTTCCTCTCCGGGTGTATTTTCGTAGCCGACGCGTACCGCAATGCCATCATTATAGGCAATAATATTACCTTCGCCGGAATTTTCACCACCCACGGTATTATCAGCGGCATCATTGATTAAATGAATCGCTTCATTACCATTACCCAGATCAATGTCAGCCGATTGGTTGGTTCCAAACCAGTTTCCCTGGATTTTATTGTTAAAAGCGCTGTCAACCACCATGCCGTTGTACTGCCAGGATCCAATCACATTACCATTCCCGGGTGTACCGATAAAATTAGAGGCCGCACCTTCACCAAGATAAATACCGATCAGTCCGGTTCCCATACCGTTATCACCGGTCATATCCGTTCCCAGAAAGTTATTGGTAATGGTATTTTGCTGGGCGGTGGCACCCCGGATTTCTATGCCGCGATAGCTACCGGCGCTTACATTGGCATCGATGATATTGTTACTGGCGTTGCGGAGACTGATCCCTCCGGCCCCGACAGTGTTGGCACCACCGGCATCCAATCCGATGTAATTACCCCTGATTTCATTATCAGCGCTTCCATCAACCACCACTTCACCGGTAATGACATTAAAATCCGCTGGATCGCTTCCGCCGATCAGGTTATTATCGGCTTGATTGATATTGATCCCGATCGGATCACCGAGTGCGGCACCACTGGCATCCGTGCCAATATAACAGCCCTGGATATGATAGCCGCCATAATCATTCACCGCCATGCCGACGCCGAAACTGTGCAAGGCCAGACCCTTAACCGTTGCATTGCCGCCGTATAAATTCAGGCCAATCGAACCGCCGGACGCGCTGCCATCCAGCTCGACCATAATGACGGCATTGTTAACCTGGTCCAGCGGATTGGTATTAGCGCTGGCGCCGGGTTGACTGTACCCATCGATGATCAGCGGCCGCTCTGGTTCCGGTAAAAAATAGCCCACTTCAATGACATGCGGACCGGTACCGGGAATATTGAAATTGATGGTAAATATATAGTCTGTATCGGGAGCAGCAATGACTTCCTGTAGGGCAGAGCGAAGGGTGACTTCCGGATCGCTGTTACTGTTGGTATACCCGGTATGGGCAGTACCGGTGCCCACGCTTTGGGCTTCCCGATCTGCCGTTGAATTTACCGTGAAGGCAGATACCAGCTCTTTCTGAAAACGGATCGGTACTCTGACCAGATCGCGGTCATAAGTGCCGGAATTCCAGCGCGTGAAGTAGAGATAGGCTTCCTGCCCGATCTGTTCGAAATTCCGGGTCGTATCATTATGGTCGATCAAAGTAGGATACCATTCGCCACCAACCGACCAATCGCCGGGTATCTCTTTGATCAACACCGCTGACGACCAATGGATCAGATCTTCTGAAATTGCATAATAAAAACCGGTGATACTTTCCCCTTGATAGGCATCATATTTAGTATGATAACCAACGACAACATAGCGGTCAAAGTAAGTACTGTATACCAGCCCGTTACTCATTTTGCCGATATTGTCCCGGGATACCGGTGCCAGGATATGATTCGCCGGATCGGTCACCGTCTCATTATAGGGATCGACAAATTCCACATTGAAACCTGTTCCGTCCCAGCCCCGCCAGCTGTCGGGATCACTCAGATCCTGTGTCCGGATGACTCCCGCACCCCACTCTTGCAGTTCATGGTCTTCCATTTTAACCATCCGGTAGTAATAGCCGTCATTTTGATTGTAGATGATATTACTGCCGCCAAAGATGCCCATGGGGTGGCCATGTTCATATTGATAGGGAATTGTCGCCACAAAATGATCCGGGGCAGCGGCCTGGGTGTAATGCTGCCCTGTATCGGTCGAAACCGCATAGGTCAGGGAGTTAAACCAATCGGTATCATAACTGCCCGTTCCATAGGGAAGATATTCATTATGGACAATGGCATGGATCGTGATGCCGTCTGTCGTATAAATCCCACTCAGCCATTCTTTATTGTTGTAATTCTCCGGAACCGATTCGTAATCGGAATCAAATACGGGATTACAGTCTTTGACCAGCGAATCGAAATCCGGACCAACCATCCGGTAACTGATATAATGCGAGGCGATTAACTGAATATTACCCGCGGCATCCCGGAAAACTTGCGCCGAACCATCGGGAATATCCTCATCCTCACAAGCGTCGGAAGAATGATCGCAAACAATTTCTTCCGCACCAGTGATCTCTGCCGATCCCGGATAAAGGACCTGTGAAAAGGTGAAATCGGGAATCGCAAAGCCCATGACAATCGTAATTATTAGAATCTTTTTCATCGAGCACCTCCTTTTTCCATTATCGGATGAAATTTGAGTTTATTTAATTATTTAAATGCCAACATATATGACTTTTTAATATAGGTCTTATCATGCAAATTATGAAACATGTTTGATAGCTTGTTGAGCGGGATCACAAAATTTAAACCATTTAAAAAAGCAATTTATATAAATAGCAGGCAAAGGCCGGACGAGTATTAAAAAAAAGGTCTAGGAGTTTCCGGGAGTGCGACCAGAAATAATAAACTTAAAAAGTAATGTTGTACTAGCTGTAAAGGCTTGGAGGCCTCGTCAGGTTTATTGGCAAATTCAATATTTGAGAGTATATAATGCAGGGCATTATTTATAGATTTTGTCATTATTTAGGTATTATGGAGTCAACCCCAATCTTTCCGTAAAATTGGTTTCTTGGCTAGGTAAAAGCCTGTTGGATATCCAATATAAGGTAATCGGAAGTGGATACCGCAAGTTTTGCAAGGGGATGTAGTTCTGCTAATGCAATTTTATGCAATACATTTGGTCATAATTCAATTTAATAGCGGGATTACCAGTTAATCTAATTTATTGTTTATTAAGGAAGTACCCCGACCAGGACTCGAACCTGGAACCCTCTGCTTAGAAGGCAGATGCTCTATCCAGTTGAGCTATCGGGGCTCAACCCAAAAAGTGTGTCGGGGCGGTCAGATTTGAACTGACGACCCCCTGCTCCCAAAGCAGGTGCGCTAAGCCGGACTGCGCCACGCCCCGATAAAAGTTCAATCCATTAAAAACCGATGCACGAGAAAATTATTTCCGGGGAATCGCCGCGCTGGGATTCGATTTTTTTGGACTTGATTCCAGGCCTCAATGAACCTACCAAATTAGTCATCCGATAGAGTGAAAGTCAAGGCAAATTGTCGCTGCAATTCGGGATGATAAATGATCAAGGGCGGCTTTTGTTGTTGGTTTTTTGCCGCTGCTTATGTAACATAAAAACCGTGAAATATTAAATAAGATCGAGGTGTGAGAGATGCGAAAACAATTCAAGTGGCTGAGTCAACTCCTGATCCCGATTCTGATCCTGGTTGCCTGCAGTCAAACAGAGCAGCCGGAGCTGGTGGAATTAAAACAGGTGATCCCGGATGTTGTTCTGGATATCCGTTATGCCACCGAAAATAATTTTGTCGGTGAGCAATTATATCCTTCGGCGCGTTGTTTTCTGGTCAAAGAGGCGGCGTATGCTCTTAAAGAGGTTCAGGCGGATCTCAAACAGCAGGGTTATCGTCTGAAAGTTTTCGATGGCTACCGGCCGCTTTCGGTCCAGAAACGGATGTGGGAGATACTTCCTGATCCCCAGTATGTAGCCAATCCCAAGAATGGCTCTCGCCATAACCGCGGCTATGCTGTGGATGTCTCTTTAGTGGATATGGAGGGAAACCCGGTCAAAATGCCGACTAAATTTGATGATTTCAGTGAAAAGGCTCATGCCGATTATATGGATCTGCCTCCGGAAGCCATCCGGCATCGCCGGATATTAAGGGACACCATGGAAAAGCATGGTTTTTCCGGTATTCAGTCCGAGTGGTGGCATTATGATTATCAGGGCTGGGAAGGCAAACCTATCCTGGATATTGACATCGATGAACTATAGTAATTTGCGGGTCAAATTGTGGAATTAAAAAATATTATCCGTCTGCGTCACCAGTTACATCGCAGAGCCGAGCTGGCAGGAAAAGAAGAGAAAACCGCAGGGATTATACAGGAATTTTTTAAATCCCATCCACCTGATCGGCTTAAAACCGGTTTGGGGGGTCATGGAATCGCAGCCCTGTTTGGAACTAAGCGGACCGGTCCTACCATTATGTTCCGTTGTGAAATGGATGCCCTGCCAATTAACGAAACCACTGATCTGCCCTACAAGTCCCAGACGAAGGGGGTGAGTCACAAATGTGGTCATGATGGTCAGATGGCCATCATAGCCGCCGTGGCGCAATATCTCGCAGCCCAACCGATAATTAAGGGGCGGATCGTGCTGTTATTTCAACCGGCTGAGGAGAATGGACAAGGAGCGCGTGGAGTTCTGGAAGACCCCGATTTTCTGGAGATCAATCCGGATTATATATTTGCCTTGCACAATATGCCCGGATTTGAAAAAAACAGCATTATCACCCGCCCGGATACTTTTGCAGCCGCTTCCCGGGGATTGATTGTGGATTATCAAGGGACTTCCTCACATGCCTCAGAACCGCAGAAAGGCTCAAATCCGGCCCCTGCGGTTGCCGATCTAATCCATGCGTTCAGCAGTTTACCCCAGTATCAAAGTGAATTTAACGCCCCCCTGCAAGTCACCCTGATTTATACTCGAATAGGAAACCTAGCTTTTGGGATTTCACCGGGAACCGCAAGAGTTGCTGCCACCCTTAGAGCGCACTCTGAAAAGGCGATGCAATCCCTCTCCAGACAATGCGTACAACTGGCTAAACGGATTGGCAACACTTATGGATTACAGACCGAAACTCAGTGGACCGAGGAGTTTGAGCCTACTGTTAATGACTGTGAAGCGGTCAATAAAGTACTCAGCGTAGCCCGGAAGTTAGATCTAAACGTAATCCAACCGGAACAGCCATTTCCAGGGTCAGAGGATTTTGGCTACTTTCAGAAATTTTCACGGATCGCTTATTTTGGACTGGGGGCAGGTGAAGCAGCGCCGCCTCTGCATGCACCAGATTATGATTTTCCCGATGAATTGATCGCCCTCGGGGTTAAAATTATCCTTACCCTGATTAGAGATTTTGGCTGTATTGCTGAAGGTAAGCATAGTAAAGAAAAGGAAAAAGAGACATGAAAAGCAACAGGAAAATAATAACAATATTTACCCTGATAATCATTTTAGGTCTGTGGACTTGTGAAAAAAGTCCCACAGGGGATGATCAAGATAAGTATAGTGGTATAGTCGAAGGGGTTGATTTTGAAACACTCTTTGCACCGCCGGAAGAAGATGAAATAAACACGGTATTAAATGAATGGGAAGAACGGACTGTTAACGCCTCTAATATGGCTGAAATTGATACTACCCAATTATTCATTGGTAGCCAGTTTTACAGGGTCCGGATTGTTTCATATACGGTTGACGGTGGTATAACCCATTACGGGGCTATTATCGTACCTCCTGATGTTCAGCCGGGTTCATTACCGCTTCTGATCTACACCCATGGCGGGGATGAAGGGGTAAATCTTAACCAGATTGCCATGATGAGCTTTGATCAGAACTTTGCCAGTTTGGTAGGGGGAGTGGTTCTAGCCGTTCCCTCCTTTCGCTCTGAACCACTGGTCTATGGAGATAGTATTATCTGTCAATCCGGCGGAGATCCCAGCCCCTGGAATTGGGATGTAGATGATGCCCTGGCCTTAATGGAAGTGGCCTTTAGTACCACGCCAGCGATTGATACCAACCGCGTAGCTGTTCTGGGTGTTAGCCGGGGCGCTTGCGTGGGCATGCTGATGTCGGTCCGCGATGCCCGCATCGATGGCGTTGTCGAATTTTTCGGTCCTTCCGATTTCTTCGGGGAGTATGTGCGCAACGTAGTCGGTGATGCCCTGACCGGCCAGCTGCGTGACCTTCCGGGACTGGATTATTTGAATACCCAATATCTCCAGCCTTTAAAAAATGGTGACATTACCATTGATCAGATGCGCATTGAGATGGTGCGGCGCTCTCCGGTCTATTTTCTGGAGCGTATGGCGCCTCTGCAGGTTCACCATGGCAAAAAGGATGATATTGTGGATGTCAGTCAGGCCCGGCGCCTTATTGAAGTGGCAAATGAACAGGACTTGAGTGCTGCGGAATTCGAGGCGCATATTTATGCTGACGCCGGGCATGATGAGAAAACCTTTGAACAGGGTATGTCATCTGTAGCCGCTTTTCTGCAAAATATCCTGAATATTTCCGCTCAGCAAATGGTAGTAAGCCACTGAGCTGGCCAAGGTTTAATTATTCTTAATTGCGTATAGATGCGTTCCATCGATCGATCGCTCTTTGCAAATTTTTACGGAAGGGTTTCCTTAACTGGGATAGTTTTCGGATTAGCTGACGTATTTCAGCCCGTTGGCTGTTCTTACCATAAGCGCACTCTGTTTTTGGTATGCTCAGTTGCTCGCTTTTAGCATAAGTAAGGAGCTGCTTTTTGGCAATCGAAAGCAAAGGCCGGACAATGATGATGCGGCCCTTAAACATGGCTTCTCTAT
>CAZXFH010000062.1:0-15392 GCA_964640055.1 uncultured bacterium | reverse complement strand
AATTGTAAATAAGGGAGGAACTCATGGAACCTTTTTCATGGAGCTATACTTTGATGATGTATCTAAGAGGAATTGGTTGGGCGATTATTGCTGCCATCGGTTTTTCTTTTGGCGTGGGACTGGCCATTAAAGTCTTTGACTGGTTGTCTGTTTCTATTGACGAATGGGAAGAGATCAAAAAAGGCAATATCGGTGTGGCTCTGATTATTGTCGCTTTGATACTCATGGTTGGACTGCTGGTACATAAAGTGATATAGGTTTCTTAATAGCAGGTTATTTAAAAAGGGGACTTCTTGTGAATGTTCCCTTTTTTCCTTTTAAAGAGATCCCGTCAAGCACGCATAATGTTTCAGGGAGATTGTTTTGAGTAAGAGTTCTGTTCCCTTTGAGGAACGTAAATTAGCTGCCCATACGATCCGACTTTTGGCCGCCGATTGCGTTCAAAAAGCCAATTCCGGTCATCCCGGAATGCCTATGGGTATGGCCGACGCTGCTTTTGTCCTCTGGCATCAATTTTTAAAATTCAATCCTCAGGATCCGCAGTGGCCGGGCCGGGACCGTTTCGTGCTTTCTGCCGGGCATGGGTCTGCCTTGTTATATGTGATGTTGCACTTATATGGATATGATATAAGCCTTTCCGATCTGAAAGCCTTCCGCCAACTGGGCTCTAAGACGCCGGGGCATCCGGAATTCGCTCGTACTCCGGGAGTAGAAACCACCAGTGGTCCGTTGGGAATCGGTTTCGCCGCCGGCATCGGTATGGCGATTGCCGCTGAAATGAGTGCTGCACGCTATAATCGCGATAAATTTCGGATTTTCGGCCGGCACCGGATTTATGGGATCGTCAGTGATGGCGATCTTATGGAAGGCATCTCCAATGAATCTGCTTCTTTGGCCGGTCATCTCGGTCTGGGCAATATTATTTATCTCTACGACAGTAACCAGATCACGATTGAAGGCAAAACCGGGCTGGCTTTTTCAGAAAATGTGGGTAAACGCTTTCAGGCTCTGGGATGGGATGTCCGGCAGGCAGACGGGCATAATCAGGACGCGGTGGCCCAGGCACTCGCGGAAGGTATTCAGGCGACTGAGCAACCGAGCTTGATCATTACCAAAACCCATATCGGTTACGGCAGTCCCAATAAACAGGATACCGCTGGTGTCCACGGTGCTCCCCTGGGTGAAACTGAATTGGCGGAGACTAAGCAGCGTCTGGGTTGGTCCCATGAGGCTTGGTTTTATGTCCCTCCTGAGGTCAGGAAGATTTGTGAAAAGAGAGTAGTGGAGTTACAAGAAGAGTATCAGGCATGGCAGGCTGAATATGCCCAATGGCAGACACAGTTTCCTGAACTGGATGACGCCAGAAGTGACAGTCTAAATGCATGGCTTCCCGATGATCTGGAAGACCAGCTCTACAAGGTCGTACCCAAAGATAAAAATGCCACGCGTGTTATGTCCGGAGCGGTTATGCAGAAAATAGCCGATTTGATCCCGGGATTTTGCGGTGGCTCTGCTGACCTGGCCCCTTCCAACAAAAGCGAGCTTAAAGCCTATGCCAGCATTCAACGGGATAATTTCAAGGGGCGTAACCTGCATTTTGGTATCCGGGAGCAGGCCATGGCCGGTATTTTGAATGGCATTGCGCTCTATGAGGGTTTCCGCCCATATGGCGCTACCTTCCTGGTCTTTTCCGACTTTATGAAGCCAGCCATGCGATTGTGTGCCATGATGGGGCTGCCGGTTATTTACATATTCAGCCACGACAGCTTTTATGTGGGTGAAGATGGTCCCACCCATCAGCCGGTGGAACAGCTTTCCGGATTGCGCATCATTCCAAATATGATGGTTATCCGTCCGGCCGACAGTATGGAAGTGGCCGCCGCCTGGGCCTTGGCATTAAGGAATGTAAAAGGCCCTACCGCGCTTATTTTAACACGTCAAAAGCTGGCGCCGCTGTCTAATATTAATGAGCGTGATATGCACCAGGTCCAAAAAGGAGGCTATATCCTGGCCAAAGAACACCAAGATCCACCGCAGGTAACCCTGATCGCTTCCGGATCGGAAGTATCTTTGGTTATGGAGGCCACTGAATTACTAAAGGAAGCCGGATATTCCGTCAGGGTTGTCTCCATGCCCAGCCTGGAATCATTCAAACGGCAACCCACCGCCTATAAATATTCCGTTATTCCGCAAAGAGATTGCCCCCTCGTTATCGTTGAGGCGGCGACATCGGTCGGCTGGGAGGAAATCAGCCAGGGGCCGATGAAGGTTATTGATATAAAACAATTTGGTATCTCGGCACCCTTTGAGGATGCGGCTCAGGCCCTGGGTTTTACCCCCCGTAAAATTGCGCAAAAAGTAAAACATTTCCTGGATTTAACCACCGCCTATTCTGAGCAGTAAGATCAGCGGTTGTCTGAACCGACCAGCTGCACGTAAATGCGCCGGTTGCGAGACTGATTGTCATGATCAATGACAATAATCTGCTGCCAGGTACCCAGGAGCGCTTTACTGTTTTTTATGGGGACACTGGCACTGGGTCCCATGAGACTGGCCCGCAAGTGGGAAAAACCATTATCATCACCCCAGGTACTGCCGTGCCGGGTGTGCATGTCTTTAGGGGCTAATTTCTCCAGGAGAGCCTGCATATCCGCCACCAGATTGGGTTCATACTCGATGGTGGTCACGCTGGCAGTGGAACCAATGGCTGAGACAGTAACTAATCCCCCCTGGATCCCGGACTCTTGAATGACATCGTTCACTGCATCAGTAATATTGATAATATCAGAAAATCCCTGAGTTTTGAAATTGAGTTCTTTACCAAAAATCATGACTGCCTCCTCTCGGTTTTATGTTTGAGCAGACCTGTACGCGCATAATTTAGGATCAATGAGCGGGATTACAAGAAATTACAGGGTGCATGAAAATTTCAAATTGTGCATAACTGCTTAATGCATGAGGCAAGCAATAATTTCATAGAACGGAATAACAGTCAGAGAAAAGAGAATCGGTCATTGAAAAGTAAAGCAGTGCAAAAAATTTTTAGTCAGGTTCCCGAAACCTATGAGTTGATCAACCATCTGTTCACGTGGGGGGCGGATATTCTGTGTCGCAAACAGGTGGCCCGGTTGGCCTGCGGCATAGGTGGCGTTCGCTGGTTGGATATATGCACCGGTACAGGAGAGATGGCGACTTATCTTCAGCAGGTGGCTCCGGCCAAAACAGCTGTATATGGTCTTGATTTTTCAGGGCCCATGCTTTCTGTTGCCCGGGATAAACCCCAGGGTGAAAGAATTAATTTTATGCTCGGTGATGCCACCGTGACGCCTTTTCCCGATGGTAGTTTTGATCTGATCACCATCTCTTTTGCCACCCGTAATCTGGGCTTAAAACCTGAGCGATTGACCAAAACCTTCCGGGAATTTTGGCGTATTCTCAAGCCAGGCGGAACCTTTCTTCACCTGGAGACCAGCCAACCACAAAGTCGCTTAATTCGTTGGTTTTTCCATCTCTATATTCGATTAATGGTCAGAACAACCGGAGTGCTTATTTCCGGCCAAAAAGCAGCCTATCGCTATTTAGCCTATACCATTCCCCATTTTTATCCTGCCCCACAACTGGTTGAAATTTTCAGACCAGCGGGTTTTCAATCCAAAGCGGTACATGCTTATCTATGCGGGGCCGTGGCACTGCATGTCCTGGGCAAATCCTGATCACCAATTTTTCAGTAAAGTCGGTGCAACCGTTTGGTTGCTAATTTGGCCACTCTTTACAATCTGCACGGCTTCGATAATTTCCTGAGACAAGGATATTACAAAAAGATAGATATCCTGCTGTTCAACCCCGAAAAGTAAATAATGCGATTGTGCGGAAAAGGACCTTATTGAATTTTTCCAGGGTACATCTTCAGTTACCTGAGCATAATAAGGCGCCCCGGCGCCGCCGCTAATCAATAAATAGACCGGGTTGCTGAAATCGGGATTGGGAGTGCCGTCGGGGTAGACTTTGCTCTGTTTGTCAATTAAAATACGGTGATAATTGTGTTCATCCCCAGTGATTACGGCGCGTACTTTACCGTTATTCGCCAGCGCTTCCCAGAATTCATCACGAGCGTCAATAATGTGGCTTCTATCGAGCGGATTACCATCAATATCACGGTTTTCCCGGGGTGAGCCGCCGCTATACCACATGGCGTCATGTAAATGGCCGCCCGCCGGGAAGGGGGGTTCATGAGTGAATATGAAAATATGATCAATATTGGGATCATGTGCGGCCTCCTTGAGCACCCGTTTAAACCAGTTCATTTGATTAGCCAAGATATAACCTTCGATATTGCCGCCGATATCTTCAGCCCAAGCTGCCCACCAGTAATTGGTGTTCAGTGAAATAAAGCGACAGTTGTCCCAGTCATAATAGTAGACATTTTCCTGATAAGGGGGGGCCTGGGGGTGTTCTTTGCGGGGATAATCAAAGTCAGGATTGGCAAATAATTCGGCAAAGAGTTCTTCACTGGATTTGCCATAGACTTTATCCATGCGGATGCCATAGTTGTGCCGCGGGTCGGACCAGAAATCCAGCACCAGATCATGATTTCCCATACCTTCGAAGATCGGGATGTGATGACCGACCGGTTCAACCGCCTGCTTCCAAGCCTGCATTTGCAACCGGTAATCCAGTTCATCGGTGGTATGCCCGTTAATCAAGTCACCGGCAAAAATGATAAATTGGGCATCCTGTTGGGCGGCCCCGATAATCAGGCGCTTTAGGGTCGCGTAATTGACACCCATATAATTATGTAAGGGCCCACCAAGTCCGGACCGGCTGTCAGACAGGGCGGCAAATAGAAATTTGCGGGATTGAGCGGGTAGCCGAAAGGAATATATGCGGCTATTAACAGTAGCATCCTCAGCGCTGGCAAACACCTGATATTGATGCTCAACTCCCTGCAGACCGGAAACACTTATCTCATGCCGGCAGCCGGGAGGAGAAGTAAACTGTTTACTATCCAGTAATATCCAGCCCTCGGCATGTCGATCGGTATGCCATGTAATGGTCACCTCTTGTGGGCCGGTAAAATCCACCCAGGGACCTTCAATAATGCAAACAATATCACGCTGCTGATGGAATTGAAACCGGCTGTCATAGAAACGGAGCCCCTTACCCCTAATTTCAGGCAGGGCGATACGATAGCAGACTGTCCCGCCTTGCTCAGAAGTGAATTGGTCATCCACATCATGGACCGCATAGAAAAGGGTGGTGAGATTCAGAATAATTTCCTGTTCGGTAGCTGGGCCGGGTGTATTACTTTGGGCGAAGTGGCGATAGGTGGGTGTGGGTATTTTTTGATGAGGCAGAAAGCGACCGTAATAGCAGTAAGCCGCTTGAAAAGGGCGCGTCGTTTGCAGGGTCAGGCGGGCTTTTAATTGATTGTCTTCTTCAAATATGGCCACTTGCGGAGTGGAGATCAGGAAACGGCTACTGGCACTGCGTCGTTCTTCCGGGTCACCGGTCAACGGAGGGCGTCCTAACCGTCCTCGCTGGGCAAAAATAGCGTGACACATCAGTATGACCAGCAGTGCAATAGTTGTAGCGGATTTAAGAGTATGCATAGAACTCCCGTGTTTTAAAATTGCACTTGAAATATCTGTTCTGCAGGGCAAATATCCAAATTAAGATTTGGTTAATTACCCGGAAACAGGAATAAAACTCATATAATTCAGGTAAAAAAAGTGGCGATTGTGGATAATACTGTGTAAATTAATATCCAACAAAAAAAGGAGCCTTTTAAACCTAACCCGTGAGTTGGAAAGGGCATAAGACAAAGAATGAATCTACCGTCAGGCGGTGGATTTTTTTATAAGGAGGTTTTAATGAATTTTGAAGTTAAAAAAACGCTGGCGGATGAGCGGCAGATGAACAGGATGCTGACCCGGATTGCCCATGAAATTCTGGAAAAATGCAAGGGTACCCAGGATTTGGCTATTATCGGCATTCGCACCCGGGGTGAATATCTGGCCAAAAGAATTGTCCATAAAATCAAGGAGATAGAGCAGGAGGAGCCCCCCTTGGGTATCCTGGATGTGGTCATGTACCGTGATGATTTTCGCAAGAAAAATAAACTGCCCACCATTGAAGTGAGCGATATCCCCTTTAGTGTGGACAACAAAATCTCGGTTCTGGTGGATGATGTTATTTATACTGGCCGCACAGTGCGGGCTGCTCTGGATGCGCTGATCGATTTCGGCCGTCCTTTTGCGATCCGGCTGGCTGTTCTGGTAGATCGGGGCCACCGGGAAATGCCCATTCGTCCCGACTATATTGGTAAAAATTTTCCCACCGCAGCCAATGAAGAGATCCGGGTTCTGGTCAAGGAGCATGACGGTAAAGATGGCATTTTACTGGTGCGGACGACCAGGGAAGAGGAGTGAGCCCTCTGTTTTTAGGAATTGATTTAATGAGCTTGGAGCAATAAACAATGAGGATAATTTAAATGAACCTAAGTATTAACCATTTGTTGGGATTAGAGCAAGTGCCGGCCGAGGATATCAGCTCGATTCTGGATGCGGCCTTTTCTTTTCGCGAAGTTCTGGAAAGGCCGGTGAAAAAAGTACCCACATTACAGGGGACCACGATCGTGAACCTCTTTTTCGAGCCCTCCACCCGCACGCGGATGTCTTTCGAACTGGCTGAAAAGCGGCTTTCCGCGGATACAGTAAACTTTTCAGCGGCTTCCAGCAGTTTAAAAAAGGGGGAAAGTCTCAAGGATACGATTCAAAACCTGTTTGCCATGAAAATGGATGCGGTGATCATGCGACATCCGACGCCGGGATCGGTCAACCTGCTATCGCAATTTGTGGATGCCGTGGTGATCAATGCCGGTGACGGGACCCATGAACATCCTACCCAGGCGCTGCTGGACATGATGTCCATGCAGGAAAAATACGGACAGTTGAAAGATCTGAATGTGGCTATTGTCGGTGATATTAAACACAGCCGGGTGGCTTTGTCCAATATTTACGGTTTGAAAACCATGGGCGCCCATGTGATGCTGTGCGGTCCGCCAACTTTTATTCCCTATGGAATCGAATCTCTAGGGGTAAAAGTAACCTACAATCTGGATGAAGCCCTGCAATTTTGTGATGTGGCCAACATTTTACGCATTCAGAAAGAACGCCAGAGTAAAGGCCTGTTGCCCTCGTTACGGGAATACCGGGATGTCTATGGTATTACCACTGAACGACTAACTGAATTGAAAAAGCCGATCACGGTCATGCATCCGGGACCGATTAACCGCCAGGTGGAAATTGACTCGGACGTAGCTGATGGTGAGCATTCCATTATTCTGCATCAGGTACTGAACGGCGTGGCCGTGCGCATGGCCATTCTGTATCTGTTAATCGGGGGTAAATAAGCATTAAATTAGGAGTATAATCGATGGAGATAAAAAATATTAGAGGTGACCTGCTACTGAAAAACGGGATAGTCGTCGATCCGTTTAAGGAAAAGACCTACCCGGCAGATATTCTGATTGAAAAAGGGCGCCTGATCAAGATCAGTGAAAATATTCCCGAAAAGGGAGTCAAACAGGTCGTTGATATTAAAGGGTTATCGGTGGCGCCCGGTTTTATCGATATACATGTCCATTTCCGGGAGCCCGGCCAGGAAGATGCGGAAACCATTGAAAGTGGCAGCCGGGCAGCCCTGGCCGGCGGGTTTACCCAGGTATGTTGTATGCCGAATACTAATCCGGCCATCGATACGGAGAGTGACATTCGCTATATTTACCGGCAGGCCGCCACATTACCCGTGGCAGTCTATCCAATTGCGGCTATTACCAAAGGCCGAGCCGGTCAGGAACTGACTGAAATTGTGCAGCTGGCTAAAGCCGGTGCCGTGGCCTTTTCCGATGACGGTACACCGCTCAGCAACTCCTTGATCCTGCGTTACGCCCTGGAATATTCCAAAATTGTCAAGAAACCGATTATCAATCATGCTGAAGATGTGGATCTGCGCAGTAGCGGTTTAATGAACGAAGGGGTGGTCTCGACGCAGCTGGGCCTGCCCGGTAATCCGGCATTGGCCGAAGAAATTATGCTGGCTCGTGATCTGGCTCTGGCCCGTTTCAGCGGTGCCCACCTCCACGTGCCCCATGTTACCACGGCCGGGGCAGTGGATTTGATCCGGCACGCCAAGCAGCAGGGCACCACCGTAACCGCGGAAGCCACACCGCATCATTTCTCTTTGACAGATGAATATATGCGCAAATTTGATGCTAACGGCAAGGTGGCGCCGCCCCTGCGTACTGAGGAAGACCGCCAGGCTCTGATAGCAGGATTGAAGGATGGTACCCTGGATGCAATCGCCAGCGACCACGCCCCGCATACCTATAATACCAAGGAAACCTCTCTGGATCTGGCCTCCTATGGCATGATTGGTTTGGAAAGTGCCTTTGGTCTGGGCATGACCCATTTGGTGCATAAGGGACACCTCTCAGTAATCGAGCTGATCAAAAAGCTGACCGTTAATCCGGCCCGTATCATGCACCTCTCCCTGCCGGAACTCAGAATCGCTGAAAAGGCGAATCTGACGATTTTCGATCCCGATGAATGGTGGATTTTCAGTAAAAAGAACATTTATTCCAAGTCACAAAACACGCCCTTCATCGGTACGGAAATGACCGGCCGGGTCAAAGGAGTGCTCAACGAGTCAGCCTATGTTACTTTCTAATCCCGCTTGATTTTAACCCTGGAAACCGTTTAGGCCAACAATTTCTTTACCACGCCGACCTGCGGAATAAAATAATCTTTATTTGCTGGTCGAAAAATATCTTGATTCTAAAGTCGTCTCATTGTAAGTTTTCCTGCTTTTTTGGACGCAGAAATTGTATTTAATAAAACGAGAGAAAACCTATGTTTAAAACCTACTATCCGACCGCGGATGAGATTGATAATAAATGGTTTGTAGTCGATGCCCAAGACCAGGTCCTGGGTCGTCTGGCCAGTGAAGTGGCCCAGATTCTGCGCGGCAAACATAAGCCGCAATTTACCCCTCATCTGGATACCGGGGATTATGTCATCGTGATCAACGCTGAAAAGATCCGCCTGTCGGGCAAGAAGAGCAATTATAAAGCCTATTTTCGTCATTCGGGCTATATTGGAAATGAAAGATCTACTGATTTTAATGAAATGCTGGCAAAACATCCGGACCGGATTATTAAACATGCGGTTAAGGGCATGCTGCCCCATAATCGTCTGGGCCGACAAATTATTAAAAAGTTGAAGGTATATCGCGGGGCTGACCACCCCCATGCCGCCCAAGAGCCCAAACCATTAAAAATAAAAGGATAGGATAACGATGCCAAAATTAGAATATAGTGCCATCGGCAGACGTAAACGTGCGATTGCTCGGCTGCGTATGCGGGCTGGTAGTGGAAAAATCCGCATTAATCAACGCGAGCCGGAGGATTATTTCAACCGGGAAACACTCAAACAGGATATCCGGCGACCCCTGGAAGTCTGTGACCATGTCAAAGACCTGGACATTGATATCAATGTTGATGGCGGGGGGTTATCCGGACAGGCGGGCGCTATTCGCCTGGCGATGTCCCGGGCACTAGAGGAATTTGATCCCAAGCTCCGGGGAAAATTAAAAACAGCCGGTTTACTTACCCGTGATGCCCGGGTTAAAGAAAGAAAGAAATACGGACTGGCCGGGGCCCGGCGGGGTTATCAGTTCTCCAAACGTTAAAATTTAACAGAGATAGGATTATATGAGTGAAATAAAATTTGATCAGCTTTGGAAATCCGGTGCCCATTTTGGACATTTGACCAGTAAATGGAATCCCAAGATGAAGCCCTATATTTTTATGAAAAAGAACGGGATCTATATCATTGACCTGCATAAAACCGCTGATTGTCTTGAACAAGCCTCACGCTTTGCGCGGGAAACAGTGCGCAAAGGCGGGGATATCCTTTTTGTCGGTACTAAAAAACAGACCAAAGATATTATCCAAAAAGAAGCCGATCGCTGCGAGATGTTTTATGTTGTCGAGCGCTGGTTAGGTGGTACCCTGACCAATTTTTCAACCATTAAGAAAAGTATTCGTCATCTACAAAAATTGGAGAAAATAAAATCTTCCGGTTATAGCGATAATCTTACCAAAAAGGAAAAGTTGACTCTGGAACGGGAACGGGTTCGTCTGGCAGATTTGCACCGGGGAATCAAAAGTATGAAAAGACTGCCCGATGCCCTGATCGTTGCCGATGTTATTTGTGATGATATTGCGGTCAAGGAAGCCAACAAATTGTCTATCCCGGTAATTGGGATTGTGGATACCAATGCGGATCCGACCCTCATCGATTATCCCATACCGGGCAATGATGATTCGATCCAAACCATCCAGATTATCATCAGCCAATTGGCGGATGCAATTTTAGAGGCCCGTAATTCAAGAATCGAAATGACTGAAGAACAAGCCAGTAGTTAAAATTAAGAGGATTATTGATGAAAATTTCAGCCCAGCAGGTGAAAGAACTCCGGGACAGAACCGGCAGCGGGATGATGGACTGCAAAAACGCTTTGCAGGAAGCCGAAGGTGATATGGATGAGGCAGTCGATATCCTGCGCAAAAAGGGAATGGCCAAGGCCCAGAAAAAGGCTGACCGGGAAGCCAATGAAGGCATGATATCTGCCTATATCCATCCCGGAAATAAAATTGGGGTTCTTCTGGAAGTCAATTGCGAAACCGATTTTGTGGCCAAGAACGATGATTTCAAAGAATTTGTTAAAAATATAGCCATGCATATTGCCGCCACCAATCCGGTCGCCATCAAACGGGACGAAATCGATAGCGAACTGGTGGCCAAAGAACAGGAAATCTACCGGGATCAAGCTAAAAGCCAGAACAAACCCGACAAAGTGATCGATCGGATCGTGGAAGGCAAGCTTAATAAATTTTATCAGGAAAACTGTTTATTAGAACAGTCGTATGTTAAAGATTCCCAGATGACGGTGGAGGAATACCTGAAAACCACCATTGGCAAAATCGGCGAAAATATCACGATCTCACGGTTTACCCGCTATCAGTTAGGCGAGGATAATAGCTAAATAAATTTATTTTTCAAAAAATTTAATGCCAGAATTAAAATATAAGCGCGTCCTATTAAAGTTTTCGGGTGAGGCGCTGGCTGGCAAAATGGGGTTTGGCATTCAACCCGCAATGATCCGGCAACTGACCGAAGAGATCATTGCTGCGCAAGAGTTGGGGGCTCAAATCGGGATCGTAATCGGCGGAGGTAATATATTCCGCGGTTTAAGTGCCGGCGCCCAGGACATGGATCGGGTACGCGCCGATTATATGGGCATGTTAGCCACGGTAATCAATGGCCTTGCGCTCCAGGATGCCCTGCTCAACCGGGGAGTCGCTTGTCGTCTGTTTTCCGCGATTCGGATGGAGGAAGTGGCTGAACCCATGCATATCCGCCGGGCTAAAGAATATTTAGGTAAAGGTGAAGTCCTGATTTTCAGTTCCGGTACCGGGCGACCTTATTTCAGCACCGATTCAGGGGCCGCGCTGCGTGCTGCAGAGATCGGTGCTCAGGTGCTGATCAAGGGCACCAAGGTTAAGGGCGTCTATGATAAGGATCCTGTGCATTATAAAGATGCGCAATTGTACCGGCAGCTGGATTACCAGGTAGCCCTGGAAAAGAAATTACGGGTGATGGATTTAACTGCTTTCAGTATTTGCCGGGATAACCGGATTCCCATCATCGTATATAATATGCTTCAAGCGGGAAATTTAAAAAAAATATTGACAGGAGAGTCTGTCGGGACCCTAGTATCACAAGGAGTGAAAAATGATTGATGAAGTAATAAAAGATGCCAAGCAACGGATGAAAAAGAGCGTGGAGGCCTGCCGGCATGATCTGGCAGCCATACGAACCGGCCGGGCAACCCCCTCGATTCTGGATCATGTCAAAGTAGATTACTACGGCACCCAGACCCCTTTAAACCAAATCGCCAATGTAGCGACACCGGATCCGCGTATGCTGGTGGTGCATGTTTATGATAAAAACGCTGTGGGCGCGGTTGATAAGGCCATCCGGAGTGCTGATTTGGGATTGAATCCGCAAGTAGAAGGCAACCTGTTACGCTGCCCGGTCCCGCAATTGACAGAGGAAAGACGCCAGGAACTGGCCCGCTATGCCCATAAACTGGCCGAAGAGGGCCGGATTGCGATTCGCAATATCCGGCGTGATGCCAATGATGAGATAAAAAAATTAGAGAAAGATCACGAAGTTTCGGAGGACCGGGCCCACGGCGCCATGGATGAAATTCAGGAATTGACTGATAAATACAACCAGACAATTGATGAAACCCTGGAAAAGAAAGAAAAAGAGATTCTGGAAGAATAGCCCGCTCCGCTTCAAATCAGAGCCATATAAATGGAAAAATCCCGGCTTCACACCGGGATTTTTTATATTATGCTTGTTTGAGATGAATCAACACAGAGAAAAGCCGCAGGCGGGACAAGTTAAGCAACCGCTTTCATGATAGACCGGGCCACCGCAATCAGGGCAAATACGCATGGTTTTTTTATTGCTAACCTGCTGTTGAATGGTTGGCGCCCGGGTTTCTTTATCAGTTACACTCTCGGCCAGGGAAAAAGAAGGCTGAGATTGTTTTTTGGGCGCCTGTTCCCCCTCTTTTTTACTTTCCAGATAACTTTCTAGCGCCTTGGCAATGGCGTCCGGGGTGGAAAGGATCTTGGTGCCGTTTTCCCAAACCGGACTGGGCCCGCCGATTCCTTTTAACTGTTTAATGATCGCAAAGGGATCAATGCCCGACCGAAGCGCCAGAGAGATGAGACGGCTGATGGCCTCGGACTCGACCTGAGCCTGGCTGCCGGCTTTGCCAATGTTGGTAAAAACCTCACAGAGGCCCTGATTGTCCTCATTAATGGTGACATACAGGGTGCCCAGTCCCGTGCGGATGCGCTTGGTGATCCCCAGTGTGTCCTGAGGCCGGATGCGGGGCTGGATCATGGGAGATTCCAGCGTTGTGGGCTGCGCCGCCCCGGTATCAGCTGCGCTCGGTTTGTCTTTGCCTACGTAGAGAACCTGTTCCTCCCGGCTACCATCCCGGTAGATGGTTATGCCTTTGCAGCCGGCTTCATAGGCCAGCCAGTAGGCATCAACGACATCATCGATGGTCGCATGCCGCTTAAAGTTACAGGTTTTGGAAACGGCGGCATCCACCCACTTCTGAAAGGCGGCCTGAATGCGTACATGCCATTCCGGGGTAATATCGTGGGCTGTGACAAAGATTTGTTTGATCTCATCCGGGATTTCATCCATATCCTGGATCGAACCCGCCTTTTCAACCTTTTTCATCAATTCTTCACTGTAAATCCCGGCTTCGCGACAGGCTTCTTCAAAATAGGGGTTCACATACAACAGATCGGTGCCATCCATGACGGATTTGGTGAAGACCAATGAAAAGATGGGCTCAATGCCGCTGGAACAATCCGAGATCATGGAAATCGTGCCGGTCGGTGCAATTGTGGTAATGGAGGCGTTGCGCAACTGGGGCCCGTCCGGGGAGAAAATACTCTCTTTCCATAAGGGAAAAGTGCCCCGGGTTCCAGCCAGTTTGATGCTGGCTTTTTGGGCACGCTTGTAAACGAACTGCATGACATCATCAGCCAGCTCCAGCGCCCGCTCGGAATTATAAGGGATTTTTAATTGAAACAAGACATCCGCAAAGCCCATAACACCCAGACCGATTTTACGGCTTTTTTTCACCAAGCGGTCGATCTTTTGCAAAGGATACTTGTTCACGTCGATCACATTATCCAGAAAATGGATCGTAGTGTCTACCACTTTACCCAGATTTTGATAATCGATTGTGCCGTTATCCACAAAATTGGCCAGATTGATAGAGCCCAGATTACAGGCTTCATTGGGTAATAAAGGTTGTTCGCCACAGGGATTGGTGGCCTCGATGTCCCCGATGGTGGGGGTGGGATTGCTCTCGCTGATCCGGTCAATAAAAACAATACCCGGATCGCCATTCTTCCAGGCGTTTTTGGCGATCAGTTTAAATACATCCGCCGCATTCAGAGTGCCGGTCACATTGCCATTCACCGGATTGATCAATTCGTATTCATCATGATTGCGAACCCGCTCCATGAAATCATCGGTAATTGCAATGGATATGTTAAAATTGGTCAGATCCGCATTATTGATTTTGCAGTTGATAAACTCCAGAATATCCGGATGATCCACCCGCAGAATACCCATGTTGGCACCCCGCCGGGTACCACCCTGCTTGACCGCTTCAGTTGAGGCATTGTAGACCTTCATAAAGGAGACCGGTCCGCTGGCTACGCCACTGGTGCTGCGCACAATACTGTTCTTGGGGCGGATACGGCTGAAGGAAAAGCCTGTGCCACCGCCACTCTTGTGGATCAGAGCGGTATCCTTGAGAGTTTGAAAAATAGACTCCATGGAATCATCAATGGGTAGCACAAAACAGGCGGAGAGTTGACCCAGTTCCCGACCGGCATTCATCAGGGTCGGTGAATTGGGCATAAAATCCTTTTTGATCATTAGCTGGTAGAATTCATCTGCGGTTTTATCCACGGCGGCTTTATGGGAATATTCCGTGTCGGCAATTGCGATTGCATTGGCTACCCGACGAAATAGATCTTCCGCGCTTTCGGTGGGCTCGCCACTCTTGTTCTTTTTCAGATAACGTCGTTTCAATACAGCCAGAGCGTTAGCCGAAAAATTTCCTGGATAATCTGAGGCGGACTTGGTGCCTTTTTTAGGGTGTGCGACTTGCTGAGACTTTAATATATCTTGGGGGATTTTTTTACTACCGCTTACATTCGCTTGTGCCGAATCAGACATTTTCCCTCCCGAGAGATTCATGTTAAAGATGGTGTTAAGCGTACCAACTCAAATATACTTTTAATGGGCTGTTATGTCAAGTATTAATCCCGTAAAATGGAGAAAATTATATACAATATTTTGTGGTTTAATTAATTAATGACCACAACAAATTGTTATTTATTTGTTTTTATTTGAGTTGCATTCACCGGCTTGAAAAACACCCTCTTCGAAAAAAAACAGCTCTGTAAAAAAGGAAAAATTGTTTTAATAAATGGGTTGTTAATATTAAATTCTTAATGCTATTTAAAGCGAGTGTAGTTCAATGGCAGAACTCCAGCTTCCCAAGCTGGTAGCGAGGGTTCGATTCCCTTCACTCGCTCAATTCAATAAAAACAACAACTTAGCGTATCTGATAAAAGTAAGATAATGCCACAACTTCCCGGTTTGCCATGGTAAAAACAGGTAAAATTTGGCATATTTTCTCCCCGGGAACATAGC
>CAZXFH010000061.1:0-16007 GCA_964640055.1 uncultured bacterium | reverse complement strand
TATTATAATATTGAAACGGGTGACTGGAAGGCGCCCCGCTATGAAGTAGAGGCCCTTAATCAACGGTATCATGACGCGCACTACTGGTATATTCCTGCTGACCTGGAAGAAGAGTCGGAATTCTATGACCCTGCGGACCACACCGTGCATAAACAGGAGTTTGACCGTCACGATTATGCTGACTATTTGTTCATGTCACCCGATTCCCAGGCTGTTCATGACCTTTGGGGGTACTACGGAGATTTACACAATGGCTGGTACTGGGACAAAGACCTGTTCAATATTTTTACTTATGGTCCCGGTCGTCCCCGCTTTCATGATCAGGACACCAAATTGTATACGGCTGAATTTCATTTGAATTCCCAACTGAATATGCATAATGAGGCTAAGTTCGGATGGAAGATTGAAAGGGCTGAGCTTAGTTATTTCGATATTCAATTTGCCAATCAAAATCCCTATTTCGATTCCTATAATTATCAACCCTTTAGCGGCGCGGCTTGGCTAGAAAATAAATATGAATATGAAGATTTAATGGCTACCCTTGGAATGCGCTACGATTATTTTCATCCGCATGCCAAAGCCTTTTCTAATCCCGATAATTTTGATGCCGGTCAGGATGGAGTGCCCGATGAACAGGAACCCGGATATGATCCGATTGAAAACCCCGATCCCAATGGGGACAACTACGATGCAGATACTAATCCTAAGGGCACCGAAGGCGACGGGAGTGTGGATTATATCAAAGCCACGCCCAAACATAAACTGAGTCCCCGCTTTGGGATCAGTTTTGCCGTGTCTGATAAAACCGCCATGTATGCTAACTATGGCCACTTTTTTCAGATCCCTGAATATGGAGAAATATATCAGAACCTCTATGCTGACCTGACCAGCGGGCTGCCTTTAGTTGGCAATCCCAACGTTAAACCGGAACGCACCGTGGCCTACGAAGCAGGAATCAAACACCGTTTCTCCGAAGATCTGGGGCTGGAGATTTCCGCCTATTATAAAGATGCGGAAAATTTACTGGCCACCCGGACCTATAATACCATTTTCAATGGTCAGGTTGCTACGGTTACATTCCAAGAGACCCAGGACTTTGCCAAGATCAAGGGGGTGGATGTCAAGTTAACCATGCGTAATTTTTATGGCTTCCATGGTGAGTTCAGTTACTCCTATCTGAATGCCAAAGGCACGGGTTCCTCAAATCGCGAATTTTATTATCTCTACATCTATGAGGTGGATCGTCCCTTACCAGCCAAAGAATATCCCCTGGAATTCGATATCACCCACTCTTTCAAAGGCAATCTGAATTACTTTATTCCGCCCCGTAGTGGACCGTCAATTTTGGGCATGCGACCGCTGCAAAACTTTAATGCCAATCTGTTCTTCATTTTTAATTCCGGAGCTCCTTACACACCTACGGACCAATATGATAAACCTCAGGAACTGGGATCAAAGCGCATGCCGGCCACTACCCGTTTTGATTTGCGTCTGGAAAAATACCTTCCTTTAAATAGCAATATCCGCCTGAATGTCTACGCCGATATTCGCAATCTGTTTGATAAAAAGAACATTGCCTGGGTTTATCCCTATAGCGGCAAACCGAATGATAATGGTAAAAAGGTTCCCTACAATGAAAGTGTATTACGGTCTGTTTTGGGTAAAATCGATCCGACAACCGGTAAACGTATTGATACCCTGGAAGACGCCTATGCGGCCCAATTACGACTGAAAAAGGAACATCAAAATCAACCCTATAATTATGGCAGACCCCGCATAGTAAGACTGGGGATTTCCTTAACCTTTTAAATAAACAGGTGTAGAATATATTATGAGAAGCGTTAAAAAGTCTTTTTGGATCGTAATTGCACTGGTATTCATATTCAGTGGATTTGCTACCCATACTTACGGAAAACTGAAACCGGGTACGGAGCCTCGCTGGTTGAGTCCCTTCGGACTTAATAAAAGCACCGCGGAATTTCCACCCAGTGTTATGGTCTCCTGGGCCGGTTCCGGCTATTTAACCAAATATACCATTAGTAATACCGGTCAGAGCGGGCTGTTTGAACCTCCCCCGGGCTGGACCACCTACGCTGGCATGTGGCCTTCCGGGTATGGATTGGGGAATGGACGTACCGGTGAATTTCCGCGGGGAACCGATCAGTATTATGTGTGGGGCGCCGGGTTGTGGATCGGGGCTAAATCGGACGAGTTCAACACGGCCAACGACAAGCCCGTAACCGTGACCTTAAAAGGGAAATCCGTGACTTTTGAGAATGTACGCGTCGCTACCGCCGCTTATTACTCTGATCAGAGCTCGGTATCCCGCTTGTGGCAAACCAATCAGGAGATCAACGGTCAGACCGATGGTAAATCACCCAAATATACCGGTGAATACTTGTTTGGTCAGAAAAATAAAAACATTGAGGATTACCAGGAGATATGGTCCTATTTTTTACCAGAAACCGGGGATTATTATGGCATGTCACCTGAGGATACTATTTTTCGGTTGGATTACAAAGAGATCAATCAGAAGCGGTTAAAAGTGCTGGCCCAGAATGAAAGCTTGGATCCGGATGTGATTTTATTGGATCCCTATCGCAAAGATCAGAATGGTAAAGTTGTCGGTGATATTGTCTCTGACGAGGATACCTACACGGTTTTCGGTGATTTTATTAAAGAACGGTATGGCTCTTTTTTATGGACCCTGGGATACGATATGGAGCCCTTGGGTATCCGGGTGGAGCAACGAACTTACTCCTGGAATATTGACGATTATATCTATTTCAATTATAAGATCAAAAACATGAATGATTTTGCCCTTGATTCGGTGTTTATCGGCTATTTTATGGATAATGATATCGGGCCTAATGCGGAAGACGATCTGATCGGCTTTGATAAAAAACTTAATTTAGGTTATTCTTATGATTATGATCTGAAAGAACCCGGCTGGGAGACCTCAGCCGGCTATATCGGTACCATCTTTGTCGAAACCCCCCGGGATACCATTGATGGTGAGTACCAACAGTTAGGGCTGACCGGCTTCCAGACCTGGATTCGTTCCGATTTGGGTCAGAGTGAAGGCTTTGCCGGCGATGTGGATGATGACGGCGTGGATCATCTGAAATATGCCGAACTGGCTTTTGTGGACAGCTTTGAAGTCTATGAAGAACCCCAGGATGTCCGCCAGCTCTCCTGTTCCGGCCCGGTCAGACGGCTAGGTCCTGGAGAAGAAATCAGTGTCACCCTGGCGATTGTCGCGGGTGCTTCCCTGGCCGAACTCAAGAAGAACGCGGAAGCCGCTGTAGAGAAATATAATAACGGCTTCATTGGTCCGGCCCCGCCCTCCTCGCCGGAACTGACCGGGGTACCCGGACACCGCAAAGCCTATCTCTCCTGGAGTAATGATCCTTTGGATGATATTGATCCCTATACCGGTGAACAGGATTTTGAAGGCTTCCGGGTTTATCGCAGTACCACTGGTCTGCAGGATGATTGGGAATTGCTACAGGATTTCGATATCCAGGGCGACAGCACCAGTAACACTGCAACGGTGGAATATACCAAAGGCAGCGCTAATGCGATTTCCGAATTTGCCGGCGTAATGGGCGACGGGGATCTTCAGAATATAGAGACCGGAAACCAAGATGAAGAAGAGTTAATGGAATTGTTTTATGAACGCTTCAAGCAGGCAGAGTATACTATAGAACTGGCCGATGATGAAGATACGACCAAATTGATTATTTATGATGTTTCCAATAAACAATTGGTACCCTTTAATTTTCTGGCCCACAGCCAGGGCGATGGATTCTGTATCTATGAAAGGTTCAATGGCAACCGGGCCAGCGGCAAGCAGCCGGACGCTAAATATCGGTCCGGGCATTACATTTATTTTAACGGGATGTACATTCGGATCAGCAATGGCTTTTATGTGGATACCGATCAGGACGGCATGGGCAACGGAATCCGGGATTATGGCGAAGCCTATACGGATCTGAATGAAAATGGTCAGTATGATCAGGGGGAACCCTTCATTGACGTGGAGGAAGTCGAGAAAAATCAGCAGGTCTTGGCACCGCAGGAAGGCGATATATTTAGCGTAAATTCCTATCTGGCCCAGGATATCGGCAGTCAAACCGATCTGGAATACACCTATATGGATGAGGAATTAACCAACGGCATGACCTATTATTATGCGGTAACCTCCTATGATAAAGGCTATCCTCATTTGAACATTCCGGCCCTGGAAAGCAGTTATTACCAGAATATCCAAACCGTAATGCCCCAGCATCAGCCGCTGGAAGTAAGTGGCAAGCCTGATTTGTCGGCTGTCGAACATATCGGTGCTTCCACCGGGAGGTTATTAAGAGGTATGCTGGATTATCGTGATCTGCGGGGTCATACTTATGAAGTTAAATTTTTTAAAAATGATCCGGATGATTCCAAATTGGAAGCCGATTATGGCGTCATGTATGATGCGGATATTGCGCCCGTGCAGGTATCCAATCAATTGCTGGGTTCCGGAAATGATACCCTACAAATAAGCTTCAATCTGGGGAATTACTGCATTATGCCCGGATCCGTGGTCCTCAGACAGACCGGCGCCAGCAGCACGGTCGGTGATGACAGTTTAGGTCGTCTTAGCGGTGTTTTGGGGTCCGATTCCGTACAGGGAACGGTACATTATGGTAAAGGTCAAATCAGCTTGTCCTCCGCAGCGGACTTTAAGGCGGATAAGGAGATTCGGGCGGAATACAAATATTCCAATTTCAGGTTCATGCAATGGGGGGTGGATACCCTAACTGGAACAATTAGAAAAAATATTATTTATGAAGCCAAGGAGATTCAAAATGATTCCGTGGCGATCAGTCACGGATTCATATTCAAAGTAGAATCACCCAAACTCTCGATCGATTCAGTCGCCTGGGGATTAGGTACGGAAATGGCGAAAATATTCCGGGTGGAAATCACCGGAGAGGACAAACTGGAACCGGTGGATTACCGGGTTACTTTTCCCGATAGCGGTTCTGTTTCCGCCGTGGCTCAGATGACCAATAGTGTGGCACCCGACCAAAGAATGCCCTGGAAAGTATGGAATCTGGATGAGAATATTCAGAGCCGCACGTTTAATACCTTTACTTTTTTAGAGAATGGCTTGGTAGACTGGATTATTGATGAGCAGTCCCCCTATGATAGTTTGGGCCGAAATGCCATGACGGTTCTATCAGAGCAAACACGGGTAACCAAAGCCCTTTCACCCTTTTGCTTTAAACTTAATTTTGTTCCGATTGATACTGGCTTGGCTACGGCTGATTATTTAGTGCCGCCTACCAAAGATGATACCCTGTTTATCTTTACCTCCCGTCCCGTCAGTGAAAAAGATCGGTTTAAATTCCACACGGTCAATATGTACACTCCGGTGAAGGAAATTGATATGAATGAGATCAAGGTGGTGCCCAATCCCTACTATGTGCGGGCTGCCTGGGATCAGAGCCGCTATAACCAGCGTATTGATTTTCGCCATTTGCCCTCGGGAACGCCGGATAATCCGGTCCATGTGCGCATTTTTAATGTGGCCGGTTATCTCATCGCCCATTTAAAGAAAGATGGGATTGTTGAGGGCAACGAAGTCTTGGATGAATATGGAACCCTATCCTGGGACCTGCGCAATTTTGAAAGTTTAAAAGTGGCCAGCGGCTTATACATTTATCAGGTGGAAGCCAAGCTCAACGGCAAGAACAAAGTACACACCGGAAAAATTGCCATTGTACAGGCACCCTAAGTATAAAGGAATTATGTTATGATCATGAATAAAATTAGATGGATAATGATGACTAAAAGATTAAGCCTGTTTTGTGTAAGTTTATTCGTAATTTCACACCTGTGGGCTGGACAGGGTAGTGCGGGCGCGCAGTTTTTGCAGATTTTTAATGGGACCCATGGAGCAGCCCTGGGCGGCGCGTTCACAGCCTACCGGGGCGGGGTGGAGTCCATATACTGGAATCCGGCCTCTATTCAAGAAGTAAACAGTATCTCAACTAATATTTCTCATGCCAATTATTTTGCCGGTATGAAATTTGAAAATGTCGCGCTGGCCATTCCTTCCGGTTTCGGCACTTTGGGGCTCTCTGGTGTTGGTCTGTTAAGTGGGGATATCGAAGAAACAACTGTTATTGAAGATGAAGGCACCGGCCATACCTTCACTGCCAATGACTATGCTTTGGGCGTCAGTTTTGCCCGCGGCATGACCAATAAATTTGATGCGGGTATTACCATCAAACTGATTAACCAAAATTTAGCTAGGGTAAGCGCCACCAGTTGGGCCATGGATTTTGGCGCCCTGTATAAAACCGGGCTGTTTGCCAACCTGCGACTGGGCTTTTGTGTGCGTAATTTTGGACCGGATATGCAGTATCGCGGCGAAGGCTTAATCGATCAGATGGAACGCTCGGAAGTGAATAATGCTGAGGAGGATTTAAGATATGAGCTGCTCTCCGCTGAATATTCGCTTCCCATGAGCTTTCATATCGGTGCGGTCATGGCATTTAAACTCCCCGGTGTTTCCAAAATAGTGCTGAACCTGGATGCCAATAATTCAGTTGACCAGAAAGAAGCGATTGCCACTGCGATAGAATGGCAATATCCGGATTTCATCTATGTGGCCTTGGGCCATGCCAATATGGCCTATCTAACCAACCCGGGTCTTTCCGAGCAGAATCTGGGCGGTAATATGCGGGGCTTGACCCTGGGAGGCGGTGTTAATTTTGGTAAATTTACCGGGAAACCCTTCTGGGTGGCTTATGCCTGGGAAGCCCACAAATATTTAAATGCGATCCAGCGGATCGGAATTGAGATTGCTTTTTAATAAAAATATGTTAAAATAAATATTAATGACAAATTGAATTTCGAATTGAATGATAATTAAAAGACGGAGTAGGAAATGAACAGAAGACGATTGATCGGTATGGCCGTTGTGGTAATTGTATTGCTTTTTAATATTACCATGGCTTTAGGTCAACAAGAAACCAAAATCATTTCCCGTAGTGAAAACCAGATGGTGGTACGGGATGGAGAGTTATTCCATAAACTCTCTTTGAAGGATTTTGCAGGCAAGCAAACGGTGATTGACACCATATTCTACTATTATGAACCAACAGCGCCGGAATCCTATGATGATTTTTTGGGCAGCTATCAGATTGCCAATGATACCTGTGTCCAACGGTTCAAACTGTTAGCACCGGGTAAAGTGAACAAGTTCATGATGCAGAATGTAAATGGTGGTATGGCCACCTGCTACCTGTGGAATCCGGCCGTGGTTTGGGATGAAGAGGGTCAGGGTCAGTATCTATGGCCCGACACCTCGGCCATTGAGCAGCTGTTTCCCTTTGGAATACCACTGACTTGTACAGCCACCGATCCGGACGCCCAATTCAGTGAGGGTGTCTGGACACCGACCTGGAATACGCTGGATATTGTGAATACCATTGGCCAGGGGGTTGAACTTCATGAGGACAGCCTCTATTTCTGGCTGGGCTATACCCTGGACGCTTCCGGTGGTCCGCGGATCTATCAAGACGGCAATTTCCATGACACTGAGTTCGAAGGCAATTGCGGGGCTTATTCAACGCTTTGGGCAATCAGTCCCGTTTGGTATAGTATCATTTCCAGTGCCGATGATACCCAATATTTAAATCATATGGTCCAGACCGAAGTGGTATATGATTCTTTGCCCCCCATTATTTCCGAGGTGACCAAACCCTCTGATACTTTCAGTGACACCAAAACCATTAGTGCCACGATTGTTGACTTGGAAGGCGATGCCTTTACCGCTGAACTGTATAGCAAGGCCGGTATTAACGGGGAATACACCGCTACTACCATGTCTCTTGTGGATGGCGATGTTTATGCCGGCGATATTACCGGGGCTCCCGGAGACACGATCTACTTTTATGTACGTGCCGAAGATCATAGCCTGGCCAATGCCTCCCGGATTTATAACTATGTTATTGTAGAACCCCCGTCAGGCATTCCGCTGCTGCTGATCAATGATGGCGGACAGAATAATGACTCCCTTTATACCCTGGCATTGGATAATTTGGGACAGAGCTATTATTACTGGGATATGAAAGACCATAACGGAATCGATCAGTCTATTATCCATTATCCTGATTTCAATACCATGATCGTATTCGGTTGGGGCGCCCGTATTATCCCCATCACCGATATGGCCACCCAGGACATTTTTGATATCGCTGGCTATCTGGATAATGGCGGTAATCTCATGTTTGTGGATATGGATTACCTCTATTCCTGGGGTATGCCGGCAACCGGTAGCTTCTCAGCCGGTGATTTTGCCTATGATTATCTAGGCCTGGGTGCCTATGAGAATGATCCCATGGATGGCGATGTCAGCGCGGCTGATATTGAAATGGAAGGGATCGCCGGTGATCCGGTGACTGATCCCTTTGTGTCACCCGATTACTATGGCCTGATCGATTATGAAATGGTCGGCTGGCAGAACTGGGGTGATTTTATTTATCCTAATGATAATGCCACTACGATTTTTCATGGTAAGGATAATCAGGAAAGTATGGCCATACTGATGACAGGGAGCAATTTTAAAACTGTAACCTTTGGTTTTCCGATTGAGCTGGTTCAGAACTTTGAACAGTTTAAAACTCTGCTGATCAAAACCCTGGAGTGGATGGGCTCCTTTACCGCTGTGGAACAAATGAAACCACATAAAGTTCTCGATACCTTTAAACTGGCTCAGAATTACCCCAACCCCTTTAACCCCACGACATCGATTGCCTACAATTTGCCCCTGGAAAGCCAGGTCCAGATTAAGGTTTACAATATTCTGGGACAGCATGTTCGTACCCTGGTTAATATGCGCCAGGAAGCCGGACAGCATACCATTCAGTGGAATGGTAAAGATGCGCGCGGCGTCACCGTATCCGCCGGCATTTATTTTTACCAGATGAAAGCCGGCAAATATCGTGATATGAAAAAGATGTTTTTTATCAAATAGTACAAAACACTCAGTGATGGAGGCTCAGTTGGGCCTCCATCAACTGGTAAAATAGAAAATAATCTATTTCTGATAGTGATCATACTGATGATTAAAGTTCGGCCTATTTTTTATTACCGGTCATTTAAGTGAATTAATTAAGAAAGGTCCTTATGAAACGTATACTGATACTAATAGGATTACTCCTATTTGCCTCTATGGCATTGGCTCAAAACGCAATGGTTACCATCAACAGTGTTACCCAATTAGAAAATGATACTGTGCGTGTAATATTTGATTTGGAAAACGATACAACAATTGGCGGGCTGGAGTTCAAGGTATCCGATGAGCCAAACGCCTTGGAATTAATTTCTGATAATGTGATTCCTATGGGACGCTTAGCATCGGTAAACCCGCTATCTCTAAGTAGTACCGACGCCAATGATGTTTCTCATTTCATTTGGTTTAGTATGGCTTTGGATACAATTGGAATTGGTAATGATCAGCACATTAAAGCGGATTTTTTAAAGACCACCAGCGGCAATCTTTCAGTGAAAATCAAGGTCTATGATGTTTATCCCGCCGGCCCGCTGGGTGAAACCCTGTCCGGTAGCGGTGATAGCCTCTCTACGAATTTGGTTAAAATCTGGGAACCGACAACCACGCCATCAAATTTCCAATTACGCCAAAATTATCCCAATCCCTTTAATCCGACTACCGAAATCCAGTACCAAATCCCTAAACAAGCCTATGTTACGCTCCAGGTATATGATCTGAAAGGTAATCTGATCAAGACGCTTGCCGGGAAAGTGCATCAACCGGGTCTCTACCGGGTGGTATGGAACGGTATGAATGAGCAGGGCACTGCGGTGGCTTCGGGCATCTATTTGTATAAACTCAGTTCACCGGAAAAAACACTTTCCAATAAAATGATCCTATTACGCTAATGGTTTTTAAATAGGGATCAGTTTTTAAAGAGCGTCATCCAAAAATGACGCTCTTTTGATTTAGGACATTTTATTTATCAGAATTTTATTTAAATTTTTAAGGTGTAGATGTTTTTTTTAAGATAAGGATTGGTATATGTATTCCCGATGGCAGGTAGCAAAAAATTTTCTGAAATTTGTATTTTTATTAATGATAGGCATTACTTTCAGCATGGCTGCTGATCAACCAACCAATATATTAGAACGGATCGAAACCGCTTATCAGAGTGGACAGCTGAGCGACACAGCTGCTCTAAAAAACAAAGTGTTTGCGATCATTGCCCCCGACCGGCTTGCTCCCGCACTGGAAATCAAAGCGGGTGAGTTTATCAAATGCGGCACCCCGGTATTTGAAGAACTGGCGCGCAATTGGGATCAATTATCCGCAGCTGTACAGCAGGAAATTCAAACCGTGATTTCACAAAAGAAGCAATCATTAAAATCAACCTATATTAGTCCCAGTGGCAAATTTAATATTCATTACACAACCAGTGGCGATGATGCCGTCCCGGCCACCGACAATAATAGCAATGATATCCCCGATTATGTGGAAACCTTTGGTGAAATTTTTGATCAGGTGTGGCAGGCAGAAGTGGTTGACCTGGGTTATATTGCCCCCCGTTTGGGTAGTAACAATATGCAGGAAGTTTATATAGAAAATTTAACCGGAGTCTACGGCTATGTGCAGGGGACTGATAACTTACATGTGGACAATGATTATGAGGGCTTTGCCACACCCCAGCTGGGCTGTATGCAGGTCACGGCAGCCCATGAATTTCACCATGAGATTCAATTGACTTATCATAATGGTCCATCTCTATGGTATATGGAAGTCACTTCGGTCTATATGGAAGATTATGTTTATGACGATGTGGACGACTATGTTTACTATCTCTATGAATGGTATTCCCACCCCTGGTATTCCATGACCCAGACGGATATCCATATGTATGCGGCTGGCATCTGGAATTTCTATCTGGCGGAGAAATTTGACATGAATATCATCCGCGAAGTATGGGAGGATCCAAACTGGAATAAGATGACGGGGCTAATCAATGTTCTGGCAGACCATCAGACCAGCCTGGCATCCGAATTCAGCATATTTGAAACCTGGAATTATTTTACCGGCTACCGGGCCGACTGGCAGCATGACACCTTTTCAGAAGCCAGTGAGTGGCCGAGCGTTACCATGCAAAAAACCCACTATTTTGATAATAACAGCGCGGGCTTTTATGACCAGTCCGTTACTGCGAGTAAATATCCGGAAAAGCTGGCCTGTAATTATATTAAATGTGTCAATAGCGGATCCGACGGCATTCTCTTGGTGCAAATATATGGAGATCCGAATTATAATTGGCGGGGCTTTGCCGTTGCCGATAGCAGTACCCACCTGACCACTGATTATGAGCTCGATTTCAGCAATGGTTATGATGGTTTAGCCGTGATCCCCTCTTGGGGTGATTTAAATGAAGTGGTCATTGTACCTAGTAACGTGACGATGTCACAAGAGATACCAAATAATGGTGCAGCATATTTGTACTCAGTTGAAGTCGTAGATGCAGTTGTTTTTGTAGCGGATTTCAATCTTATTGAGATCCAAGGTAATGGAAACGATGCCTTAGAGGCTGATGAACGGGGTGGCTTGACCGTTTCTGTTTCCAATTATGGCAATGATATGCAGAATGTGACGCTGGAATTGTCTTCGGAAAGTGATATTATTTCACTCCTGGACAGTACCGTCACAGTAGGTGATTTTACCGCCAATACCACCATCCAAAATTCAGCTGATCCCTTCACCTTCCAAATGGCCCATTTGGTGACCCCACAGACTGTAGCGGTCAACTTGCATATTCTGGAAGATGGAAGTGAAGTAGCGACCGAGACACTGAATTTTAACGTCGGATTTAGCCCGGTCATTTTTATCGATGATGACAGCGGTTCCTCAGACAATGATGGCATCAAAGCCGCCCTGGATTCGCTGGAGCTGGTTTATACTTATAAAGATGTCAGCAGCAGCGGATATGATAACCTGTACCTTATGGAACGGGAAACCGTCATCTGGTCCACTGGCAGTCAAACCACTGGGTTAACCGCCACCGCCAAGGACAGTATCGGTAAATTGATCGATGCGGACGTAAATTTAGTGTTAACCGGTGCCAATATAGGTTCCCAGCTCATTTCCGAAGATTGGACTCCGGTTCAACTGAATGGAACAACCACCGGCGGATGGATGAAGGGTGTTGACAATGATCTGCTGGGTCAGACCAATGTCAATTGGCTCTGGGCCACGGCTCCTGCTACGGGCAATGAGCTGATTACCCCTCTGGATCCCCGGGCAGCCGTTTCCTTTGCATTTTTAAGTTCGGAAGCGGGCGGTATATTGCGCTACCGAAATAAGGGTCGCTGTGTGATCGTCAATTCTTCCTTTGCCGCGCTCTCTCAAATGAACACCTCTTTTATGACCCCTGGAGAGCTCCTCGCTTTGATTTTCAATTATTTTGATCAGCCCAATGCGCTGCCGAGTGTTTTCAATTTGAATTCACCGTCAGCTGATACCACAATAGTAATCCGGGATATAAACCAGGAACTGGACTTTGATTGGGAGCCGGCAACTGATACAGATGAAATCAGCTATACCTTTATTCTGAATAATAATGCCGATTATCAAAAGGAGTATCTCTATCAAACCTCAGGGCTTGGCAATTCAGCCTATACCCTGGTGATGAGTGAACTGCTTGATAGCTTGGAAGCCCATCAAGGGCATCTAACCGCATACTGGGGCGTATACGCTTCAGATGGCAAAGAGGTCAGGCTGGCCAACGATATACACGCAATAACATTGCTGGACAGTATTCCCAATCTGGCGCCCGCTCCCATTCAACTGCTCAGTCCTGTGGATAGTATCGTGGTCCTGAAAAGCCCTGATGATTCAGTGCTATTTAACTGGCAGGCAAGTTCAGATCCCGAAGGGCAACCCCTGTCATACGAGTGGAATATCACGGCTGACAGTACCATGATGGCACCCTTCTTGAATTCCCTGACCACAGCGGACACCAGTCTAATACTGCGGGCGGACACGATCCTAAGTTGGTTCTCCGAGAACAATGACTCTCTGCAGGTATGGTGGCAGACGAAAGTATCTGACGGCGAAAACACAATCTCCTCTGATTCAGCCGGTCTAAATATTGTAAAAGCGATTAACGATCCACCCAGTCTTTTTACACTGATTTCCCCGCTGCCCGATAGCACCTTTATCCTGAATAACCTTGCTGATTCACTGGTTTTTCGATGGGAACCCTCTGAAGATCCGGAAGGCAATCAGATTACTTACCAGTTCCAAATGGCAGGTCTGTTATCAACGGACACTACCTATTACCTGGATACTACAGTTACAGATACACATATGACCTTAACGGGTGATCAAATACATGCTATTATTGATCAACAGGGCACGCTGATGAATGAGGTGGGTTGGATTATAATAGCCAGTGATGGAGGAAATAAGGTCCAAGTGGGATCTTTCGCTCAAAACAGACTCTACTTGTTAAATAACATAAATTATGCTCCGGAACCTTTTTCTCTGATTGCACCCCGGCCTGGTGATACACTCTATCTTGACCCCACGGATGATATGCATTTTGATTTTCGCTGGCAAGCAGCACCGGATCCCAATAACGATTCCCTGACTTACCAACTGTTATTTTATAAACAGCTGCACAATAGCACGGATACACTGCACCTCGGTGCGTTTTTTACACCGGATACCGTACTGCGCTTTGTCCCGGAAGAATTACTGGATTTAATGGATACGGCGGCTTTTTTACAGGCCGGCTGGGAGGTCCTGGCATCTGATCAGGAATATACTGCGGAATCCATTGAGCAAAACAGCCTCTATTTAGTTGATCCCACTCAGGTAAGAATAGCAGAACAGGCCCGAAAAATACCAACGACTTATCATCTCTATCCAAATTATCCCAATCCTTTCAATCCGACAACTACGATCCGTTTTGATATTCCCCGGGAGAACAGGGTGGTCTTAGATATATATAATTTACAAGGGAAACGGCTGGTACAATTGACCAACGACATGTATGCCCCTGGATCTTACGCACTTGTTTGGAAGGGTAGAGACCGGCATGGTCGATCCTTGCCAAGTGGAATATACATTTATCGATTAAGGGCAGGATCCTATATGGCTAATAAAAAAATGTTATTGGTAAAATAGGATAAGTGGAGCCGATTGGGTTTAAATAATATAAATTTGAAGATTGCATGTAATTGACCTTCTGACCGGGACCATTCTTTATGACACCGTTTAAAATTATTCTGTTAAGCCTACAGTCACAGAGCCAAATTCCATTGGTCAGAGGAATTTTGGTATTATTCCTAAGCCTGACTGGTATTTTAGACGCCCAAATCACCCAATTTACAGATACACAGTTAAGATATAATCTCCTCCAGGTGGCAGACCAACATGCCCGCCAGGGGGAATGGAAGGATGCCATTCTTGAGTATTACCAGTTCATCTATCGCTTTCCGCAAGACAGTGTACTTCCGGTCATCTATTACAAGATGGCTGCGGTCTACCAGCAGACCGGCCATTGTGAACAGGCGGAATCCTGTTTAAAAAAAGCGCTTCAGAAAAGCGGACAAGACGCTTATCAGCTGGAAAGCCAGCTGCGCTGGGCTGTTTTTCTATATGAAAAAGGTGAATATGAAGCCAGCTTAAAATATAGTTTGCAACAGTCTCAAATGCCTTTCAGGATTGTGAGCATTTATAATTGGGTGATGCTCGGGTATCCCGACATCGCCGATTCCCTGTGTATGACACTCCCGGGACAAAAACAGCCGGTATTAAAAGCGTTGCACCTGGCCATCAAACAAGACGATCAAGGGTATAAATCAGTCTTGAAAGTGAAGCGCTGGCAGGCCACGCTGGCAGCGGCGGTTTTACCCGGGCTCGGTAAAGCCTTTTATCACCAGTATTGGCATAGTGCGGGCACTGCTGTCGGGTTTTATAGTCTGTTTAAAATTGCCCAGGTAACTGCCCGTCGTAATTCCGATTTTTTCTATATCGCAGCCACTGGATTGATTTATTATTATTTAGGGAACATTTATGCGACCTATCATGAAGGCGGACAATATGTGATGCAGCTCAGAGAGCAACGGATCAGGAGTATACTGCATAACTACCCGTTGTCAGAAGTGCTTGGCTTGACCCCTGCCCTGGAGATAGAAATTGGGAAAGGTAGGCCTTGATTATCGGAATATAAGGGCTTTCGAACGGTGAGATAATGGCTGGCAGCCATATTATTTTATAAAAGCAGAAAAAAATAGCAATTGGGGCTTGCATTAAGGCAAAAAAAGTCTTAATATATATAGCTATTTGAATATGGTTTATGTGGGCAGCGAGGATAGAAATTATTTTCAGAAAGTACTTGCTTGGTTGTCAGAATGATTATAAATTTCCGCCCGCTGTTTGAATGCAAGGATTTGGAGTCAAGGATAAAAAGAAGGCCTTGACCGAATACTTACGCTTTTTGACATGGAGAACAAAGTACAAGTGAGGTGTGAGTTAAGAGCAAGATAGCTTATCTAAAGTATAAAATAATATTATATACTACGGAGAGTTTTATCCTGGCTCAGGACGAACGCTGGCGGCGTGCCTAACACATGCAAGTCAAGGAGAAAGTTCTCTTCGGAGGACAAGTAAACTGGCGGACGGGTGAGTAACGCGTAGGTAATCTGCCTTCAAGACTGGTACAACTCCGTGAAAACGGGGCTAATACCGGATAAAGTCTCGGATTTATTTACCGGGATTAAAGATGGGGACCTTTATGGCCTATCACTTGGGGATGAGCCTGCGTCTGATTAGCTAGTTGGTAAGGTAACGGCTTACCAAGGCTGCGATCAGTAGCTGATCTGAGAGGATGATCAGCCACATTGGGACTGAGACACGGCCCAGACTCCTACGGGAGGCAGCAGTGAGGAATTTTGCGCAATGGGCGAAA
>CAZXFH010000060.1:0-16069 GCA_964640055.1 uncultured bacterium | reverse complement strand
CTAGAGTTTAATGTTAACTCCAAACGTGTCCAAGAAAATTTAGGCACTCAGGGGACAGCCTCAGTATAGAGCATTCCTTCGGAACTTACCGGTTTGCTATCCGAAGGGAGGGTAACAGTTTCATCTATGAAAGAAAGTACCAGATTAATGACCGCATGATCCCGGTCGACGACTATACCGTCTATTACGAATTCCGGCAAGCGGCCGAAAGAGCAGATAAAAATCAGCTGGTTTTTAAAAAACAATAGCAGTCATCAGTCCGCATTAATAATTATAAAAAAATAGCACTTTAGTAAAGAAAAGCTCTGACAAGCCCGTCATAGGACGAACATTTTCAGGCACACCCCCGGGGCAAACAATAAGGGGTGTCAGGTGTTTAACCTAGTCTAATCAGGATCATTGTACCCGGTTCGATCATAACCCCCTGAATCCCCAGGGGGGACTTTAATAGTCACGCCGCAGAGCGACGTGACAAGAGTAAAAGGGATGCCTGGCTTTGAGATCAATGGACAGGCTGGAAAGCCTGTCCTACAGCCAGCCTTTTAAAGAATTTTAAAAGGCCTGATGAAAACAGGCGTTAAAAAATGCAACCGGATAAGTGTAAAAAAGCAATTAATGTCTGAGATTCCCGATCTACCGATCGGGGAGCGAGTTTTAATTGCTTTAGCGCAGCAGGGCGCATTTTAGCCGGTTTTTATCCAGCCTGTTTTTTTGGGTTCTTTTTGTAACGACAAAAAGAACATAAAGAGATAATTCCGGGAAATGAACTTTCAAGAACGATCAATTAGAACAGCACCAGGATTTATCCTGGTGTTCCCAGATCCAAGTATTATACTCACTAACCGTTTTAACGGTTTTAAAGTGTCACGCCGCAGAGCGACGTGACGAGAGTAAAAAGGGTGCCTGGCTTTGAGATCAATGGACAGGCTGGAAACCCTGTCCTACGCTTATGGGTACCAATTCAAGCTGGGGAGCCCCTATCGACTTTAAGGTTATCTGACAATAAGCAAGCCGCCTTAGGTCAAGTTTCCATAAGCGCCTGAATTCTTCCGGTAACCCTATATCAACGGTTCTTTAATCCTAAATGCAGAATTCTTAAAACTGTGTATCCTGGTATTGATCTTGGAGCTGTTTTAATTTTGCTTTTAAGTCGCTTATTACCGTTTGATATTCCGGTCGGGTATAGCCATTATTCAATTCAAGGGGATCCTGCTGCAGATCATAAAATTCCCAGGCATCGATATCATCATAAAAACGGATTAGTTTATAGCGCTGAGTACGAATTCCGTAGTGTTTTTTCACTTGCGGGCGTCCGGGATATTCATAATAATGATAATACATCTCCTGGCGCCAATCGGACACCTTTTCATTCCGCAGTAGTTTACTGAAAGTGCGCCCTTGCATGGCGGCGGGGGCTGAGACACCTGCCATATCCAGAAGCGTGGGCGCCAGGTCAATATTCAGAACAATGTCCTCCTGCACGGTGCCAGAAGGAATTTCACGGGGATAACGGACCAGCAAAGGCATGCGGATCGATTCTTCATACATAAACCGTTTATCCCACCAGCCATGCTCCCCCAGGAAAAAGCCCTGATCTGAAGTATAGATTACCATCGTATCATTGGCCAAGCCAGCTCTGTCCAGATAATCCAATACCCGCCCGACATTATGATCAATTCCATCGATACAGCGTAAATAATCTTTGATAAAGCGCTGATACTTCCAGATTGCCAGGTCGTCACCCTTCAGATTCGCCTGCCGGAAATCTTTATTGCGTGGTTCATAGGCTGCATTCCAGCGCTTCTGCTGTTCTTTATTCAGGCGGTCGAACACTATTTCCCAGTAATTCCGGATCCATTCCGGTTCATCCGGTTGAGGACC
This sequence comes from uncultured bacterium, assembly GCA_964640055.1. Classification (GTDB taxonomy): domain Bacteria; phylum Fidelibacterota; class UBA2242; order UBA2242; family JAFGTP01; genus CAZXFH01. Next base: position 14,188 of record CAZXFH010000060.1, on the reverse strand, counting down.
TAATTTCAAATGCCAGCTGCCAAACATATCTTCAGCAATACGCATGGTCGCTTCTCTGGCTGCTGCACTACGAGTGGCATAATCATCGAAAAAAGTATCTGGCAGCGGAATATCCTTACCCACATAATTATCGAGATATTCCAGAGCCGGCATAAAATTACTATGGGGTGCCTTGAACTGATATAAAAGACAAAAAGGCTTTTGCTGTTTGTTATTCTGCAGCCAATCCAGCACCTGATCGGTAATAATGGTGGTAACATGCCCGGTAAACCGTTGCTGTTTGCCATTAATAATGAAATCCGGATTGTAGTAATGGCCCTGGCCCGGGAGTACACTCCAGTCATTAAAACCGACCGGATCGGTTTTCAGGTGATATTTACCGATCAGAGCGGTATGATATCCCTGGGACTGCAGGAGCTCGGGAAAAGTGATCAGGTTTTTTTTAAGAGATTTGCTATTATCAATCACTCCATTGCGATGACTGTACATACCGGTTAGAATCGAGGCTCGACTCGGCGCACAAATTGAGTTGGTACAAAAGCAGTTCTGAAAGCGTACCCCCTCCTGGGCCAGCCGATCCAGGTTTGGTGTTTGATTAATGCGGCTGCCATAGCAGCTCAGAGCATGGGCCGCATGATCATCCGCCATGATGAAAATAATGTTGGGTGACCCGCGGGAAGTCCTTTGAGTGAATAATTGTTCCGGTAACAGCAATGCCGCCGTACCAAGGCCCAAGGTTTTTATAAACGAACGGCGTGAGTTGTTATTCATAAATAATCCCTAAAAGTATATACATGCTTATTGAGTCAGCCATAATTTAATAGAGTAAATAGTCTCTTCTCTTTAATTTGAATTGCGCCAATTCTGCCTGCCAACCATTAATTATTTCGGACGTCGGCCGGTTCTTTTTAATCCCCTGCATTACTGCTTCAGAGCGCAACAAATGCCATAATCTGTCGATTTGCAACTGTTGCGGATACATATTATACAAGGTCCGGATAATCTCAATTCCACAAGATACCGATTCCAGTGTGTGGCGATCTACCAGATTGATGGCCACACCATGACACTGCTGTCCGGCATAGATACCAGACGGAGAGGTGAATTGGAGTGGCATAAACTGAACCCCGGGGAGCTGACAGGCATTCAGCCGGGCCGCCAGATCAATGGCATCGATCCAGGGAGCGCCGAACATTTCAAACGGCCGATCAAGCCCGCGCTTGTTATTCACATTCAGTCGTTCCAAAAGACCGATTCCGGGATACAGAATAGCCTGAGATAAACTGCGGATATTGGGCGACGGATTGATCCAGGGTAATCCGGTCTCATCAAACCACATGGACCGCTTCCAGCCGCGCATCCGGATGACCCTGAGCTCAAGATTCAAACTGTCTTCGGCTTGGAACATCCGGGCTAGTTCCCCAACCGTCATGCCGTGGCGAATCGGCAGGGAATGGATACCAGCCAGTTCAAATGTCAGCTGTGGTGCCAGAACCGGGCCTTCCACAGCGATTCCGTTAATCGGATTGGGCCGGTCCAGAACAATGAATTCAATATCATGTTCTGCGGCGGCTTGCATGCAGTTTTTCATGGTACCAATATAAGTATAGAACCGGGTACCAATATCCTGAATATCAAACACCAGGACGTCGATATCTTGGAGCATATCTGCGGTCGGACTCTTCACATCCCCATATAAACTGTAGATCGGTAAGCCCGTAGCGGTATCAATTTGGGAAGCGATCTTGCCGGTGACAGTGCCACGTAATCCATGTTCCGGCGTGAAGATGGCTTGGAGCGATACCTGGGGTGCCTGATAGAGCACATCGATCGTGGCCTGCCAGTGGTGATCAATACCGGTATGGTTGGTTATAATTCCGGTGCGCTGACCTTTGAGGGGCGCGAAATTTTCTTTTTTCAATACCTCAATTCCGGTCAGAACAGACTGCGGATAAACGGTGTGGGCAGATAGTAAGAAAAACCAAAGTAATAATAGAATCGTCCTGAAAGGGTTTATTTTGTTCATCTTCTGTTTCACCTGTTTACTTCATAATATGGATCTAAAATAATATTATTTCACTCTATCGGTATGCTGATATTCAGTGCTTTAACCGGTCATAATAGCGCATAATTTCATTATGAATAACCGGTCGGAACCGATACATGGCTTTCCGATCGGACATCTGGTAGGTCCGGTTTGAAAGCAGGATTACAAAAATATCCTTGTCAGGATCGATCCAGACCGAGGTACCGGTAAAGCCGGTATGTCCGAAAGCACTATTGGAAAATTCTTGCCCAATATGATATTTTCCACCCCCTTGACCGGTATCCCAGCCCAGACCGCGGGAGTGACCCTCGATTTGCGGTGTTGTAAAAAAGTCAATGGTCGCCGCTTTTAAATAGCGTTTCTCCTGATATTGTCCGCCATGCATAAGCATGCGCACACATCTCGACAGATCAGGTGCATTGGAAAACAGACCCGCATGCCCGGCCACGTTCCCCATGGTCTGGGTGATTTTATTTTTCGGCGTTCCGGGCGTCTGAGTAAGCCGGTAATTGAATTCCGGTTCACTCGGCACGATACGCTGCCAGAAATAGTCCGGCGGATCAAAGGTTGTGGATGTCATATGCATCGGCTGGTAAAATTCTTCCGCCACATACTGATCCAGGGAGCGACCGGTACAGACTTCTACGATTCGGCCCAGCGTAATAAAACCAAGATCACTGTAAACGACTTTGGTTCCGGTTGGATATCGTAAGGGCATGGCATACAATGAATCCAGCACTTGCTGTTTGTTATCGCAGGTCCGATAAAAGGGCTTACCCGGTGGAAAGCCACTATTATGGACTAATAAGTTCCAGACGCTGATAGTTCCCTTATTATTCTGCCCGAATTCAGGGATATAATCAGTGACCGGTGCCTGAAGGTCAATCAGGTTTTGTTCGTAAAGCCGCATGATCGCCAGGGTGGTGGCAAAAACCTTGGTCAAGGAGGCCAGATCAAATAAATGATTTATTTCGGTAACATTGCCCTGCGGTGCATAATCATGTTTGCCATAGGCCCGGATATATAGAATCCCGGATTGTTCCCCGATCATCAAGACCGCGCCCGGGAAAATTTTATCCCGGATGGCCTGGTTGATCAGGGAATCGACACCCGGCAATTGGGCCGATAGTTGACCTTTAGGGAAAAAAAGGGCAACAATTAAAAATATCGTTGTTAACCGACTATACTTTTTAAAAATCATTATAAATAATTGGTTTTATAATTATTCACTATGATCCAGCCACCATGGCATTGCCGAAGTAGCCACCCATATGGGACTGGACCAAGCCATGACTTTGCGATTGCCGACGATATTTTCCTGCTGTAAGCGTAAATAATAGAGGGAACTGTTCTGCATATCATTGAGAGTAAATTCACCGGTAAATTCGCTTCCGTCAGGATGTATATCATAAAGCAAAGACCATTCATAGCCATCATATTGCATCAGCTGGATGAATTTGATCTGAGCGGTACCCACCACGTCTATATTGATTCGAGCGGCACTATCCGAAGAGAGGTGGAAGCGGCTGCCCATGGGGTGATCGTTAATCGTGAAGTCCATTAGAATCCGCTGTCCGGTGGTCGCGTAGGTATGCCGCTGTTCAATTGCCCTGAAAATGCTTTCCCGGTCCAGGGCGCCGCTGTAAACAGCGGTTAAGCCACCGAACTCCCGGCCGGGATGGGAATTGTGATCATCACTGCCGGCTACAACCCCCACATAATGGCCCCGCATCCAGGCATCCCGGGCATAAAACGGGCCCCGGCCACTGCCGAAATCCCGCTGATGATAATGCTCATAGGACATGGAATTGCCATAATATTCGGCACTCCCCCACAGAGAATAGATTTCAATCGCCACCCGCATTTCATTATTGGGTGCGGCCTGCCAGTGGGTATGGGGTCCGATTCCGTTGGGCCAGCTGATCCCGGTATGATGCGGGATGGTAAAGGCGGTCGCCGGATCTAAAAATTGCCAGACAACCGGGATGGAGGTATACTGATCCTCGCCATAAAACAGACCCTGAAGTCCGTTGTAATAGATATTATGATGGCCATAGGGAGCCCGTCCGGACCATTCGCAGGCTAATAAAGAGACAAATTCGCCGGGCTCATAGTATGCTTTTACCACTTGTTTATTCTGCTCCCATTCCTGTAAAGTAAGGCCCTCGTAAAATCCGGAATCTCCGTACCGGTCACCCGCGCCATGATCGGTTAAGGCATAAAAATCCAGCTGGGCAACATCCCGGGCATAATGAAAAGCCGTTTCAAGGCGGCCGTAGCCATCTTTACTGTTATTGCAATGAGAATGCAAATCCCCCCAATAAATATGCGCTTTTACGGGTGTTTTGGTCACCCGAATCGGATTGCTCTCAATATCATGAGGTGCCAGTAGCTGATCACCACTGGCATGGACCCTGTGTATACCCGGAGTATTAAATATTACCGCCGCTGTTTTGATGCCCTTATCCGAGAGGTTGAACTTCCAGGGTTCCGGAAGAAACGCGGTGTTATCACTGGTGGTTAAACGCACCAGACCCTGATACTGACCGGTCGCATTATAAAATTGATCCAGGGCGATCACCGCCACATCCACGGGCTCGCCAACCTGGGCCTGAGAGGGTGCGATCACCTGTACCTTAAAAGGTGTTCCGGGCATCACCACCAGGCGGGGCCGGGGACTGATGATTTGATAATCACCCTTTCCCCGGGGATCAAGGGCGATAGCAATATGCTGAACCTCGCTAATCATCGGGGCAGTGGTATTCTTGAAATTCAAAATCAACCGATCCCCTTCCGATAAGGATCCCTGGGTCAGCTGAACCACAAAAGCGCGACCAAAACGATCATGCTGACCATCCACGCCCTCTCTGACTATGCTGACAGTCGCTTCACAATCTGCTTTTCCAATCTCGATACCGATGTGATGATTTGCAGCAGGATCAGAAAACTGTTCATTTTTTAATTTGCCCTCGGGCCAGGGACTGGTATGCCAGCAATTGGGGAACTGAATTTTGATCTGACCACCAGTACGGATCTGCTGCTGACCGATCCGGCAGTTCACCTGCCAACTACCATATTGCCCCACAAAGGCAGTATCGGGAATAACCCGGGCGGAAAAAGTCTCGGCGCCAGAACTGGAGTTCCATAAAAATACAAAGAATCCAAAACAGATTATCGCTATGCTCTTTATGTGCATACAGATCTCTTTCAGAATGAATTATTTCTCAATATTGACCCAGATTGGACTGGACCAGGCCATTTCTGCGGTTGGGTAAGCCCAGGGGCTCTGCCACCTTTCATTAACCTGTTTTACACGGAGATAATACATGCTGTCTTCGGAAAATTTCTTATCATTGAAAGCAAACTCGACCTGATCCGATTCAGGATTGGTTTGATAGATTACAGTATACTTGCCACCAGCATACTTTACGATCTCGACGGTTGCAAGTTGATTGGTTCCGGCGACCCGGCCGGCTATCCGGGGTGGATTGTCTGTGGAATATTCACTCCCCATTGCATGATCATCGCAGGAAAAGCGTAGTAAAATACGTGTTCCGGTCGTGGCATAGGTGCGCCGGTTTTGCAGGGCATCCCAGATCGCATCGCGATTATTCTCCGTGGCCAGGACTACTGCCAATCCGCTTGATTGGACCATATCAGTGGTATAATTATTCATACCGGGATGGGCGGTATGATTATCTGAAGAGCCGATTACTCCGATTTTATGCCCCCGGGCCCAGGCATACTGAAAGCTCCAGGGATCATTGATCCCGGTTTCAAAGCGTTGCACATCAACGGCCGGTTGCAGCAAAAAACGTGTGCACCACAGGGAATAGATCTCCCCCACGATTCTGTATTTATTATTGACTTGATTCCACATCTCGTGATCCGGCTGTGCCCACATGGGATGCGGAATCATAATCACCGGTACATCCTGCTGATCAAAGGCTTCCCAAAGGGCTGGTTTGGTGGGATAATCAAAATGATTCAGTACCTTACCCTCCCGGTCTTTATAAATAACCACATTATGCCCGACCTGGGGTGCCGCGGTCCATTCATAGGCATAGAAAGTTGTGAATTTTCCGGGCGTATAATATCGATCAGAAATATCCTGACTTTTTTCCCACAGCTCCGCTTTAAATTTTTTTGCATCATGTTCTGCGGAAGAGGCAAAATCCAGTCCTAAAACATCCCGGGCATAATGATAGGCCCATTCTGCAGAGGTAAAATGGCCCCGGTGGTCTCCGCCGGCACCGCGCTGGGAAAAGCTCTTATGATCCGTTCCGGTGCCAGTATGATAATGGGTATCGCCGAAATACCGCTTATACTGGGGTGCCCGTTTAGCAACCTGACAGTAGTGACTTTTTGATTGTATTTTACCGTCGGAAGCGGAAATTTTCTGAAAGCCAGGTGTTCTGAAACGGACTCCGCTAAAAACATGGCGACCGGAGTCCTCAGCTGTAAAACTATAATTCCGGGGATAATCGGCCTGTGGATCTGTGGCGGTGAATTCAAGCGTACCCCGGTAATCAATCGCCTGGTTTCCAAAACGATCTATAAAAACAACGGCCATTTCAAAGGGTTGATTTTTTTGTAGGTCAGCGGGGGTGATGATGAGCAGGGTATGGGCGGGTTGGGGTTGTATGCTGATCGTTGGATAGGGAGTGATATCCTGCCAGGATGCCTCGGCATTCTCCCGGTATTGAGCCCGGATGGCTAACGGCCAAACCAGACTCTGTACCTGCCCGGCATATTGCAGCCAAATTTTTTGCTTATAATTCTCAGGGTTATCGAGCAGGGTTACCTGAATGATGCGATCCTTATGACCATAAATATCGATTGCGGTCCGGGCTTCCCCCGCCGCATTAGCGGTGATAAAACCCGGGCCATTAGGTAAATCAGTCTGGGGCGTGTCCCAGTAGTAGGGGCCGGTTTCCAGATAGGCCACCGGTAACTCAATCCGTATGCCCCCACCCTTTGCAAGGACAACACCATTTGGATCAAGAGTGAATGAAATCCGCTGAAATGTTCCAGCGGTCACCTGTGTTGGCGAAACCTTCAATCGGGGTTGTGCCCATAGCCCGGCATGGCCGATCAAAATACAAATCAAACCATATCTAGTTATTTTTTTAAGTGCCGTTCCCATATAAGTTACCTTGTCTTTTAAAAATTATTAAACCTAACGGATGATGACCAATTTCTTAACAGCGGATTCATCTTTTTTATAAAGGAGTTCTCCGGTAGCCGGGTCGTGATAATCCTGGGTTACCTGAAAATGGACGATGTAAAGGCCACTGACCACGGTCTGCCGGGAGGAGGTAATTGAAAACCAGGATTCATCGCCACTACCGTCGTTATGGTTGATGGTTTTGATTAAATCCCCCCGTTCGGTGTAGATTCTTATTTTGCAGTAAGCCGGTACATCCAGAAACATTATCTTCGAGAATTCTCCCGGATACTGATAGTCTCTATTTTTGATGTAATAAGGATTTGGAACGATGCGAATATCCTGCAGCCGCTTTCCGGCTTTGCGGCGCAGATAGGCCGGTTTATTGGTCAGCGTATAGTACATACTGCTTTCCAGTTTACCGGTGGGATTGGCAATCCCTTCGGTATTCTGACTGCCATCCGTAAAGGCGGTCAGATAATAATAGTAAGAAAATCCACGCTGCGCACTCTGATCCTCATAATAGGTAACTCCCGGAGATAGTTCTGCAATGCGGTCATAAACCGTATCCTGGCGCCCCACGGCCCGGTAAATGCGATATCCGGAAAAATTAGACTCGCTTTCAGAGCCACTCGGCGCCCAGCTCAACATGATCTTGTCACCTCCGGACTGAATTTCAAAAAAGGAGGGTGGCAAAGGTGCCCGGGGAATATTATAATCCAAGTTAAAATTTCGGACTGCCCGGCTGAAGGTCAACAGGATGGAATCCAAGCCGGTAAAAACCCAGGCATTTTTATAGAGATCTTTATTATCGGTAGTACCGCCGTAATTGATCTGATCGGCATAGGGTCCGTCGGGCGGTAATTCAAAATCACCGGAATAATTTCCTTTATAAGCCTGAAGCCATTTATCTCCCACAGTTTTGCATAGCATCCGATTCAACCCGTTCACCCCCTCTGCTTCCACAATTCGGATACTGTCACCCGGAGCCAGATCAAAAGGGCCGTAACAGAACATCATATTGGTACCACCGCGGTCGCCATGGATCTTATGCGGATCGACCCGGTCGGTAATGTCGGAAGTGTTATCTTCATAAAAGCGATTGGTACCGCCCAGCTCATCGGTGGGATAGGGAATCCCGCTGATCATATCGTAAACCAGGGCCATATTGCCCATATCGCCAGGTCTTAGTTCCCCGATTCCAGGATAAGTGCCGCCTCCGTGCCAGCCCAAAAACATGGGTTGCTCCGCATCATCACTATGGTCCCGGGCCGATTTATCCACATGCAGCACGGCCAGGCCAGCAAACTGAGGAGCGGTCAGGCGTCCATCTTTATCCAAATCCGGAGCGCCGACAATATCATAATCAGCATCATCAGAATGGCCCAGCCAGCTGAAAGCGCAGCGAATCCACTCCATTTGTGCGCGGGTGGCTGCTTCGGTTAAATTCTGTACCTCCTGTGCATGGGTAGGATAATCTTCCCCTCGCCTGGTGACCCAGGTGTAGCGTCCGAACCGCTGACCAAAAGCCGGGATACTTTCGGCTCCCTCCCGGGAGACGCTATACCGCGACCCCCATCCAATTCTCAGATCCCGCAAAGAATCACTCAGCTCGATCTCACTGTCATAATCCACATTGCCGGTATTCTTGAAAACAAACTCCTTGATAAAATAATCATCATGATGTGGCTGACTAAAGGCCATGATCCGACGGGTCATGGTCAGTCCGCAGGTCATGTTAACTACATTGGTAACGATTCGGTCAGGTATTTGAGCGGGGTTTATTTCATCAATGTCTCCGGTATAAGGCGCTGTTATATTATCCCCATCCACAATCACGGTGGGCAGTTCAAATTTGGCGCTCTGTTTCAGGACGGTCGGAAACAAGGAGGTGGTGACATAATCACTAATAATATAGTTGGCCCAGTAATCCCAGTGAAAACCACTTTCATCGGTAAAATCACGCACCCCTACCCAGGCCCGTTTAATCACAAAATTATCTGAAAAAGAATAAAGTGCCGGCCAGCGCATGCCTTCATAATAATCATTGTTCCACGCGCGCTCAGACCCATAGGCAGTAAAGTGACTCTGCAAATCACCGATCCGGATATAGCGGGTATCATCTCCGGGAACCTGGGCCAGGATAACCGAAAAACTAAGCATTGCTAAACCAAGATAACCAATCACTCTTCGCATCTGTTTTTCCCTATTTTTTATCATTTAGAAACTTATCTTAATCCCAAAACTGATATAACGGGGATTCAAAAAGGTCAGGGAACGAATGTTCGGCATATCAATATAGGCTTTCTTGTCCAGAACTTCATCCGCTACCCATTGTTCACTCCGGGGATCCCACCCATTGGCTTCCGTGTATCGATAATACTGTTCCCCGCTCTGATCATAATACAGAACCCTTTGCTCAGGGTTGGTTACTGTAGCAAGGTTCTCGACTGACTGCATGGGAACATAGTCTACGCTATAATCCCGATATTCACCCACTCTGTCATCCCCTTTTTCAATGCCACTCTCCCATGAAAAATGCAGGGATTCCATATAATCCTCATAATCTTTAGCATCGGCGAAACCGGAATCATATAAGTATTTAAAATTGAACAGATTGGAGACATCCAAATAAAACATGACCTGAAACCGGTCGGCTTTAAAAGTTTTTGTCAGGCGTACATCAAGGGTATACCGGTCCTGCCATTGAACATTGTTCATGACCCCCGGCCCCAACCTGTTATTGGGATTATAAGTCGTATAGGACCCGGCCTCCCACTGTGCCAGTAAATTCAAATTCCATCCGCCCAGGGGGGCTAAGTGAAACAGAGAAGGTCCAAAGTCAACGGGCGAGTGAATGTCAAGATTAGCCCTGAAATAAGGACGCGGTTTCGGTTTTTCCTGATAGGGATTTTGTTTTAAATAGTCTCTCTGCTTATTGGGATCCTGGTATACTTTTAATAATCCGAAATAGCCGTAAGTATTGACCATATAGGTATAGTTTACAAAACCGGTAATCCAGCGGCCCATATGCTTGTTCAGGGTGATCTCAAAACCGCGAATATCTTCATAGCGGTTGTTACCCGGTTTAGAATAGTTCACCGAACTGTTAATATTCTGATAATCGATCCAGCCGATCTCATGGGTCACATCTTTGTAATAGCCTGCCAGATTCAATAAAACCCCCCCGAAAATATTATGGGAATAGCCAACAGTATAGGCCACGGTTTTTTCCGGTTGTAAATTGGGATCACCGACTGAGGTGACCAACCCATTATATTCCCTTTGGATCCTGAACCGGTAGGTAGACGGGGGTGTCGTATGATAATGACCGTAATTAAAATATAACTTCGAGTTTTCCGTGATGGGATGGGAAATACCCAACCGGGGACTTAAGGCCCAGCGCGGTGTGGCTTCTTGCGTCTGAGCCTCTTCTTCCAACATATTACCTTGACCGGCCTTATAGAGATCATCATATTTATCCAATTCATAAGCAGCCGAATTAGCATCGGTATAGTCGATCCGCAACCCCAGATTGGCGATAAAGCCTTCAAACTCCAGTTTGTCCTGTACATAGGCGCCCAGACGGTAGGGCTTTACCTGGTAAATCTGATTTCTATTCCAGGTATCCTTGCTGGGACTTTTGGTAAAGGATTTTATATCATAATTGTTCAAGACCAGATTGAGCCCGGTTTTAAATTCATTGCGCTGATTAAACTGACTGATAAAATCGAACTTTAAATTGGTCGTATTTACCACACTCTTATCACGGCCCAGATTCATCCAGCCGCCAATCACAATCTCATCGCCAATGGAAGAGGTACCATATCCCCAAAATTTATAGGGTGCTTCATCAACCAGATACTCTCCGGGTCCGGGAAAAATATCAGTGTCGCGGGTGGTATCCCGAACCGCCATCTTAAAGGTATTATAACGGTTAATATTATGTTGTACCTGAAATTCATAATAGGTTTGCGGACTTAAAATATGATTGAGCTTGATTCCCAGGCGGCTGCGATATATGTCGGCCGGACTGAAATAGCCGGGTACAAAGACCATTTCCGGTAAGACCTGGCTGGCTACTGAATAAGGGGAATGCAACAAATCACCCGTAGGTGTGGTTTTCCAATTATAAGGGGATGCCGAGCGGACCTCCCCATACTGTCCGAATAACGTCAACTTGATATCATCAGTGATATCTGCATTTAATTTCAGACGGCTCACATGCTCTTTAAAATTATCCCGGGAGACCGGAATTATAAACATCTCACTGAATTGGCGGTGAGAGGCATAAAAACGCAGGTTTCCCAATTGTTTACTAATAACCGGCACTGGTCCGCCAAAGCCCAAGTCGAGGTTATAATCGCCTGCATCTATCACGCCGTTGCGCCGATGTTGCCACTCAAATAAACGTTTCGCACCCTCGGGTGTCAGGTCATTATGGGGATTATCATCTTTCAAAGTGGTTGCCGAGACATAATCCCACCCGGAAAATTCCGGATATTGCCGCCGCTGATATTGATCCCACTCACCGGCATAGGTGCCCTGATAACACACCCCCTGATCCATATAAGGCCGTAAATAATAGGAATTGGGTGAATAGATCGAGCGGCCAAAATGTTTTTTGGACGGCGGATGCCAGCTGGCCCAGATTGAACCGCTATAGCTTTTTCGATTGCCCTCTTTGGTTACCAGGGTTACCACGCCAGAACGAATATTTTCATACTCAGCATTAAATCCATCAGTCTGGACTTTTACTTCCTCAACCGTATTCAAACTAACGGCCGTATAGGGATCATTATAACGTTCATCATTCTGGACAAAACCATCCACGATAAAAGCAGTTTGGCGCGCATCGCCCCCCCGGATTTGCATTCCCTTTACGCCTGCTTGTAAACCGATGACATCGGTCACATCCATGACAGGCATGGTCTCGATCTTTTCGGCTTCCATGGTCAGTTCATTGGCCGATTTACCGCGATCCACTACCGGATACTGGGCCACGACAGTTATCCCTTGCATGTTAAGGGTTGCGGGGCTCATTTCTAAATTCACCTCGGCTGTCAGGTCCATTTTAACAATGACATTCTCAACCCGTACATTCTCATACCCAATCATAGTCACTTTCAGGGTATAGGTACCAGGCGGAACATTCAGTATGGCATAATATCCATCTTGATCAGCCGCCGCTCCCAAACCGGTACCTTCAATGATAACATTGGCACCTGCCAGGGGATCACCACTTTTAGCATTGGTGATATGTCCGGCCACTTTACCCTTGACACCGGCGCGGGCAAAGACCGCCAGGCAATTAATAATGAAAATAATCAGTATGATTCTTGGTAACGATGACCATGTAATACGTAAATTCATCTATTACACCTCCCCGCTTATCAATAATTTTTAAATTAGGATTTCGTGCGAACAGCATGCCTTTACTAAGCTAAAAAAATATGTCATTAGACCCCAAAGCGATGCTGTCATTGGCTTTAAACGATCATACCTAAGGTGGGTATAACCATTAAATTTTTAAAATACCCCATTTCCGTAATATTTGTTGCAAATAATACGGTTTTACATTTTTAATAACAACATACATTCTATTTAAGGGTAATGAAATTTCCATTTAAAGTCAAGATAATTGCGCCACACTACAGGATCAGGCCCGGTCAATTTTTGTTAAATGGAAAACTGAAATTGATGGTTATTATAGATGAGCATAAAACTAGTGGTCACTATTTTTTTGACAAGCCTGTCCTGCAATTTAACAGCTAGGGTCCCCCAAAAGAAAACAAGACTGGGAGTCAGATTAATATTATACCCGATAGTTCTGGTCCGCTATTACAGCCCTCCTTATCTTCGAATAAGAGCAGGGGGATTCTGACGAATCAGTTCGAAAGCCTGCCCCAGAAAATATTTTTCTTTCTGAAATTATATTGAAAATAGGCATCAAAACTCTAGTTTGTACCAAGAATAATTTCACCTAAAAATAAAGAAGGGGCGCTGTAAACAGGCCCCTTTTACAGTTGGATTATTTTAAAATAGCCAACAACTAGATTACGGTTAATTCATCAGATATTTTATCTTTAACGCTATTTACAATTGACAGCAAAATCAATAACATTACTTATTTCTATCTCAGCAGCATCATTTTCTCAACTTTGTGATATTGACCGGCGGCAATCCGGATAAAGTAAATACCACTCGCCACATTACGCCCTCTGTCATTAGTGGCATCCCAGGTAACTTGATGATAACCGGGTTGATAGAATTGTCTGCGCCAGGTTTTGACTTGATGTCCCAGGAGGTCATAAACAACCAGTTTCACCTGGGCTTCCTCGGGCAAGCCAAACTTTATCGTGGTCATGGGATTAAAGGGGTTCGGGTAGTTCTGGAAGAGTTTATATTCATCGGGGACCTCCCTTATTAGCACACCTATTTCCTGTCCTCTCGCATCTGCCAGTAAAATATTTTCTAACTTAAATCCATCGGGAGTGGTAAAAATATTGTGGCGCTCGGAATTCAGGGTTTGTCCGGATGGACTGAACAACAAGCTCTGCATTTCGCCATCTGCAATCTTTTCATAACGTTCCAAAGGTAAGGTGGCAAAGCTGATCTCATTATCAGCAAGTGCATAGGTGGTAAACTGGATACCGGCTATCGGGATATCGGATTTAACAGAAAGAGAAGTCGGAGAAATATATATCCAGGCATCCGCTCCTGAATTGGGAGTGGTCTTGGCCAGCGGTATACCGAGAATGTAATTGACAATTTGAATGATATCCAGAATGCTCTGATTACCATCATTGTTGTAATCACCGGCCCAGGATTCATATTGGGTTGCATTTCCTTCTAGAATAATATTCACCAGCCGGACAATATCCACTACTGAAATATCACCATCCAGATTGATATCTCCCTTGATGCCTGCGGTTGAGATGAATAATCTGAAAAGCTCACTCACTGTGGTGGTA
>CAZXFH010000059.1:0-16414 GCA_964640055.1 uncultured bacterium | reverse complement strand
ACAACCGATTATTCGCAATACTTATTTATAGTTATTTATGCACTGTTACTTATATACGGCTCAGACGGTTAGTCAGGTGGCTTTACTGGGTATTGATTATCCGGGAATGCGTCCTCGCTTTAAAGTTAAAGAAGATGAGCATGTCAAATTAGGGCAACCGCTTTTTTATGATAAAAAAAATGAGGCGGTGCAATACACTGCCCCCGGTAGCGGTAAAATTGTTTCTATCAACCGGGGGGAACGCCGTCGGTTTCTTTCGATTATAATTGAACTGGATGGGGAAGAAGAACAGCGATTTAAAACTTACTCTATCTCCCAACTCAAGCATCTCTCGCAGCAGGAGGTCACCGAACAGCTGATAAGATCCGGTTTATGGGCCAGCATCCGGCAAAGACCATTCAGTAAAGTCCCCGATCCGAAGGAATCACCCCATTCTATTTTTATCACCGCGATGGACAGCAATCCTCTGGCGCCCTCTGTTGTCCGAATACTTGCCGGGCAAACAGAATCATTTACCACCGGATTGCAGGTTCTTGCGCATCTTACAGAGGGGAAGTTACATTTATGTCAGGCGCCGCACACTGAAATACACCAGATAAAATTAGCTAATTTGGAATTACATCAATTCCGTGGACCTCATCCGAGCGGAAATGTGGGTACTCACATTCACTTTATTGATCCGGTCAACCGGGATAAACAGGTATGGTATATCGCGGCTCAGGATGTTTGCGCCATTGGGAAGCTGTTTACTACTGGTCGGCTTAATATTGAGCGGATAATTGCATTAGTCGGACCACAGGTCAAACAACCACGGTTATTGAAAACCCGTATCGGAGCAGCCCTACCGGAGCTGGTCAATAATGAATTAAAAGGGGATTCGTCACGGATTATATCGGGCTCGGTATTATGCGGACATGATGCCCGGGAACCGGTTCAATTTTTAGGCCGCTACCATCAGCAGGTCTCTGTGCTTAAAGAGGGCGGTAAACGTCAATTTTTAGGATGGCTAAGACCGGGATGGGATCAGTTTTCGGTAAAAAATGTTGTTTTTTCTAAGCTAAAAAGTCGTAAGAAATTTGATTTTACCACCGATCAGAAGGGTAGTTTACGGGCCATTGTCCCCGTCGGTAGTTATGAAAGTGTTATGCCTATGGATATCCTGCCTACCTTTTTATTGAAAGCGCTGGCGGTACAGGACGTCGAACAAGGAGAGCAACTGGGTTGCCTGGAACTGGATGAAGAAGACTTGGCCCTGTGCACCTTTGTATGCCCCTCTAAAATTAAGCATGGGCACAATTTACGCAAAACCCTGAACTTGATTGAGAAAGAGGGTTTGTGAATCTATTACGTAAATTTTTAGACAAACAAGCGAAACACTTTCAAAAGGGTGGAAAATTACACAGCCTTTTTACACTCTATGAAGCCACAGACGCATTTTTATTTACCCCTGGAAAAGTGACCCGCCCTCCGGTTCACATTAGGGATATGTTGGATCTGAAGCGTATGATGATCACTGTGGTTGTGGCCTTAATACCGGCGATCGCCGTGGCTCTTTATAATACCGGTTTACAAGCCAACTTGGCGGCTATTCAAGTCGGTGCTACTGCGGGGTTGGATTGGCAACATCAGGTGTTGCCGGCTTTGGGATTTGAGTTGAATCCTGATTCCTTATGGATCAATCTGATATTGGGCGCCCTGTATTTTTTTCCGGTCTACATACTGACCTTGATTGTTGGTGGGTTTTGGGAGGTGTTATTTGCGGCGGTGCGCGGACATGAAATCAATGAAGGCTTTTTGGTCACCAGTTTATTATTTCCCTTAATCCTACCACCAACTATCCCTTATTGGCAGGTTGCCCTGGGAATATCTTTTGGAGTAGTCATTGGCAAAGAGGTTTTCGGTGGTGTCGGGATGAATATTTTCAATCCGGCGCTGAGCGGGCGGGCTTTTTTGTTTTTTGCCTATCCGGCCCAAATATCGGGGGATAAGGTTTGGGTGGCACTGGACGGTATCAGTCAGGCCACACCCTTGGCTCAATTGGCCGATATGAATTTAAATTTCACCTTTTCCTGGTGGGAAGCTTTTAGCGGAACTATACCCGGCTCTATGGGCGAAACATCTGCCCTGTCCTGTCTGCTGGGAGCCGTTATACTCATATTCACCGGGATCGGAAGTTGGCGGACAATGTCCGGTGTATTAGTCGGAATGGTATCCGTTACCTTATTATTTAACCTGATCGGTAGTTCCACAAATCCCATGTTTGCGGTGGGACCACACTGGCATCTAGTGTTAGGTGGCTTTGCATTTGGCACGGTTTTTATGGCCACTGATCCGGTTTCGGCTGCTGCGTCCCGCCCGGGACAGTATCTCTATGGACTGTTGATCGGATTTTTAGTTATTCTGATCCGAGTGCTAAACCCCGCTTATCCGGAAGGTATGATGTTGGCCATTTTATTTGCCAATATGTTCGCACCGATCATTGACCGGATATTTATTAAGCGTAACATTAAGCGCAGAAAGGCCGGTTATGTCTCGCGATAGTACCACACGAAAAACTCTACTTATTGCGCTCAGTGTTTGTCTGGTATGCTCGCTGCTGGTCTCCACAACCGCGGTAAGCCTAAAAAGTTTGCAGAAAAAAAATGAAAAGCAGGAAGAGCTGAAAAATATTATTATAGTGGCTGACTTATACAGTGATACTACAGAAGTGCTTAAAATCTATGAGCAGTATATTTGCCCTGAGATTGTTAATTTGGAAACCGGAGAATTCATTCCGGAAACAGCTTATAACGATACCCTGAATCCGGACAATTTTGAAGTAAAGACTTTTAGCCGATACCAACGGTATAGCCAATCAATTCCTGCGGATCAGGATATTGCCGGTATAAACCGGCGTCCTACACATATGATGGTTTACAAGGTCATCCGCTGGGGGGATTTGCGTCAAATCATACTACCCGTCCATGGCAAAGGGCTCTGGTCCACCATGTATGGCTTTATTGCACTGGGAGAGGATCTCCAGACCGTGACCGGCTTAACATTCTATGAGCACGGGGAAACACCCGGATTGGGGGGTGAAATTGGTAATCCTGACTGGCAAGCCAAATGGGAAGGCAAAAAGATATATGGTCCGGATCATCAGGTTAGATTAACCGTTATTAAGGGTCAAGTGGCCTCGGGTGATCCGCAAGCACGCTATAAGGTTGACGGTATTTCCGGGGCAACTCTGACCACCAATGGTGTGGACCGGCTGGTTAAATACTGGCTGGGAGAAAATGGTTATGGGCCATTTCTAAAAAAATTAGCCGCACAGGAAGGATAAGATGGGTAAATATAAACGCTTACTCAAAACACCGATTTTCGATGAGAATCCCATTGCTTATCGTATTTTGGGAATTTGTTCTGCTCTGGCAGTTACCACCAAACTGGAAACCTCTCTGGTCATGTCACTTGCCGTCATTTTTGTGCTGACTTTTTCCAATTTATTTGTCAGCCTAATCCGTAAATCCATTCCCGGCACTATTCGTATTATTGTGGAAATGACCATTATTGCTTCCTTGGTGATTATTGCCGATCAGGTTATCAAAGCTTTTGCCTATAATATCAGTAAGCAACTATCCGTTTACGTGGGGTTGATCATTACCAATTGTATTATATTAGGGCGGGCGGAGGCCTTTGCCCTGCATAACAAACCTCTAGCGAGTTTTATGGATGGGATAGGTAATGGTTTGGGATACACGATGGTATTGATTATTGTGGGCACTTTTCGTGAATTATTCGGTGCCGGAAAGTTGTTGGGAATAACGGTTTTACCTGTGACCACCGCAGGCGGATGGTATTTACCCAACGGTCTTTTCCTGCTGGCACCCAGCGCCTTTTTCTTAATCGGGTTTCTGATCTGGATAATACGCACCTTTAAACCCGAACAGATAGAGGAGGCCTAGGGCATGCTGGAACATTATCTCAGTCTGTTTATCAAGTCTATTTTTGTGGAAAACATGGCCCTGGCCTTTTTTCTGGGCATGTGTACCTTTCTGGCGGTTTCCAAACGAGTGGATACGGCGATTGGCCTTGGATTCGCAGTTGTGGTAGTGCAGACCATTACCGTACCGGTCAATAACTTAATTTATCAAAATGTTTTGGCAGAGGGGGCTTTGGCCTGGCTGGGACTGCCTAATGTGGATCTTTCTTTTTTAGGATTGGTTACCTACATCGGCGTCATTGCAGCTATGGTGCAGATTCTGGAAATGACGCTGGATAATTTTGTGCCCAAATTATATCATGCGCTGGGGATCTTTTTGCCACTGATTACGGTGAATTGTGCCATTCTGGGCGGCACTCTTTTTATGGTGGAACGCAATTATAATTTTGCGGAAAGTACCGTTTTCGGTTTGGGCTCGGGCACCGGCTTTGCGCTGGCAATTATTGCCTTGGCCGGCATTCGGGAGAAAATGAAATATAGCAATATTCCCGAGGGTTTGCGAGGCCTGGGAATCACTTTCATCACAGTTGGCTTAATGGCTATAGCCTTTATGTTATTTTCCGGAATACAACTCTGAGAGATTTTGCATGAGTGGCATTGGATTGATCATATTAAGCGTGTTAATATTTACCAGCATTGTATTGTTGCTGGTGGTGTTGATCTTATTCTCCCGACATCAACTGGTTCCCAGTGGCGAAGTCCAGATTGAGATTAATGATGATCCGGATAAGGGGTTTAAAGCCCCGATTGGCGATAAATTACTGGGTCTCTTGGGTAGTGAGGATATTTATCTTCCTAGCGCCTGTGGTGGAGGTGGAACCTGCGGTATGTGCAAAGTAAAAGTGGTTGAAGGGGGCGGTGAATTATTACCCACGGAAGCCTCACTGGTCACGCGTGGCGAAGCGCGCGAAGGGTACCGTCTGGCCTGTCAGTTGACCGTAAAAGAAGATTTGAGATTGGAAATACCGCCGGAAATCTTTGAAATCCGGCAGTGGGATTGCCGGGTTAAATCCAATCGAAATGTGGCCACATTTATTAAAGAATTGATACTCGAGTTGCCGGCCGGGGAGGATATGGATTTTCGGGCAGGCGGATATATACAGATTGAAGTCCCGCCCCATCAAGTAAGCTTTAAAGACTTTGACATTGATGATGAATATCAAGGCGACTGGGATGCAATGAATCTGTGGCGCCACACTTCAGAAGTAGATGAAGAAATCAGCCGCGCCTATTCCATGGCCAATTATCCCGCAGAGAAAGGGGTTATTATCCTGAATGTGCGGATTGCACTGCCGCCCAGAGAAAAACCGGATGCTCCCCCTGGAAAAATGTCGTCCTACCTTTTTAATTTAAAACCCGGTGACCGCCTGACTATTTCCGGACCCTACGGAGAATTTTTTGCCCAGGAAACAGATAATGAAATGGTTTTTATAGGCGGCGGGGCGGGTATGGCCCCCATGCGCTCGCATATTTTTGATCAATTAAAACGGATCAATACTGACCGAAAAATAACTTTCTGGTATGGAGCCCGCAGTCTTAGAGAAACCTTTTATCGGGAGGATTTTAATCAATTAGCAGAGAAATATGATAACTTTGAGTGGTTTTTAGCCCTCTCCGATCCTTTACCCGAAAATGATTGGAAGGGATTATGTGGATTCATTCATCAAGTTCTCTTTGACAGTTATTTAAAGGATCATCCGGCACCGGAAGATTGTGAATATTATATCTGTGGCCCTCCCTTGATGATCAAAGCAACCACTGATATGCTGGATCGTTTGGGAGTGGAACCGGAAAATATTCTGTATGATGATTTTGGTTAATGTATAAAATTTTATAATAATTGAGAGGCGATAACAATGAAAACGGCAGAGCAGATCCTGAATGAAAAAGAACGCCCCATGTTGACGGTTTCACCCGAGACCCATTTATATGATGCCTTAAAAACCATGGTAGAATACCAGACAGGGGCTATTGTTGTTCAGGACAAGGGAAACGTAATCGGTATCTGGACCGAGCGGGATTTAATGGCAGACAGTTTGATTGAAAATTTTGACCTGCATAAAGCCAAAATGGCCGATCATATGTCTACCCAGTTGCATAAAGTAGCCTATGATGAGCCTATATATAAACTTCCGGATAAAATGTTAGGACTGTATATTAGACACCTGTTTGTAGAAAAAGAGGGCCAGATCATCGGTATTCTATCCTCCGGTGATGTACTGCGGGCCTGTCTGATGGAGCGTACCCGCCAGTTGAAAAGTATCAGCTGGGATTACTATGAGAATTGGGGCTGGAATGAGAAAGGGAAGTAATATATGATAGTCATGCTGATTTCTTTTCTGGCAGCTTTGTTTTGCTTTGCTCTCTTTAGCCTGAGCCTGTTATTTGCAGGCTATAAAAAGCAGGACCGTTGTGCGGGTGGCTGTCATGCTGGTATCAAAACAGTCTGTAGATAGACAGGCTATCGACCAAGTATCTATGGCGATAAATTTTGCCGGGAGCGCTTTCACTTCTTTGCACATCGAATCCAGGATTAACAAAATTTAAACAAATAAGTAATTTTCAGGTAAAGTCAATTGACCCGATCGTGGTTACCGGGCTGTTAGCTGTGGTTCAGAACCGTCTGTCAGTGAAATTATTCCCGGGAGAACCGCCTTGTTTATAATTTGTTTATATTCTTTTGTTAAAATATTTAGATTGCCCCAGACATTAAGGGGAGTATATAGATGCCAGGAAAAGAGATTATAATCATTGGGAGGGGTGGCATACCGGCAGCCATGCATTCCGGCCGAAATATTACCCAAGTCCTGTATCAATGGTATACAAAAACAGTATCACACTTCCCCTTTTTAACAGGGAATTTTATATTTTTAAGAGTTAATTTGGATAGTCAACTTAATCCGTGGCTATATTAATAATTGAGATTTTATGGGTGTAAGTAATCGTTTTGACCAGGATATAAAAGCAGGAATCAAAAACATTTTCCGGCTATGGATCGGTAGGGATTTTAAAAAATTATTCCAGATACTAAAAGTCTATCACAATTTTCGGAATGCCCACCGCAGACGCACCGCCCTATGGAAGAATGAAAAACTGGTAGTATCACCCTTTATTATTTTCAGCGCCACCATGAAATGTAATCTGACCTGTCGCGGCTGCTACAGCCGTCATTATCCTGTGGACAATGAGCTCTCATTGGCGGAAATTGATCATTCGTTGACCCAGGCCGAACAACTGGGAATCTTATTTTTTGTAATTACTGGTGGTGAACCGCTACTCCGGGCCGGGCTTCTAAAAGTACTGCTTAAGCATCCTGAAATAATCTTTTTACTCTTTAATAACAGTAGCGGTATCACCCCGCGGGTAGCCCAGCAAATTGGACAAGGTTGTAATATCATTCCTCTGTTAAGTTTAGAAGGAGATGCGGTTTTAACCGATGAAAGGCGAGGGCGGGGTATGTATCGGCAGGTCATCAGATCCATGCACCTGTTAAGACGATTCCGGGCCTTTTTTGGTTTTTCTGCCATGGTTACCCATAAGAACCATGAATATTTGGGCAGTGATGCTTTTATCGATGGCATGATCAACAGAGGCTGTAAAATGGGTTTGTTCTCCGGGTATGTGCCCTATGATCAGAATATCGACCAAGATATGGTTCCGTCACCGCCAGAGCAGCAGTGGTTTCATCAACAGGTCAAACAGTTTCGACGCTCTAAAGATATTTATTTAATGCATATTCCGGATGATGAATATGAAGATGGCGGTACCTGTTTGGCAGCGGGGAAGGGCTTTGTGCTTATTAACGCTCGCGGTGAACTTGAGCCTTGTCCTTTTTCCCATTTTGCCTGTAATTCTCTGCGGCAAAAATCTTTGAAAGCGGCTTTAAAAGCCCCTGTATTCTGCTATTTAAGAGACTATATCAAAAAATTAGATCCACCTCAATTGGGCTGCGTGCTTTACGCACATCGGGAAATATTGGAAGAAAAATTTAAAAGATTCGGGACCTGGAATACAAATAACCAGCCCCGGGAACATCCTATCCATCAAAATTAATTTTTACTATGCTTGAAACCCTGAGCACCTGGGATACACACCTTTTTCTATTTATAAACGGATTACATACGCCCGGCTGGGATCAAGTCATGTGGTGGATCAGCACCAAGAGCAGTTGGTATCCCATTTACCTGGTTTTGATTGCCTTTCTGATCTGGCGTTATCGCTGGAAATCGATAGGTCTGATCCTTACGTTGGCGGTTCTGATTACCCTTAGTGATCAGCTATCTGTGGTCTGCTTCAAGGAAGTGTTCCATCGCCTGCGGCCATGTCACAATCCGGCTATTACTGAATTGGTTCATCTGGTTCATGGCAAATGTGGCGGTAAATATGGCTTTGTTTCCTCCCATGCCGCCAATACGTTTGCCGCAGCCAGCTTCCTTCACTATCTATTTGAAAACAGGTATTTTAGCATATCTATTTTTATCTGGGCAGCGATCATTTCCTATAGCCGTATTTATCTGGGAGTCCATTATCCCGGCGATGTACTGGGCGGTGCTCTCCTGGGATTGGGTCTTGGCTATATTGTCAGCGATGTATATTTTTCGGTTGTTAATATTATTCAAGACAGATTTAGCGCCAATGAAAAATAATCAGCTCATAAGTAATAAAAACCTATTCTTTCATGGCAGATATATTTTAGATTTAAGGAATGCGCAGATCTTTCCGGATGGTAGGAGAAACATGCCTTTATTATTGAGATTTTGAAATAAGCAAACGTATCGGAGGGGGGTGCTATTAAAGAGGAACAAAAAGTAATTCTGATCACCGGTTGTTCCAGTGGCTTCGGATTGTGGTCAGCCATACATCTGGCTCGACAGGGATTGCGCATAGTCGCTACCATGCGTAATTTAGATAAAAGTCAGCAGCTGACCGGCTTTGTTCAGCGTGAAAATCTACCGGTTGTGATCCAGCCCCTGGATGTTACCCAACCGGATACCATCCGCCATGTCCTCCGGATGATCGCAGAGCGTTATCACCGTCTGGATATCTTAGTAAACAATGCCGGGTATGGATTGGGCGGATTTTTTGAGGATACTACCCCCGCGGAAGTTCGGGCGCAGATGGAGACTAATTTTTTTGGTGTATTAAATGTAACCCGCGCAGCTTTGCCTTTGATGCGCCCTGCCGGGACCGGTAAGATCATCAATATTTCGAGTACAGCCGGCTTGACCGCTATTCCCGGAATGAGTTGCTACCATGCCAGTAAATGGGCGCTAGAGGGATTTTCAGAAAGTCTGCGTCAGGAATTGCTTCCATTCGGGATCCAGGTAATACTGGTAGAACCGGGTCCCTATCCGACCAAAGCTTTAAAAGAAAACGCACATTTTGCCCTTGGTAGTCGGGATCCCGATAGTCCCTACCACAGCTATGCCTTTAAGATCCTGGAAAAATGGAAAAAGCGAACCGCCAATTTAAAAAGTAGTCCTCAAGAGATAGCCTATTTAATAGGAAAAATAAGCTTACAGCGTAACCCAAAATTTCGCCACGTGATTGGACCGACAGCCAAGTTGCGTTATTACCTTCATAAGTTTTTACCACCCCGGTTGAATCACTGGATTATTAGAAAAATTATTTTTAAATAGAAGAAGGGATTAAAATCAGAAAATATGATTGGTTTTATCCGTAAAAATTTGATAATTAAATAAATTTCAGGGGAATGGGATGGAATTTAATTTTAGTTTATATTTCTTACCTCTGATTATCGCCGTGATTTTCAGCTGTATCGTGATCCTGTATGTATGGCGGTTCAAGCCGCTTCCGATTGCCCGGACCCTGCTATTACTAACCTTTGTCGGTTTATGGTGGTCTTTCTGGAATTTTTTCGAATATGGTTGGGAGAATTTAGCCCTTAAGAAGATCTGTGCAAATTTGGAGTATTTTGGCATTCTTTCAATCGCATTACTCTGGTTTATCCTGGTAGCCCAATATGTTGGCAAGGACAGGTGGGTGACTAAAAATCGTATAATCCTGCTCAGTTTGATTCCGATTATCACGATTATTTTCGTATGGACCAATTCCTATCATGGCTTGATGCGACATAATATACATTTAGATACCAGTGGTCCTTTTTCGGTTCTTGCCAAAGATTACGGACCTTGGTTCTGGGTGGCTACGGTTTATAATTATACCCTGATAATGCTTGGTCTTTATCTGTTGATCCGACAATTAATACGGGCACCACGCTTTTACCGGGCTCAGATTTTAATCCTTATTATCAGCGGTATTATGCCTTTTCTGGGTAATATGCTTTATTTATCTAATTTGAATCCGCTTCATCCCGTTGACCTTACCTCAACTTTTTTATCGATTTCAGCTGTTTTGATTGTCTTTGGCCTGTTTAGATTGAACTTGATGGAGATTGTCCCCATAGCAAGGGATTATTTGGTTGAGAACTTGGAAGATGGATTACTGGTTATGGATACCCAAAAGCGGATTATAGATTTTAATTATGCCTTACAGAATATATTCAAGGCGCATGTCACGCCCACCAAGAGTAAGTATATCAAAGATTTATTTAGCCGGTATCCTGAAATTATGGAATTAATTGAAAAAAATGCTTCAGAAACCGATATCCAAATTGGATCGCAAATTTTCAATCTGCGTCATTCGCGTATAAGAGATACCCGACAGCAACTGATTGGCGGTATATTACTGTTTAAAAATATTACGCAACGTAAAAAGGTTGAAATGGAGCTGGAGGAGAATATTGTCTATCTAAAAAAGGCCCTGGAAGATGTGAAAACACTGAGCGGGTTGTTACCGATTTGTGCTTCCTGCAAAAAGATCCGCGATGACCGGGGGTATTGGAATGAAGTTGAAAAATATATTGTAAAACATTCAGGTGTGATCTTTTCACACAGTATCTGTCCTGATTGTTTGAATAAATATTATCCGGATGTCTATACCCGGATTCGGAATAAAAAAAAATCAAAAGATAATAAATAAAAATGAGCAACCGGATAAACGGATTGCTAGTGTCTGGGTAACCTATCTCAAGAAGGTGAATTTACCAGTTTGTGCAAGATTGCCGTGGGTTACAGTGTATAGATAAACACCCGAAGGTGGTGCTGCGCCATGCTGTGTTCTTCCATTCCAGGAATAATGCAGGGAAGTTTTACCCTTCGGCGCTAGTTGCGTGCTAAAGATAGGTACGCCCTGTAAGGTAAATATTGTAATTTGTAAATGATTTTCCATTGATGTTGACGATATCCGGATATTAAAAGTAGTTCCCGGGTTAGCCGGGTTGGGATAATTGGGTTGTAAAGAAAAGATAAGGTTTTCTTGCGGAGAGTCTATTGCATAACTATCAGATGTGAAAGCGGCTTCCAGGGCATCCCATAATTCAGAGCGATTGCCGTCATATCCCAGGGCCCACATTCCTATACCTTGTAATTCTTTGGATTTGGCAAAAACATATTTCAATGTCAGGGACAGACTGTCATCATACCAGCATTGATACCATTTGGTAGTGTAATATTTATACCAGGGTGTTTTATATTCCGTATGCCACAGTTTGCCATATAATAATGCCCTTGGTTCCGCATTGGCAAAGGTCACAGCGGATCCATTATCGGTGGTAAGCGCGCCGACAGCACCGGAGGCTGTAGGCCATTTATAGCCGTAATAGGGCACCCCCAGAACAATCTTTTCACCCTTATCATTGGTAGCGGTCAGGTACTCATTGACAGTACCGGAAATGTTATAATAGCCGCCGTAAAGAGGCGCCACCGGGCCGGCGGTGACTGAACCAGACCAGTGGTAGCCATATCCCATGATAAAAAGTACATCACAGATCTGGGCCAGGGCGTTATAGTTGAAGGCATCATGCCAATCCACGGCCGGGGTGGCCATGGAAATGTGAGCATGGGAAATATGTTTATGCATAGAATCGGCTAATTCTTGCATGAAGGTGACTAGGTTCTGACGTTGAGAACCGGGTACCCCTTCAAAATCAATATTAACACCATCGGCATTTGCGGCCAGGACTTTGGAGAGCAAATTGTTGACACAATTGGTCCGAAAGGCGGCGGTGGATAACAGACTTTCCAGATCATTGGCATTGAAAAGTGTAGCCACCAGCACCACGCGTACACCGGCGTTGTGGGCCATGGATATCAGCGAGGCCGCCGGCCAGTGATGGCTGTTAGAAATAGTACCATTCGCGTTGATTTCAGCACTAAAATAGGCGATCGTACTTAACAGGTCATAATCCAAGGTAGCATAGCTGGAATATTTCCAGTAAGGCAGATAGCCGAAAATCTCATGGGTGAGTTCTTTTTGAACGGTCTTGTTGAGAACCGGGATTTCAGAGCTGATCAACGCCCGGTCTGGTTGAGTCTCCATTTCACGGTAGGCTTTCTGCTGCAATTGGTGGATACTGGGGTGAGGGCCGGGTATCTGGCTGAATCCAAGTGTGAAAAAGATAAAGAATGAGAAGAAGTAATGGAATAGTACTTTCAGGATCATTTGAACTCCTATACCTATATCATACACAAATAATATCCGGTTTCATTTTGTGAATTTCTTTTTGATCAAGGGATACATTTTAGAGGCACATAGGGCAGATATTAGAGCTGCTCCCATCAGGATTATACCCAATATAAAATCGCTAGACAGGCTGATTTGTGAAGTCATATTGGTATCAATCGCCCAGTCCCGTAGCATGATGAATCCCAGTAAAGCGATAATGGTTATACCTAGAAAGGGGTGCAGCTTTGATTCCGGATGATAAGCGAGGCCTAAGATAATAAACAGGATCAGCAACAAGCGGGTAGCCGGAAAATGGCCCAACAGATAGGCACTGGCTTGTAAAAACAATTTAACTGAAGGTAAGCGAAGTTTGACCTTACCAGCTTCTTTACGGATATTTTCTTCCTGCATAGCGTCCATCATTTGGATTGTGTCAAATTTGGCCCAAATATGCAACAGATTAATGCCTAGTTGTGCGGTGTCATAGCCCCGGGATTGCATAATACTGACCGCCAGAATAGCCTGTCCATCGCAATCCTCCTGCCTGGTTTGCCATGTTTCCGCGGGACTGGCCCAGTAATCACTGTTGTGCCACTGGTCCCAGTCATACACATATTCGATTTTCGAATAGATGTAGTATTGAATTAGTTTCAATTCATCCTGATCGGGATGTTCCTTTTGCAATGAATCCAGTTGACTGTTAATTGCGTGGATGCCTTGAAAATCAGGATCTATCAATCTTTCCGGATGGGTATAACGGCTGATTTGCCTGAAGAAAAGGACCGGTCGGGGGAAGATAATAATTAATAAAAAGGTCACGCCTAAAACCAGCTTAAGCGCCCAACGCCCATATAAGGGTAGTTGTGCCATGCGCTTCCAGATATTTTTGAAATAATTTTTCATCATCTGAATATACGACCAGACCGAAAATAGAAAGAACTGCCGGGAATGGCAAACAGAATCAAAACCAGCACTATATCTAGATAAAATAACCTTACCAGCATACTGATATTTTGGTTCTTACAGATTTTTACTTAACAAATTTCTATTTAAATCTCTTGAATAATCGGTATTTTTATTAGGGAAAATATTTTTTAAAACTTTTCCATACAAAAGTAAGTCTAACGGTTGTGTTATGACAGATAAAGAACTCATATCAAAATTTTTAAGTGGTAATGTCTCGGCTTTCAACACCCTGGTCTGGTAGTGGCAGACTCCTGTTTTTAATTTCATTATGCGTTATCTCGGGGATCCGGACAAAGCCCAGGATGTGATGCAGCAGACTTTTATCAGGGCTTACCGCAGTTTATCTAAACTGCGGGAAAAAAACAAGTTTTCCACCTGGATGTTCCAGATAGCGGTCAACCAATGTAAAACAGAATTAATGCAAAAAAAGCGGCAATATATCCCCATCGATCATATCAAGGCCTGTCAGGAAAAGGAGAGTAGCCGGGAGGACACTAAGTATGTCCTGAAAACCAATCATGAGCCTATGGTTTACCATCAGGATCTCAGTATAATTTTGAACAAGGCGCTGCAAGCTATTTCCAGTGAGCAGCGGATTGTGGTGATCGTGAAAAATTATCATGAATTGAAATTGCGGGAAATTGCCGAGATTTTAAAAGAACCGCTGAATACCATCAAGTCCCGACTCTATTATGGCTTGCGTGCTCTGCGCAAAGTATTAGAGGATTGGGGCATAAATCAGGGGGATTTCAGTTATGAAATGTGAGCAGTATAGACTCTTATTAATAGAGAAACTTTATGATGCGATATCACCGGAAAATGCCAGTAAATTAAACCAGCATTTACAGGAATGTGATGAATGTCGGCGAGAATATAGTCGCTTGCAAGCCACCACTCATACTCTGCGGCAATGGGAGGATGTGACACCGGAGGTGAACTTAACCTTTGTGCAGGACTCCTCTCATGGATGGGGCCATATCCGGGAAAAAATAAAAAGCATGGCTCTGCTTCCTAAGTTAGTCTGGGGATTCGGTATTTTGCTAGTCTTGTTATCTTTGGCCAGTATATCCATCCGGGTTGAAGAGGGCCGCTTTCACCTATCACTAGGCATTTTTAATCGAGTACCTGCAATACCCCCTGAACAGCTTATTACCCAAGCGGAGTTTGAACAGAGGCAACGGGAGAACATTGAGATGATTGCCCAGATGCTGGATGAATATGCGCGCAAAGATCAGATCCAGACTGCAGTGATGGTCAATGATGTCTATAAGGAATTGGAAGCGAAAAGAAAGCAGGATTTGCAACTTCTGACCAACAGTTTGCAACCGGTTCATTATTATTCCGCCCAGCAATTCAACCAGACAGAACGTCAGCTGCGATCCTTGATACAATATGTCAGCTATCAGGATCAGTTAGAATAATTATCGACCGATCTCTTTCGGTTTGTAAAAAAGGAGTACAAAGCAATGCTAAATGAAGAAATAAAATTAAAAAGGAGTCATACAATGAAAGGACATAAGGATTTCTTTGTTGTTCCACTGATGCTATTCATTTTAGTCCTGATAATTTTTTCCGCGCATGTGCCGGCCCTGGATAAGCATCAGAAAACAGACCGGGAGCGGGATATTGAAGTCATGGAAAATGTTCTGGATAAGTTGATCATCAATGAAAGCCCGATCTGGTTTAGCCGTAGTGATGGTGTGCATGGCGTTTATCTGGATGATTTTGGGGTTCTGTTTGATCTGAAAAGTATTGGGTTTCGGTCCAGATTCGATCTGGAGGATTTGGGCTATAAAGTCGGTAAGATGGTGGAAAAATTCGCCCGGGGTTTTACTGATGATGATCCGGATGAAGAAGATGCTGAATTAGCAGACGAACTCGAGCAGGCCCTGGAAAAAACCCGGGATGATGCCACTGAAAAATTGACGGAAGCCAAAACCCTTTTGCACGAATTTTACCTGGATTATGCCAGTGCCGTAAAAACTTTAGATGATGGCGAACGAATCTGTGTTAATATTCGATTAACAAATGATTATGAACTGCTCAGGAATGAAGCTAAATCAAAAATTCCTGGCCAATTACGGGTATGTGTCAGGGTCGCTGATTTAAACGACTATCGCCGGGGCAAAGTTGATCGGGAAGAGATGCTTAAGCGGATCGATTTTCAGGAGATATACGGCGATAGAGCCGATCGGGTTATCGAGATCATGTCCCGGGTTATTGATACGGCACTCAAAGCCGATCGGTACAGGGGATTTCCTGGTTTGGGCAGTCAAACCCGGGGGATGTATCTGGCAGATTTTGGCGCTTTGTTCTTTTCACCCAGTAGCATCATGGAAGTTAATATTGAAAAGAAAATCCGTCGGATTGAGCGGGAAACCGAAGATATGGAGGCAGAACTGGAACGACACAGGGAAATTGAGCGCGAGTTCGAACGGGAAGTCCGCAAAATAGAGGAAACACTACCTGAGCTTGAGGATGATGAAATTGTGGTTAAAAAAGCGCCTAGCGCTGACAGTATTAAAATTAAGATGATTAAAAAACCGGTCATTGTCGATATAGATCGAAAGTTTGATTTATCTGCGTCTGAAAGAGATTCAATCCTTAATATCATCCAAAAAAACCTATTAGAATTGCTGGGACAATACGGCCATACCTTACGGAAAGTCAAAGAGGATCAATATATTCTGATTGCGGCGGAATTGCAGAGCATCGGACAGGCCGAAGATGATTATTTATATCTAAAAGTTCAGAAAAAGGATATCCTGAAGTTCAGTAGAGAGTGCATTGATTTTGATAAATTCCGGCAGCAGGCCAAAGTCTGGACCGGATGATTTTAGCCGATCCTACTCCCTAAATGCCAGGTTGGATCCCACAGCCTGGCATTTTTTTAGTGCGCCCGGCAGGGCGCAATCAGTTGGAGGTGACTTATCGACAATG
>CAZXFH010000058.1:8197-16502 GCA_964640055.1 uncultured bacterium | reverse complement strand
TTTGCTTTATATCCGGTCAAGTTATTTTTTCTTAACAATAAGATATTATGTTTATTAATATTTTACTCGGAACAGAAGCATGGACTTATTGTTTCAGGTGAGTTCTTCCAACAGAATCTAAATGAAGTGAGCTGGCTCACGTAAAAAACCGAAATAGAATAAAAAAATAAATCTAAGCCGGCAAATCATTGTGATTGAATTGGCTTTGTCCTTATATTATTGTGGTAAAATTAGGGATGATCATGAAATATACTGTCACGCTAACCTTGATTCTATTATTCCTTGGTTTAGCCATACACGCTGCTGAGCAATCAGAAGCGGATACCAGTTCGTTAACAAAATCCAGTGATACAGTGAAAACCGATATTGAATCAAAAGTAGCTGTCGCCGTGATTCAACTGGATGCCAATGGGATTTCCACCGCTGAAGCCCGGGCCCTGACCGACCGTCTGCGCCTGGAAATATTTAACTGTGGCGTTTACGAGGTTATGGAACGGGATAAAATGACCCGTATCCTGGATGAGATGCAATTCCAATTATCGGGCTGTACTTCCAATGACTGTGCCATCGAGGTTGGTCGCTTGGTGGGTGTTAAAAAAATGATTGCCGGTTCGGTTAGCAAGGTGGGAGAACTTTATACGGTCAGTATCCGTCTGATCGATGTCACTGAGGGCCGGATCGAAGCCACAGCCGTAGAGGATATCGAGGGTTCCCTGGGCGATGTGCTGACCCAGGCGATTCCGGCCGTGGCCGCCCAAATCTCAGGTCTGGATAAGCCCTTATCTCCCGAAGAAAAACAAGCCCCAACGTTATCAGTTGCTACGGATCCGTCTGATGCGGAAGTATACCTTGACGGTTTATATAAAGGTCTCAGCCCGCTTGAATTTCAATTAACACCTGGTAAACCACACTTGGTTAAGGTAAAAAAGGATCAGTATGTTGATTGGGAAAGGACTTTTCAACTGAATAAGGATCAGGCTAAAGCGGTCAGCATTTCCTTGTCAGTAAAACCGCCGGAGCAAAAAACCAAATTACCTTCCGAAAAGATACCGCAACCCGTCCGGAAACCCACTAAAACCTACCAGAATTGTTTTCGCGTGCGCTATGCCCGCTCCCAATTGGATGATGATCTGTCCAAACAGGTACAGCAGGTTAATGCTGCCATCAATGACGGTCAACGGATATTTAAGCACACTATTGACCCGGATGTCTCCTTCTCCCCGGTGAATGCCTTCAATGGTATCGAATTTTACAATACTTACCAAGCCAGTAGCTCAGTGGGTTACAATTTTGGTATTGGGGTATATATGGCTGAAATCGAGGAGAGAATCGCCGGATTATTTAAAGATGAAAAAGAAAGAGACTATGAGCTCATTGTCTGGAGCCCCCAGCTGACCCTTAGCTTACGAATATCTCCGATACGTTATCCCCTTTTCTATCCCTACTTTAATATCGGCTACAGCTACAATCTGCTGTTGATGAATGCCTATAAGGATAATAAATCCCTGGGCTCACCCACCTATCATTCCTGGGGATTTGTTTATGGTGCCGGATTTGAAATCAAACCACTGAAAATACTGGGGATTTCCATCAGCTGGAATCAACGCATGATGGACATGGCATTAATGGACCTGAACCAGATCACCGATAATTTTAAAACCAATGACATGCGGGAGATCGATCTGAGCAGCAGTAATGTCGGCCTCTCGCTTGATCTTTACTTTTAGTCTTATATTTTTGCCACCAAGACACCCCGATACGCCCCGATCTACGATACGGGATTTCACTAGGTTCAACTAACGCTATCCCCGATACAGTCGCTCTGCTCCTTATCGGGACAGGCAGGACAGGACAAGACACGAAGAATATCTTTTTATTTCGACCGAATGATTCAATGATACCAGCCTTTTCCGTCCTCCGACTTCCGTCCTCCGACCTCCGTTTTCCGTTCTCCGTCTTCCGTTTTCCCTTATTCCCCGGCCACCAAGACACAAAGAATATCATCCCGATATTTTAAATGTAAGATCGGTCAAGCTAATCTCCAGCAGCCAACGATGCTTTAGGGCTGCTAAATTACTGAACTCCGGATACTGATCAACAGGTCGGCTAATATATAGGGGAAGATAAATATTCAGGGGACCGATACGTAATCCCAACCCACTATCCCAGCGGGGACGATAGGGTTGCCCCTGATTGACCACATCACCAATATCGAAAAACAAGAGGGCACTTTTCAGCTGATATTCCAAATTCATTCCCAGATACCAGGCATTGCCCTTATATCCGGGATAGCCTTTCAGATTGATACCGTCGGAAATATACCAATTCTGCATAGGGGCATACCAGTTGCTTCCGGTGCGGTCATAAACAAAGTAATTATTAAAATAGGGGTCCAGTCCGCCATTGGCATGGAAGTATTCCTGCCGGGGTAAGGGACTGCATTTATAAATAAAGCTTCCCCCGGCAATACGGGTCTTAATCCAACTTTCCCGCCCCAGTTGACAGCGCAGGTAATTGGACAGTTCCAGTTTGCCAAAGTCACCACCCTTTCGGGCGGCCCTATTTTGATGGCCGAGAGTTAATCGGAAATGGTGTGTATAGTTCCAAAGGAATCGTTTGCGAGTGTATTTCCAGGATAAATTCAGATATTTAAAAACGTCCCGGGTCCAATAGGTTTGATCTAACCGGGCAGTGGGCAGAAGATCCAAGTATTGTAGATCAAGCTGATAAGTATGCTTGTAATCAGGCCACCGGCGCGGCTCCTGCTCTACTTTACCCATTAAACGATAATGCTTGCGGTTAGTAGTGTGGGCCACGTTAAAACCGTAGGTTAATTGATTATCGCTCCAGTCGTAAAGGGTATTGCGATACTGAAAGAGGGTAATCACGTGCTGGGACTTCCAGCCATAATTAACGGTATAGTAAAAATTATGATTAGTGGGTGGCAGCGTATAGTGGACCACAGCCAGCCCGGTCTGAAAGCCATCACTGTAATTATAGTCCGGATATGGCAGACACAGAATATCCCATTTATCCGGTCGGGGAAATGCAGGCAGTAACTTGACCGATAAGGGAAAGTCACTGGAATTGTTGAGGTAATTGGCATCCCAGGTTAAAAAACCGGGATCGATGACAGCCCGGTCGGGTGCTTTACTCGTTGTCAATGATACCAATTGAGAATTACTCTCCGGCAGAATCCATTTTTCAGTTAGCAGACTATCTGCCTGGTCATACAGACAGATGTTCACGGGCAGGCTTATGTCCCCCAGATTTTCAATTACAATCTGGGTATGATATTTGCCATTTTGCATCTCTACCTGATAATCGGTTAGGGTATAATCGACCAATTGCAGGCTGCCCAGGAAATCCTGAAAAAACCAGCTTAAATCCATTCCCAGGGTCTTTTCAAAGCTGAGCCGCATATCGACCGGCTGAGGATGCAGAAATTGCCATTCGGTATAAAAATCTCGCATAGCCTGTTTAAACTGATCATAGCCCACATATTTTGCCATTAATTCCAATCCCTGTACAGGTTTAATATATATATTAACAAAATAATCCATGAAAGGGTAATACTGGGCCGAACGGTCAGACGGTAAATTTCGGTGGGCCCGTGTAATATAGGGAATTACCAGCCGTTTGATCAGTTCTGAGCGGGAGTTTCCCAGAAGCTGTCCCAAACCGGGAATATATTGCTCCTCGAAGCGATTATCAGCCCAGGAATTAATGCCCTCATCCATCCAGGGATAGCGGCGTTCATTAAAGCCCAATATTCCATAAAACCAGTTATGACCGACTTCGTGCGCTATTATCGTAGCATTATGTTCACGCTTCCCCGTGGGGGTGACAGTGGTTAGCATGGGATACTCCATACCACTGCCGGTATGGGATTTACTTTCTGCAACCCAGACAGTCGGATAGGGATAGAAGCCGCACAGGTCACCGTAAAATTCCAGGGTCTTTTCTACTGTTTCAACCGTATTGTGCCATTGTTCCATGTGTTCAGGGAAAAATAAATTCCAGATGGTAATGGAATCTGCCTGATCGGGATAACGATAGTATCCCCGGTTAACATGGTATCTTTTATCGGCTACCCAGGCAAAATCAACCACCTTATGGGCTTTAAAATGCAGTGTCTTTTCGGGGTGGGCGGTCTCGGCTTGTGCTTCCGAATCTGTTTTTGGCAAAGATAAGGACTTTGGGTCGGCCAGCTGGCTTTCCATTTCACCCCTACGGGCCAATGAATCCATCCATTCAATTTCACTGTCCGGTGCCACTAATTCACCGGTGGCGCCCACAACATAGTCCCGGGGTAAACAAATAGAGACCTGATAATCGCCGAATTCATAGTAATACTCCCCCATCTCAAGATAAGAATAGGGATGCCAGCCCGCTTGATCATAAACCGGTACTTTCGGAAACCACTGACTAATCTCATAGTGCTGTCCCCGGTGACCAAAGCGGGAAAACATATGTGGTATTTTTACTTTCCAGGTCAGCCGCATGATCAGGGAGTCCCGGGGCAAGAGGGGGTGTTTTAAATCGATATAGCCCACATCAATGGAATCGGAAGGGGCTTTCAATTCTACTTTTTCTTGGTTAAGCGTTACGGAAATAATATCGATATAGCCCCAGTCCAGCGGATTACTGAAATGAAAATCAGTGCGCCCGTTTCTACGTAGCTGGCGGGCAAATTGGGTCTGAACATTGCGATAGGCATTCGGGTAGAGCAACAGCCATATCCGATTCAAGGTATCCGGCGAGTGATTATAATATACGATCCGCTGTTCACCGGATAGCATGTGTTGCTGGTCATCCAGTTTGACATCGATATCATAATTGACATAATTGCACCACTGCTGACCGCTATAGCAAACAGAAGTGGTGAATATCAACAATAAAAAATACTTTATTTTCATTCAAACTCCATCATAACTGAAATGAAAGATAAATAAAAATAATTATTCCCGCCTAAAATTCCAATACTTTTCAAGATGAGCAAATACGTAGCCACCCAGACACTATTTTTTCTCTATTTATAACCTTTCCCTCCGCCCTCCGTCTTCCTTTATTTCCCTGCCACCAAGACACTAAGCATTTTTTCATTGTTTCTCCCAACTGATCCGCCTATACCCTATTTCCCTTATATCCCTTATACCCTTATTTCTCGCCATCAAGGCACTATTTTTTCTCTATTTATAATCTTTCCCTCCGTCCTCCGTCTTCCATTTTCCTTTATTTCCCTTATATACTCCTTTGCGGCTTGGCGGCTAATCCCCCATCAGCATTCCTGCCCTGGCTTGATTATCACCAATTTTTCGGCTATATTAATTTCGAAGATAAGGAGGTATTATTATGACGGTATGTAAAAGTATTAAAGATTTTCTGGATGAATATGAGGTAGAGTATGTCACGATTGTTCATTCCAAAGCTTACACCGCACCGCGCATTGCTTCCAGTGCTCACATTTCCGGGAAGGAATTGGCCAAAACAGTCATTGTAAAAATTGACGGAGACTTTGCCATGGCGGTTTTGCCGGCGGATGAAAAAGTTGATTTCAACCGTTTTGCCGAGCTGGTTGGTGCTGACAAAGTAAAACTGGCTACTGAAAAGGAATTCAAAGACCTTTTTTCCGATTGTGAAGTCGGTGCCATGCCCCCCTTTGGTAATCTCTATGATCTGAGCACCTATATTTCGCCCCATTTTGCCAATCATCGCCATATCACCTTCAATGCCGGCAACCACCGGGAATTGATCCGGATGCGTTACCGAACCTATGAAGAGCTGGTTAAACCAAAAGTGATGCACATTGAAGTGTAATTTGTGTTAATTGTCAGTATTGAATAGCCATGCCCTGCAGGCCGAACATTTTCCTAATCCGAATACCCCTATATATCCCCGTTATGAAAAAAATATTGATCAGGACATACCGATATGTCCTGGTACTCAGTTTAATCCTGATCTCTCAGTGTGCTTACCAGCGCCAGTGGTCTCAACAGATCAACTGGACCGAATTTGAATTTGCTACGCTGCCCGAGCAGACCGCATATCCTGATGCCGATGCGGTTATTATTAAGGACAGCGGTAAAATGGAGATTGTGGGGGGACCGGAACTAAAGTTGAGCATTTTTGAGCGGCATCGCATCGTAAAGATCCTCAATCAACGGGGTCAGCATTATGCCAATGTTGTCATCCCCTACGGTTCGGAAAGCGAAGTGACAGATATCCAGGCGCGGACCATTTCCCCGCGGGGCGAAATTACCGTAATGGATCCTGATAAAATCTATGACATCAATTTATATCCCGGATTTATTTTTTATTCTGATCAGCGGGCAAAAATATTTACCATGCCGGCCATTGAGCCGGGCGCAGTGATTGAATATCGTTATCATGTTAATATCAGTGACTATACCTTTTGGCATGCCTGGGAATTTCAGGCCTTTGATCCGGTTCTGTGCTCCCGGTTTACCCTGGTGAATCCAGCGGAATGGACGGTCAACTATCATCTGGAAGGAATTGAACTCACGCCTGTTATCGACGAGGGTGCGGAAGGATTCAAATCCAAGTATGTCTGGGAAGCACGCAAGGTGCCTGCGCTGCGTACTGAATTTTCCATGCCGCCGTTAAAGGAATTCACCGCTCACCTGATGTTTGCCCCGTTGGGGATCAATAACTGGACAGACGTAGCGCAATGGTATCATGATCTTTCCAATCCCCGGATGCAGCCCGATCAGGCCATTAAAGATAAAGTGACGGAACTCATTGAAAATAAAACAACCGGGTTTGATCAGTTAAAGGTCTTATATGATTGGGTGCAGAATAATATTCGTTATATTGCTGTTTCAATTGGCATCGGCGGCTTTCAGCCTCATGCTGCCGCGGAAGTCTATCGCAACCGTTACGGTGATTGCAAGGATATGACGACCCTGTTGTGCACTATGGCCCGCTACGCCGGTATTGAAACTCATCCGGTTCTGATCAGTACCCGGCAAAACAGCAGGGCTGATACAGCCCTGGCCTCCCCGTTCCATTTTAATCACGTGATCGCCTATGCACCGGAGATCGGTGACCAGGGAATATGGATGGATGCCACCCACAAAGGGTGTCCTTTCGGACAACTGCCCTGGTATGATCAGGGTATGCTGGTACTTGAGATCGACCAGGAAGGGAACGGTACAATCGTTACCACCCCGCAACTGGATCACCATGATAATCAAAACCAGATAAAAATTAGCGGGATTCTGCAGGCCACCGGAGATATTGAATTCAAAGGTCACACCCATCTGTCAGGAGCACCGGCCAATGAATTGCGTCGTGATTTGCGGCAAGCAAATCAGTATCAGCAGAATCAACAGATCGAACTGTATGTCGCCAAACGCTTTCCGGGTGTTCAGTTGCATGACTGCTCGATTCAGGGAGTCAATCCGTCCGCCGATTCCCTCCGGCTCACCTATTCATTTGATGCTGATTCCGGGGCATTGATCACGAATAATCAGATTATTCTGAACCTGCGGGAAATGAATGGATTCAAACTGGCCCGATATATCCGCTCCAGCCAGCGCCAGTATCCGCTTAGTTTGCGCTATCCGCAGAACAATTCCTTACAGCTTGATATAGAACTGCCGGCCCAATGGCAACTTATCCGGCCGGCCCGCAAAGACAGCCTGAATACGGCTTTCGGCCAGGCTATTCGTGAGATCCGTTGCCAAAACAAGCATTTGATGATAACACTCGACTATTGTCTCGCCAGGCAGCGCATACCAGTGACCGAATATAATGATTTTAAACAATTCATTGACCAGCTGGATGCCTTCATTCTGTCTTCGGTTATCATTCAGAAATCAAAATAATCCAATCCTCTTTTTATACCAGAAATAAACCAGGGTACTTTTGACCTTGATATTAGAGAATAATTTGTTTATATTTAGCCCGCTTTTCGATAATTGACCGCGGGGTGGAGCAATTGGTAGCTCGTTGGGCTCATAACCCAAAGGCTGTAGGTTCGAGTCCTACCCCCGCAACTAAGTAATAATTTTTTGAAGACCCCCTGAGCTCTTGTGCATGCAAGAGGTTTTTTGTTGAGATCCTCTGCTGATCATTTATCAGAATGTGTTTTAATTTTTTGCATAACCTGGCCGCTAACGGATGCAACCGATGTCATTTCTGAAGCTGTGGACAGAGCGTCGAAATCACGACCTTTTTGAGCGGGCAACCAGCTGCCATCCCCTGAGGTGGTCACCATAATGATATTGTTGTGTTTTTTCTGCTGATCGAGGAACATCTGTACATCATGATGCAACCCCCA
>CAZXFH010000058.1:0-8097 GCA_964640055.1 uncultured bacterium | reverse complement strand
TGGGGTACGCCACAACTGGATAGTAAAAACAGCATTATTATTAATAAATTAATTCGTGCTAATTTCCATAGGTTTGGCTTAGATTGCATTTTTTCAACTTCAAAATACATAATCATCCCCTTATGTTTGAGACGGCCTAATTGCAAATGAATCCGCTCATTCCTGGGCACAGCGCTAGATAACATACCAATTTATATTTTCATTTACAAATATTATCATATACTTGATACATTACTTTAGGTATAACACCTATCTTCTCTATTTTTATGGTAGTTGTACATTTTTTTAATTATGGCTAATAAAAGCCATCTTGGATTATAATTGGAGTTTATTCTTAAAATTTATTTGGGTTTTCTGGCATAGTTGCAACCAACTTAACTACCGGTTAGAAACACCCGCTGTATAGAATCAGGCAGTTTCGGCCAATAGTTACCATGTAAGCAAAACACCCCAAAAAAATAACAGAATATTAAATAATGGACAGATTTAAAATAGTAAAAAAGGATATGATGTGAAGTGGATAACTTTCCGACTGCAATTGGTGCCTCAATGCTGAATATATCCCCCGCTATCTGTTTAAACTAAACCGCAGTTCTCTAAAATAAGTCTTGCGTAGCGGATAAAACAGTCCTCCCTAACAGCACATGTCGGACATAATATTATTTACATTCAATAATAAAATCTATCTATATGATACCCAGACACATATCATATATTAAATGCTTCTAAGCAAGCCCCCTTATAGGGCTCAGATCATTTATTTCAGAAAGATCAATTGACGGGTTTGGGTGACTTGTCCCATTTGCAGATGACAGCTATAGATTCCACTGGCGATATTGCCCGGATCCCAGTGTTGCTGATATTTTCCGGCTTGACGAAATTCTTTTAATAAAGTCGTGATCGCCCGGCCGTTAAGATCATATATCCGCAGGGTGACCTGTCCGGGTTGATTTATGATAAAGGGAATAGTTGTGGTAGAATTAAATGGATTAGGATAATTGGATAACAACTGAAATTTCTTAAGAGGGGCATCAGCGGTAAACCCGCCGGTTCCCGTTTGGTAATCGGCATCTAAAAGATATTGGTACAGATAGAGCTGCCCCACAGATGCATACCAGACATCTTTACGTCCGCTGATATAATCCAGATGGTGTTCTGCATAAGGGGCATCCCAGTCAACCGAACGCGGATGCTGCATCAGATGGTAAATCGCTCCCTGCTGATAAGCCTGGTCAAAACAGGCATCCAGGTCGTTGGTATCAGTAGTAGCGTTGTCAAATTGATCAGGAGACCCCATTTCAATGGTCATTCCCATGGGAGTAAACAGTTCGATCTCTGGTTCCCACTCAGCGATTTGAAAATAATCAGGATAGTAGAGCCGGTTGACCAGGAAGTGCTCCACTCCCAGCAGAGAATCAATCACTGCATCATGCTCCCCGTAGGGTGCGATCCAGGTATAGACATATTCCCGATTGCCTGCCGAGAATAGAGCCGGTAATTCCAATTCGGTTAGAATATCATTCTTGCAGCCGGTGATTTCGGATTCATAATTATACTCCCCTACATGGGGATGGGTTCGGGAATGAGCGCCGGCTTCGGTATATCCGGAATCCAGCAGGGTTTGAATACTCTGCCAGGTGTTATTGTGATCACAATGACTGGAAATAATCCCCAGGGTGATCCAAAGCCGATGACGCTGATAGGCTTGCACGGATTGAAAGGCCTGGTCTTTACACCAGGCAGCATAATCATCAATACTGCAGGTCACCACGGCCTGTCGGTTATCATAATATTGGCAGATCTTACAATATTCCGCATTAACCGGCAAATTGCCGGCAGCGATCCGGAGCAATATGGAATCACTAAGCGCCGTAAAGGCGACAGAGATATAGGCATGATTCTGTTCATAATCGAAGCGCACCGCTTCGCTGCCATTGAAAAAATCAGACCGGGTTTTTTCCGGTAACAGGGTCCAGTCCTGAGCGGTTTTACTTTTCTTGAAAACTTGTATATCTGAATACCCGGCAGGAATATTAAACTGGTAGGTCAGCGGATATTGCAGGCCATAATCATAGTGAGTTTGCCGGTCAACAGTGATAATAAACAAACCGGGCTGATAACTTTTAATTTGTATTCTTTCAGCACAAAACGTAATCTGACAATATATTAATCCCCAAAATAGCAGGTTGTATTTTAGGTAATCTTTTATTAATCCAGTAATTTCTATCTCCTAACAATCTCCATGGAATTTACCAGTCACTTTTACTGATCAAGCAATCAGTTCTTCCTGTTTGATTCTTCATCCCTTATTATTTCATCAATAAGAGACTCAATGCCATTACAACCATTCCAGCCACTAATCCATAAAGGCTGTCATGGCCCTTCCCATAAGCCCGGCTGGTCGGCAGCAATTCATCGAGACTGATATAAACCATAATACCGGCGACACCACCAAAAAGGATGCCCATGATCTGAGGTGGTATCAGCCCGTTTTCCCCTCTGATGATCAGACGCAAAATTAGAAAGGCAATGATCGCACCAACCGGTTCAGCCAGGCCACTGAGCACTGAAAAGACAAAG
The DNA here is from genome assembly GCA_964640055.1 of uncultured bacterium. Classification (GTDB taxonomy): domain Bacteria; phylum Fidelibacterota; class UBA2242; order UBA2242; family JAFGTP01; genus CAZXFH01. The sequence goes on along the minus strand of CAZXFH010000058.1, from coordinate 5,517 downwards.
GCTCTTTTCCGGTTCCCGGTAGCATAAAAAATAGGCACCGAGACACTAATCCCTTCGGGAATATTATGCAGGGCGATCGCAATCGCAATCGCGATGCCCACCGTCGGGTCCTGGAGGGCTGCCAGAAAAGTAGCCAAACCTTCGGGAAAATTATGGATAGCAATGGCCAAAGCAGTGAACAGGCCCATGCGCATTAGGGCCTTATGATTCATATTCCGATCAGGTAATTCCGACGCGTTGGAGACCTCTTGAGTAGCAGCCGAATCGGATTTTGGAACAGATACTGAGCGATCATGCAGCGGCGCAGCAGCCTTTTCCGATGGCGTCTCATGAGGATTCTCAGCAGCCGGGATCAGATTATCGATCAGGCCGATCAGCAGCATGCCCCCGAAAAAAGCGGCCGCGTTGACCCAGTGCCCCCAATAATCACCATACCGGGCAGTCAGTGAATCGACGCCCTTAATAAAGATCTCTACGAAGGAGACATAAAGCATAACACCGGCCGAAAAGCCGGTGGCAACCGAAAGAAAACGATAGTTTGTACGCTTGGCCGTAAAGGCAATCGCACTGCCAATACCGGTGGCCATCCCGGCGAAAACAGTCAGCCCTAAAGCAATCCAAATATTCTGCATATCATATCTCCGTGTTGACTGTCGAACGAATTGAGAATCGCGCTACCATGATTTAAAACAGCACGATTACGGTATACAATACGGATTTTTAAGGGATAAAACAACTGATAACGAAACTGAGCTGCCCTCGGTATATTGCTGCAAGTTCAGGGAAATAACTCCGGAAAAAATCTACATTTATAGTAGCCAGGCCTGGTAGTTACGGAGTTCCCGCTGTAAGGCTTTGGCATGACCCGTATGCTGATCCAAGGCCATCCAGAAACGTCGACTGTGATCTTTGATACGGGTATGTACCAGTTCATGCAGGATAACATACTCTCTCAGATGGGCAGGTAAAAGTATCAAGCGTAGATTCAGGTTAATGTTATTTTTTGCCGAACAACTCCCCCAGCGGGTTTTCTGACAGCGAATAAACACCCGGTTGTAATGATATCCATAACGGGAGGCCAGCTGCTGCAATTGATTGACCAGCTGTTCACGGGCAGCGGATCGATCGATTTTTTTTAAAGCAGGTGCCATCCGGCGATGCTGGCTTTCCATTTTGCGCACAGCATATTGCTGTCTTCTGATCCACTGACGTTTGGCTTCAATAAAACGGACCGCCTGTTTTGATGAGCATCCCATGGGCAGGGTTACGGTAACGTCCTGATGGGGTTTTACCGTGATCCGTAAACGGCGGGCCCGTCTACTCCGGCGCAACCGGACCGGCCCGATTTCATCGAGGAAAAGAGATTGCATAAAATCCTTCCGACTGAATCACTACTTCCCTGCTAAGCAAGGGTATTATTCAACAGAGTGCTTGGCATGAAAAAAATCCCGGCTTAAATTAAACGGTACATATATTCTTTGAAAATATATTTTCAAACCAAAAAGGAATCCATGGGATTAAAAGAAACATTGGCCCGTCAGGGAGATTGGTTGTTCCGGTATCGGAGCTATTTACCCCTATTGATATTGCCTTTAATGCTATTGGCGCTACCCCGCAGCATCCACTTTATAGAATTTTGCGGACCGGTGGTCATCCGGATCTACAACCTGATCTGTATTCTGATCGCCTTAGTGGGCCTGATCGTCCGTATCCTGACCGTAGGCTATACTCCCAGAGGCACTTCCGGACGCAATACCAAACAGCAGCGTGCCACGGTCTTAAACACCAAAGGCATGTATGCGCTGGTGCGGCATCCGCTCTATCTGGGCAATTTCCTGATCTACCTGGGCATTATCCTCTTTGTCAAAGTCGGCTGGTTTATTTTGATTGCAATTTTACTCTTCTGGATTTATTACGAACGCATTATGTTGCGGGAGGAAGAATTCCTGAGAAAAAAATTCGGTGAAGAATACAGTACCTGGGCAGCCCAAACGCAGGCCTTTATCCCCCGTTTAAATAACTGGCAGCGGCCTGACTTTGATTTTTCCTGGCGTAAGGTGATCAAAAAAGAGGTTACCGGCCTGGTGACCCTGGTTCTGGCTTTCACGCTGATCAGACTGCTGATCAACCTTTTTAACCGGGGACAATTCCGCCTCAGTGCCGCCTGGGTCGTTTTTCTCATCCTGGGATGCGTCTTATATCTAAGCGTGAGAGTTATCCGACTGAAAACCAACTGGCTGAAAGTCAGTCGTTGAAATTTGTCACGGGCCACTTTCGGAAAACAAGAGCCTGTAATAATCCGGAAACCTTTTGCAAAATAAATTGTTTTTTATGTGGGAAAGCCTTAGCTTTTCGCGCTCTTTATAAGGCGACGTACCCAAGTGGCTAAGGGAGAGGTCTGCAAAACCTTTATTCACCGGTTCGAATCCGGTCGTCGCCTCTCTTCTTTTAGCCGAAGTGGCGGAATTGGCAGACGCAAGGGACTTAAAATCCCTCGGGCTTTTGAGTCCGTACCGGTTCGACTCCGGTCTTCGGCACAACCTTATAAAACCTTGTAAATTAACATCTTGCAAGGTCTTTTTTTGACCAATTCCTATTAGTAATTTTATATTTATATTTTTTTTCAAGAATGTAAATTTTGTCATATTTTGCTATATTTTAACATATAAAACCGGATACCTGCCGGATACGGATTCAAGCATGAATCATCTTAGCATAGTCTTTGACCTGGCTAATTTGCCGGTATTTAAAGACTTGTGACAAAAATTCCTTTGGAAACTGGGTGTAAATTTCAGTTACCTGGACTGAGCAATGGCCTAATAATTCTTTTACCAGGCTGATATTGTTTGTCTCTAATAATTTCCGTAGGGCATAGGTATGCCTTAGGCAATGCAAAGTTTTGCCTTTCAGGCCGATCTCACGGCAAACATCACTAAAAATGTGCGATATCCGGCTATCGGTGAGCTGACACTCTTTGGCTTTCTCGTAATCAGGGATATTTTCGACCGGAATCGGGATAATCCTTTCTTTGCGATTTTTCGCTTTTTCCACTACGATAAATTCACCTTCCCGGTGAGATTGCTTTAACTCACCCAGGCGCATACCGGTGATCTCGTAAATTTTATACACTGAATATAATTGCTCATCATGTATTGCTTGATAGATTCTATCCATTTCCTCGGGCAAGATAAATTTCGGTAAGGTTCTATCCGTCTTGATTTGCTTTACTTTGAAGGGTAGTTTCTCGATCATTTCTTTTTCATAGAGATAATTAAGCATGACCCTAAGGCTTCAAATCATTTTTTAATCGTTTTTAACATTCTGGTTAATAGGTTTATAGGCTCTTTAAAATATCACACATCTATGCCTACTTTTTTAAGATTAATTAACTATTTATAATAGGACTAAAATTAAAACAAATGATGATTTTAAATTGATTATTTTGATAAAATTTGTTATAATTATAAACAGATAGTATGGAACAAAAATTGCTGTTATAACTAAAAGGTTAAATATAATGGGTGATAAGATGAATGATCGCAAAGATAAAGAAGAAAGTTTTCCTGTTAAAATTCAAGATAAAGATACTAAACATCTTTTTTCCAATTATGTTATAACCCTACATAATCTTGAAGAAATGATCCTTGGCTTTGGTGTAAGAAATATTGATGACCCCAATACAGTGACAATTCAAAATTATTTTCATATTACTATACCACATTTAGAAAGATTATCAAAATTATTATCTAACAAAGTCAGTGATTTGAATAAAATGAGAGAAAAAGGGGGTGATGATGTTAAATCATAAGGAACTAGATGAAATATACCAGGAATTATTTTCCGCATATAAGTCAAATAGAATAAAAAAATTTTTCAAGATAAATGGTAATTACTATTGGGGAGGTTATAAAATTACGATAGAAAAATCGGGTAATAAATATTTTGCAAAAATAGATAAAATAAATATATACTCAATGGGTTCAACAATAAATGAAGCTCTATTAAATATGGTGGATCAAGCAATCTGCTATTATGAAGAATATTGTGATGAATACGATGATGACAGTGATAATATATTGGAAATCTTTGAAAATCTTTTATATAAATTATATCCATCAGTAACATTTAAACGTAGTTTCCTAGAACATGAAAGAAAAAGATATCATTCTGAATATGTAGCATCACCAATTCTTCATGGTAACTTTAGATATGCCTAAATTGAAAAGGAAAATCATAAGGGTGCTCGAAAAAAATTCTTTTACCAGGAATGAAGGCAGAAGGCACACAAAGTTTTCAAAAAAGATTAAAACACGAGATAATAAAAAACACAAAATTGTAACTAATGTAGATAGACACAATGAACTTAGACCAGAGATATATAATGAAATAGCAAAACAAGTTGTTTTAAACGATAAAATAGAAGAATCATATAGCTGCAATTTTACAAAACAGGATTATGAGAATAAAATTAGCAATATGAATAAAGCTGAATTTTCTACTTATACAAAACGGTAGATTAGTTAGTATAATTTAAAATATACCCACTATAAAAATCTCAATTTCAAAGAACAATTATATTTTAACCTAAAAATCCCATTTATGGATCAGAAAAAGGTAGCTAAAGGTGTCCCTATTTGTTAAATTACAATGATTTATGAAAACTGTAATATTAAAAATAGGAGACACCTTAATGGTGAAAGAAAAATACAACCAAACGGCGGTAAAAATCAATACAATTCGGCCTGAATTTTCAGATCATCATCTGACCAATTATGCCGGATTGGTGTGGGCTTTGTAAAGTACTGGAGCCGATCATTGAGGAAATCGGTGACGAGTATCATGATCAGCTGACGGTTTATAAAGTTGATACCGGGCAGGAGCAGGAACTGGCAGGTATCTTCGGGATCCCCAGTATTCCCTCGGTATTATTCATCCCCACGGATGGCAAGCCCCAGATGTCGGTGGGAGCCCTGCCCAAGCCTTGAAAAAATCTCATAATATATCCGCCGGTCCGTATATTCTTGATTTAGCCCGCCCCTGAATTTTCCTGCTTTTTTTTCTTCACATAATCCGGATATAATTTTTGCATACATTCCGGGCATATGCCATGACTGAAAGCAGCCTCGGTATGCTCATCAACATATTCTTCCACCTCTTTCCAATATCCCTCATCATTGCGGATCTTTTTACAGTTCGCACAGATAGGTATCAGCCCTCTGAGGGTTTTGATCTTCTTCAGGCTTTCTTCCAGGTCTTGATTCTTGCGAGTAATTTCCCGGGTCCGTTCCCTGATTTTTTCTTCAAGAATGATATTAGACCTTTTTAACCGATAGATAATCAATAATATCATAGTTGCGATCACAATAATTAATATAATCCTAAACCACCAGGTCCCCCATAAAGGCGGCGTAATGATAATGGATAAAGATGTTCCTTCCTCATTCCATAGGCCATCATTATTGGCACCTTTGACTTTGAAAGTATATTGACCTGGTGCAGGATTAACGTAATTTACAG
>CAZXFH010000057.1:6965-16794 GCA_964640055.1 uncultured bacterium | reverse complement strand
TCTCGCCTGTCTGCCGCCAGGCAGGCCCGCCAGTGTCGGGCAGGCAAAGTTCGCTAATTATTTTATTACAAATAACACTGAAAAATGTCGCAAATCCAAAATCATGCCGCAGCTCGCGCCGTCAGGTGCAAGCGATGGTTCGCACTTGCTTGCTGACTGATCAAAGCTCTTAAGGAAAAAGACGGTGCCCTTCAAAAACTGTTAATATTTGTATTTCTTCACCGATATGACGATATACAATTCTGTAATTTTTGTGAATTAATTCTCTAATACTCGGATCAGATAACTCAGAAACAATCCTCCCGATATCCGGATTATCAATGAGATAGTCACATTTATTCATAAGTGAATCGGTAAACTCTACCGCTTTATGTGGATTATCTTCCGATATATAATTCTCAAGCTCGATGATGTTCTTTAATGCTTCACGTGTCCAGATTATCTTCATATCCCGCTTTTTCTGGATTCCTGAATTTTTTCTTTCACTTCGGAAGTTGTAAATGTGGCTCCTGATTCTATATCATGAATTCCCCGATTTATGGATTCGGTAAATGATTTTGTATAAGTTAGTTTATCATATTCTTCTGGTGTTATTAATACTCCGGCCGGTTTGCCATTTTGTGTTATGACGACGGGATGATTTTTACTCCGAATACTCTTTAACCATTTTGATATTCCGGTTTTGAATTCGCCAACCGGAACGATATCTTGTGAAATATTAATTGTGCTCATATCAGCTCCTATCATCAGTATTACGACCTAAATATAGGTATATATTCCGGCCTTTTCAATAGCTATGTGCGCATCTTAACCGCAAACTATCCACTTCAGGGGAGTAGGGCGAAGTTTTTCATTTTAGTCTCTCGCGAAGGGCGCTAATTTAATACCTCTCGCCTGTCTGCCGCCAGGCAGGCAAAATACGCAAAGTAGAGTTTACCCCGTTAAATAATTATGGAGCCCCCCGGCTTTACAGCCGGGGTTCCTTCTTTTACTCCGCCATTAGGCGGAGTCTGGGCGGAATCCCGCCCAGAAAACCATTCATCCACGTGTTTACATACGTGGTTTTCTGGATAGCGGGATAAAATATCCTATCCAAAGCAACAAAACACGGAATATTTAACAGGGTGAATCCCGGTTCACCGGGGCAAAGTATTTTTTTTTATATTTATTTCTTACGTGGCGAACTTGACGAACGTGGCGAGAGGTTATTCGAGCAGCCATTTCCAGATAGGGGTGATATGAATGGTATGCTTGTTGGCCGAAATTGTATTTTCCGTATCCAGGGTAATAATCAGAAGGTTTTTCACGCTGAGTTCATCGGCTGATTTAAGCAGAGCGTTCATTTCGCGTTTTTCGGTATCCGGGGTGTTGATTTGGTAAGCAACCTGGATCAGCAGATCAGCGGATGGGATATAAAAATCCACTTCCGTACCGCGTTTGACAAAGAAGATATCTTTGCCATAGGATTGTCGCAGATGACAGGCGACGAGATTCTCGAGGAGGATGGTTTCCGGATTGATTAGAAAAAGCGCCAGAATTCCGTTGTCGATAAAATAGTATTTCCCGGACGATTCCCTTTCGGTGATTTTGGCATCATGGTTTTTAACGTCAAATATGAGCCAGGTTTCAGAGAGGTATTTTGCATATTCAATGATCGTCGCTGTACCGATTTTAACGCCGGCTGACTGGATAATATGCCGGATGCGGTTAAAGCTCATTTCATCATGAACACTTTCCGCCAGTTTTTTAACCATTAATTTCAACGCAAAGTCGTTTCTGATATTATACCGGGCGATCAGGTCTCCAAAAAATATTTTTTGATAGAGATTGTTGAGCCACATCCGTTTATGTTCAAATTGCATGATCTCCGGAAAGCCGCCGTAGTAAAAGTAATCGTCGAAATGTTTTCTGATGTCAAAGCGTTGTTCGGAATAGCGCCAGTTGGTTTCCAGGAATATATTTTTCATTTGGAGATATTCAGCGAAGGTAAGGGGAAAAATTTCCTGGATCATAAAGCGACCGCCAAGGGTGGTGGCGATTTCACTGCTGAGCATACCGGCGTTGCTGCCGGTGATAAAGACCTGGTATTTAGTATCGGCGAGCCGACGCGCGAATTTCTCCCAGCCCTCAATGATTTGGATTTCGTCCAAAAAAATGACCGGTTTTTGATCAAATAGTTCACGCCAGGCTTCCAAGAGCAGATGGAGGTCGCGGCTGGTCAGTTCCAGCAATCGTTCATCCTCAAAATTGATATACAGAACCGAGGTTAACGGTAAACCTTCGGCGATCCTGTTTTTGATTATCTGGAACATGGCGAAGGTTTTTCCGGCGCGCCGCGGACCTACGAAAACAACATTGGCGGTTTTTTCAATCGTCACGCGCCTGGGTTTGACATCCACCTTACGGATGAATTCCTGGTTCTCGATGATGATTTTTTTAAGCAGTTCTGTATTCATGATTGTTTTATGTATAGAACGAAAATGCCGGTATTTGTTTTATATGCAGAATGATTTGCGAGTTACTTCTTTGGAGCAGACGTGGTCCCGACCAGTCTCCATTTTATTACCTGTCTGCGTTATGATACGCACAGGCAGACGCCGGACATGCAGGTCGGGGTAAACTCTACACTGTGAGAGGGTACTCATTTCTTCATCGCTTCCAGTTCAGCCAGCAGTTCTTCGTATTCCTGTTTTTTCTTTTTGATAAAGCGTTCGGTGAGCCGGACTTTTTCACGGAATCCTTTGACGGTTAGCAGGTAGCGGTATTTTTGCTTATTATTTTGCCGGGCAAAGCGTTCCATCTTGAGAAAGCCCTTTTTGATCAGTCCCCGGATCACATAGTTGATCTTGCCGACGCTGAGACCCAGTTCGTCGGCCAGGTGGCGCTGGTTATCCAGCGCTTCGGCTTTACGCAAGATAGTCAGGTTGAGTTCGTCGGAATTCATAACAGGGTTGATTTTGTTTCTACTAGGGTTAATTGAGAGGGTTACTCATGGCTTCGCCCTCCTCAGTCCCATTGACGACTGAATAAGGGCAAATGAGCAGTGCTGGTATCGGATGGAAGGAGATGCAAAACAGTGTGGGAATCTGCTCGTAAATACGCTCATAATATACAAAATAATTTGTTTGTTCAAAAATTGAATTTAGAATGTGTGATTTGGATCATTATTTTTTCTCTCGCCTGTCTGCCGCCAGGCAGGCGAAGGACAATTAAAGGAAACGGGAAGCAGGAAGCAGGAGGCAGCCTGCCTGACTGCGCCGAGCAGGCGGGGAGACGGGAAGCAGGAGGGGAGATTGATTTAAAATTTCTCCTGCCATCTGGTTTCTTTTTTTACCACAGATTCGCACGGATTATTTTTATTTTCTCTATCTGTGTGAATCGGTGTAATCCGTGGTAAGTATTCCGTTTTTTCCAAACTTCCAGATCCTCAAATCGTGCGATCTTTCTTTTTTGCCCAGGAGTCTGCCTCCCGTTTCCTTGTATTCCCTTATTGCCCTGCCATTAAGACACCCCGATACGCACCGATCTACGATACGGCATTTCACTAGGTTCAAAATTAGTAACTGCTCTGGTTTTAATTCTGTTTCCAGGATTAATTTCATCTGGTAATTGGTAGTTAGAAGTTGGTAGTTAGAAGTTAGAAATTTTTCAGATATCATCGATCATCTGATTTTTCAATCTTTTTGATATATCTTTTAAGCATTTTTCCAATCCAAATTGATGCGCTTTATTAAAAAATCCAGCCCAGCAACACTTGTTGTCTGCATTAAATCATGCTAACTACTAACTTCTAACTTCGATAATTTTGTTTCTCGCCAAGATCGCAAAGGGCGCAAAGAATGTTTTTATATTTCATTTCTTTGGGGAACTGCGCGGATTCTGCGAAATATTAATTGTTTATCGGTAAAACCGTGTTTTCATAAAGTAGGCAAAGAGCGGGTCCTGAAGATAATAACCGCCGGAATCCAGGTCAATAACATCTTTTGCCATGAGGCCTTCGACGGCTTTCTTCAGCGTGGAATTGGTCAAGCCGAACATATCCATTGTTTCTTTCTGATAGATATTCTTTCCACCCGAACGGATCAATAATTTTAACGCTTTTTTCTGGTTTGTGCTCAGGTTTTCCCATTCGAATAGAAACAGGTCCGCTTCTCGCTCTAAAATTAACGAAACCGCCTGTAAAAGATGCTCATTATAGCATTTCCCCGGCGTAATATTAAAAAGTTCATAAGCGATCTGCTGAGTGTAATAGGGAAAGCCTTTTGAAATATTCAATATTTGCGTGATGTGTTCCGTGTCAATTTGTTTGTTATGTTGTTCAAATCCGGACCGGATATACTCTATCCAGGCATGATCGTCTATTGCGGTAATGGGTACATGTTTAACCGACCGGTAAAATGCATTCGACCGGTCAAAAAACAGTTGTGTCATAATACTCTTTTTACTTCCGGAAAACAGGTAAGCGACATTAGCGCTGTGTTTTTGGATAACAGCCCGCAGTTTATCTACAAAGCCCAGGCGTTTGATTTCCTGGAATTCATCAAAGACGACAATCACCCCTTTTTGTTGATGGATTGCGCATCGATTGGGAATATCGACAACTTCATTGAACACAGCCGGCTGATCTGAAGTATCGAAGGAAAGTGAATACTTCGCCTGACCGGATTGATCAAAATTCACGGAAATATTCGGTCTGATCTGCAGACTTTTTTTAAAGAAAGAAATCAGTTTATCAGTAGTTGTATAGAGCGAGGCTGAAATGGCATTAAAATAGTGATTGATAAATTCCCGTTCATCAACAACGCTCATCATATCCATAAATATGGTTTGAGCATCGATCTGCTGTAATGTATTTTCGATCAACGATGTTTTCCCGAACCTGCGCGGCGCGTAAATCAACAGGTTTAAACCGTTATTCAGATCTCTCCGGATTGTGGTTATTTCGGATTTGCGGTCACAGAAATGTTTCCCGCTGACGACGCCGCCAAAATAGAAGGGATTATGAGAGCTGATTTTTTTCACAGGTTATAATTATACTATTTGGTATAATACTTCAAGGTATAAATTCTGTTTTCTCTCGCTCGCTAAGGGCGTGAAGAATGTTTTTTGATGATTATCTCTGACGGCTGGTTTCATGGTATAGGAGGTATAGGGGTATAGGGATATAAGGATATAGGGAAGCAGGAAGCAGGAAGCAGGAGGCAGCCTGCCTGACTGCGCCGAGCAGGCGGGAAAGCGGGAAAGAATATTGATCAGAATTTTTCCTTACGCATTTTCATTTAGACTGATTGTTGACATCCGACCTTACAAATACCCCGTTTCCTGTTTCCTGTTTCCTTATTTCCCTGTTTCCCTGTTTCCCGTTTCCTGTTTCCCGTTTCCTGTTTCCTGTTTCCCTGTCTGTTCGGATTATGAATTAAGCCAATTTTCTTAGCCATATTGCAAACACCGGATCATCAATGTCATAGACACCTTTATGCGCTTTATGTATAAATCCTTTTTGGCCAATATAATTTAAAAATCTGTTTATATTGGATATCTTTTCGGGCACTTTATCTGATATTGATTTAGGCGTTTTTGCTCCTCTTGCGATGGCAAGCATAATCAGTTTTTCCTTAGCGCTTAGCTTAGCGAACTCCTCTTTAAATATAATATTGCCTTCTTCCTCTAAAAATTCATGCTCTACAGTATGGACATCTTTAATGTTTACTGATTTTCTTTTTTCCAGCATTTTACCAATAAAGTGGATATAAAAGGGTATCCCATCTGAAAAGGAATAAATTTCCTGAACGGACTCATCGGAAATGTTAGGGAGGTTTTTTAAAATTAATTCCCTGGTGCTCTTAAAATCCAGGGGTTTTATTTCTTTTACAATTAGTTGTCTATAAAAGGGTGAAGCAGCTGATAATACAGCCATATTCATGGTACTTCTTATAGAGCCTGAAATGCAGAGTGCGGTTCTTTCCCACTTCTCGGAAATCGTTCTTATTTTACGGATAATGGATTCACCAATCGCAGAATTATTGACTTTAAGATCAATGATTGAAGGAAATTCATCCACAAATAATACACATTTTAAATCCTTAGAAAGACGTTCAGGCATTGTGAGTGTATTTTCTACAATCAGATCATAGTCTGTTTTTTTACTCAAATTCAATATGAATTCTAGTTCTTTATAGGCAATCTTCATTTGGGTTTTATTTAGAATTTGGCCTAGCATTGTCACCGGTGTTTTCAGCAGTTCTTTGATTCTATATTTAAAACCAAGATAGGGACGATAGGCTTCTAAGATTGTGATACTTAATTTTCGGCAAAATTCGATAATGCTGAATTCCAACAGGTCCCAGATTGAAAAATAAACAGGGACAATCTGCTTTTGTTCTGCAAGACGCCAGTATAGTTCTTTGAAGATTGAGGTTTTCCCGACCCGTCGCTTACCGGAAAGAGCATACCCTGTATTTGAATTTTTATTCTGCAGTTCAAGATAGAGTTCATTGATCAGTTCCGCTCTATCAACAAAATTTTCTTTATAGACCGGTACTAACGTAAACGCCATATTAACATATCTGTTAGTAACAAATTTGTTAGTTTTCTAGGATCAAGTTTATAATTTTTACCCCGCCAACAGAATGCCACAACTGTAAAGGTGTGGATGAATGGCATTCTGGGCGGGATTCCGCCCAGATGCGAGGTCACCGCCGGTCAAGGGCCCAGTGGAACACCAGGCATATGACTGGCTCCTGACGGGAAGGTGGGCTCGCGAAAAGGAAGGGGCCACATCCGTTAGGGCGTGGGGCTCCACTATTCATTATTTGGATTAATTCCTTTTCCTCATATTCCCTTATTTTCTGCCACCAGGACATGAATGCACTAAGAATGTCTTTTTTATGATTATCTCGTACGGCCGGTTTCATGGTATAGGGGATATAGGGAGGCAGGAAGCAGGAGGCAGCCTGCCTGACTGCGCCGAGCAGGCGGGGAGGCGGGAAAGAATATTGATCAGAATTTTTCCTTAGCATTTTCATTCAGAATGATTGTTGACATCCGACCTTACAAATACCCTGTTTCCCGTTTCCTGTTTCCTTATTTCTTCTGCCACCAAGACACCCCGATACGCTAACGCTATCCCCGATACAGTCGCTCTGCTCATTATCGGGACAGGCAGGACAGGCCAAGGCACTAAGAATGTCTTTTTATGATTATCTCTGACGGCTGGTTTCATGGTATAAGGAGGCAGGAAACAGGAAGCAGGAGGCAGCCGGTCTGACTGCGCCGAGCAGGCGAAGGGCGCAAAGTCACTTTTATTATTATTTACATTGCCCCGATATATCGGGATGGCGAGCGGTTTATCATTACGCTGCCGGGCGTTACGCCGGAAGGCGTAAAATGAACCATCTAAAAAAGGGATCGCTGAAGGTGTATTCATCAGCCTGTTTTTCGATCAGTCCGCTGTCTATTAGTCCGGTAATCGCTTTTTGGGTCGTTGATGGCGCGGAAAGGCGGAATTTGCGGGCATAATCTCTGGAAAAGACATGCTGTCCGTTGATCGCGAGCGCTTTCAGTAATTTCTTCTGGTATGCAGTATGGTGGTCAAATAGCTCGAAATAGAAATCATTTTTCAGATAGAGTATCTTATTAGCGCAAATTTCAATAGCTTCTTTATTAATACGATTTTGAGCGTTAACGGTATATTGCCATATTTCGGAGGCAAGTAACTGAATATAATAGGGAATTTTTCCAGCTTTTTCTATTAAATACCGGGCAGTTTTTTTATCCAGGATCATATTGCTTTGAGAAAAACGGTCGATTAAAAACTCTACGGTCTCATTTTGAGGGAGTACATCAATACTCATGGTAGTAGCAGAATTGTAAAAAGGCCTGTTTTTATTTGTAAACATATCTTTTAGTAAATGGGTTCGGCTTCCAAGAAATAAGTAATTTGTATTTTGATGATGTTGTATTTTACTCCGCAGTATATTTTCAAAATATTCGCCATTGAGCTTTTGGATATCTTGAAATTCATCCATTATGACAATAAACGGATGTTTGCTATGCGCTAAATTTTCCGGCAGATCAATGATTGTATCCAGCGTATTGTCTGAAATGCTGGATTCAGTAAACTCAATTGAAAACTCAGGGCTACCCTTTTCATCAAAGGTAAGAGTCGGTTTCACATTTTTCACAAATTCCGAGAAAGATTGCAGGGCTCTCTTCCAGTTACTCTGTTTCGCTAGAATTGCTTTTGAAAATGTTTTTATGAAGGATTCTATAGAATAGACAGTCATAAAATCGAAATAAATACAGCGATATCCCAATTTCTCAAGGGAATCGATCGCCTTCATAACAAGGGATGTTTTCCCATAACGTCTGGGGGCATATAGAACCAGATTATTTCCTCCTTTTAGTGTATCCACGATCCGCTGCTGATCCTCCTGTCGATTGAAGAAATAGGGTTCTTTTACAACCGTACCGTAGCGAAACGGATTCAATATTCTGAGTTCCTTATTTTTATCGCTTTCATCCCTATATATTTTTTATGATGTTATTTTTATTTTCATTGATTCTTTTTTCCTGATTCCCAATTCCCTGCTCCTGTTTCCCTGCCTCCTGTTTCCCGTATCCTGTTTCCTGTTTCCTCATATTCCCTTATTTCCTGCCACTAAGTTGCAAAGAATATCTTTTGATCTTTACTGACCGATGCAACTTCATCGGTCTTCGGTATCCGGGTATTGTCATAACCCATACTTATGCATGCCAGAGTAAATCAGCCAAATCAAGAGAGTCCACAATAAACTGAGAAAGGTACCAATGATAAAATATTCGCTGATTTTCATTTTCACCCGGTTATCTCCCTGGATATCACCAAACCGGTAAATGGCTTTAATGGTTAAAATAAATCCAATTAAGGTGATCTGATTCATCAACAGGAAGAGGGATATCAGGCTTCTTTCCAGGATACCAATATATTTACCGGCATTTTGAAATCCCTGGGGAATATCCTGGTCAGCAAAGGGGAGCAGCATTTTTTTAACAAATAATCCTCCGAGGGGACCGGCGATCAAGAGGGCTAAGGCTGCTATGCCAATTTTGATGATATCCGTGGTCATCATATCAACCTTATAGCGTTGCTATTTTAATTGTCAACCTTATTGGGTTGATTTTAAATAGGTTGTGATCAATTCAGCGGAACTCAAAATCTCCCTGATTTTATAGTGCCGCAGATATTTATTGATTGCTTCAGGGGATACTTGCTCTTGCCGGGACACTTTATAGATACTGTGATAGCGGGAATACAGACTAAATCGCAGGAAGGTTTTCTGATTCCATTTTGTGATCAGGGCAGATAACAGCATAGCATAAGATTCCAGGAGGTTGCCAGCCGCCGTTCCATCCTGATAGGAAAAATAAGCTTGCCTGGATTTGGCACTTTGCAAAGCATGTCTGGCTAACTCAAAGGCTTGTCCCCGCATTTCATTGACCGACTGCATAATTCCAGTACTAATATTACCGCGACCGATTCCAATCCGGATCGATAATGGAAACAGGGTTGCTAAAATATCAAGGGCTATAGAAAAGGGATTAACGGATGCTTTAAAAACGGTCTGGATTTCATCGCCGGCGGACTGGATATAGGGCAGCAGGGGATTATGTTGCTCAGTCAGCATTTTTAAATTTTCAGGTAATTTTGCCAGGTATTCCTGGTTGGACGGGGCCCGTGATGCGATGATATCCCCGGTGATGACGATATATCTCATGCTAATAACTCGTTAAGGACACTAAGAATATTTAATATAAGCTCTCGCAAAGACGCAAAGCACGCTAAGGACTC
>CAZXFH010000057.1:0-6865 GCA_964640055.1 uncultured bacterium | reverse complement strand
CTCTGTCTTCCGTATTCCGACCTCCGTATTCCACCTGCCCCATGAAATGCGAACAAAGTGAGCGTATTTCATCGGGGTCTTCCGTTTTCCATATTCCTTATTCCCCTATTTCCCTTATTGCCCATATTCCCTTATACCCTTATTTCCCGTTCCCCGTTTCCTGTTTCCCGTTTCCTATTTCCCACCACCAAGACACGAAGACACTAAGAATATTTTAATATAAGCTCTCGCAAAGACGCAAAACACGCTAAGGACTCTTTTATTTTTTCTCCATTTTTAGCCTTTTTCTCTGTCTTCCGTATTCCGACCTCCGTATTCCACCTGCCCCATGAAATGCGAACAGCGTGAGCGTATTTCATCGGGGTCTTCCGTTTTCCGTCCTCCGTCTTCCGCCTGTCCCGATAAGGAGCATAGCGACTGTATCGGGATCCTCCGTTTTCCCTTATTCCCGTTGCAGTTTTCCCTGGGCAAGGGTATAGGTTATTCCACAGCGGGGGCATTCGACGTGTTGCTGGAATCCGGGCAGGATCTGGCCGCATTCGCAGGCCCAGCCTTTCTGACGGGCGGGTACGCCGACCATCAGCGCATAGGCCGGAACATCAGTGTTCACAACGGCACCGGCGGCGATAAAGGCGTGCTGTCCAATGGTATGGCCGCACAGGACCGTGGCATTGGCCCCGATGGAGGCGCCTTCCCTGACCAGGGTTTTATGATAGTAATCCGCACCGCGTTGCGGGTATTTACAGCGGGGATCAATGATATTGGTAAAGACCATGGAAGGGCCGCAAAAGACATAGTCTTCCAGCTCCACACCTTCGTAAATCGAAACATTGTTCTGGACCTTGACGTGATTGCCGATGCGCACATTAGGTCCCACATTGACATTCTGACCAAAGGTGCAGTGGGCTCCGATACGGGCACCGGACTGAATATGGCAGAAGTGCCAGACCTTGGTCCCGGGTCCGAGCTGGACGTTGTCGTCGATGTAGCTGCTTTTGTGGATGAATGGTTTGTTTTTCATTTAGAACTCACTCATGATATATAGGGCAATGGTGGTATATAGTGGTTTAGGAGTTATAGGGACAGGAGGCAGCCTGCCTGACTGCGCCGAGCAGGCGGGGAAGCAGGAGATAGGAAAAAAATATTGATCAGAATTTTTCCTTAGGTATTTTTATCAAATTGAATATCATTCCGGATATATCTTGGGTAATTTTAATAAACTCAAATGATTTTTCTTTGGCTATTATTTTTCTAGAATATCACTAATTGAGTCTATTAAATTTTCGATTAGATTTATATAATAATCTATATCATCTAAATCATCATGAATCACTGCATATCTTCCTTCAATGGCGTAATCGTTAAGGTATATTAATCTATCCAGCTCGATATTAAGTGAGATTCTATTTTTATTCATTAAATTAATCAGTAGTTCGAGATCATGGGTCCTGGGAAATTTTATGCCGTGAAAATCTAATACGGATTTTAACAATTTTTCTGCAGATTGTTGTAAATGAAAGGCAATAGCGTCAATTTCAATTTCTAATTCACGATTATTAACACCATCAATAGCATATTTTGCCAATTCCAGATCAGATTTTGCTTTTCTGTATAATATTTCATATTGTTTCAGGAATTTTCCCACAATACAATACCCTTTTTGTCAATATCATTATATACAGAATTGATTTCATTTTTATAAAAATCATATTCTTCTTCACTTGGAACCAAAATATCTTTAGCGATTTCAATATTCTTTAATAGATTCCTGATTTTTTTCTTTTCTTCCAATTTATTTTCGACATTTTTTTCTACAACACATATATCAAGATCACTATTTGTATTGGTATCACCATATGCATAGCTACCAAAGATAATTATTTTTTCCGGATTCAATTGTTTAATGCGGTTTATTATTTCAGTCTTGGTTTTATTATTTAATTTTAATCTATTCATCAATTTCCTTATCAAAGGTGATGATAAAATATATAAATAATCACAATAAAACAATTAATTTAACCGTTATGGCGTGAAAAAGCGGTTAAGAATGAGGTTGAGGCTATTTTTGAATTATGAATTTTGTATCGTCCTGAAATAGATTGATAGATTAGAAGGATAATTTTTTTATGGTTTCTCGCCTGCCTGTCCCGACCTATCGGGAGGCAGACAGGAAACGGCGGGCGGGGAATTAGCACGAATGTTTTAATTTTGTGGAATTCGTGGACTGGAATTCCTACAAAAAAGCGGACATATAGTTAAGTCACACAGCATACTTTTCATAATGGTGACGCTTCACATTACTTTTTTTCTTCCTGCTTACTCATTTCCGCTAGAGTAACAAATTCTCTTTTGGCGGAGGCGACTGCCTTACTGGCAATATCCTGAACTTTTTCATAGGCTTTTTCCTGTTTATCGGATAGATATTTGATCTGTTCCCTTTGTGATTGCACGGTGGCTTGCAGTGATTCAATTTTACTTTGCAGCAGATTTTGCTCTCCTTCATATTTGGTCCGTAGCAATTCTTCTTTACGGTCATGTTCCTGTTTTAAGACAGTTGTGTTTTCAGCAACAGCTTGCTCTATTTCCTGTTCCAGTTTTTGGGGAAAGGCTTCTACTTGGGCGTGCAGGTCAGCCAGTTCTTTTTCCCGGGATT
The DNA here is from genome assembly GCA_964640055.1 of uncultured bacterium. Lineage (GTDB taxonomy): Bacteria > Fidelibacterota > UBA2242 > UBA2242 > JAFGTP01 > CAZXFH01. Next base: position 4,212 of record CAZXFH010000057.1, on the reverse strand, counting down.
TGAGATTTTCTTCCCGTTCTTTGAATTCAGCTTGTTTTTGTTTAATCTCTTTTTCAAAATCTTCTTTTTTAGTTTGCAGTTCCTTTTCCAGATTGTTGAGGCGATCCTTGAGCGCATTTTCCTTTTGTTCCTGTTCCCGTTTTAGCTGGTATTCATATTCCTCTTTTTCCCGCTTGCGTTTTTTGGCCTGCTCTTCTTGTTCTTCCACCCAGGCTTGTCTTTGTTGCTGGAGCTCTGCTTCAAACTCCTGTTTCTTTTTACGCTGGGCGTCGATGAGGGCGGCCAGATCAGCAGCGGCTGTTTCGATTTCGTAGAGGGTCTTCAATTCTTTTTCTTTTTCGGCAACTGCGGATTTAATGCTTTTATAAGTATCCAATTCGTTTTCATATTTACCGGCCAGTTCGCTGAGTTTCTTACCGATATCGGTCCGCAATTGGGTAATCCGCTGCACCGGATCTTTTTTAACGGCTTCTTCGGCAGCGGTAGTGGTTAGTTCCTTTTCCAGCTGCTGTTTACTTTTTTCCACATCGATCAATTCCGCCTGTTGTTTTTCAATCAGCGCTTTCATTTCCTGGTATGCATTCAACATTTCCTTTTTGGTATTGCTCATGGAAATGCTGGGTACTTCCTTCTGGTTACCCATTTTCTTTACTCCTCATATATAGATTATTGAGATTCATGTTAAAAAGAGAATGAAAATTTATGATAAAGATGATCCAATTTGTTGCCAGGCGTCCGGATTGAGTTGGATCAGTGCTTTCTGGAGGGATTGGGTTTTCTGCGGGGGTTCCAGATACATCCGCGCCAGGAGATGGCGGATCCGTAATTGTTCCCGGAGCAGGTGTTTATTGCAGGTTGACCGGATACTGAGATCGAGTAATTCCAGAGCGCGTTCCAGGCAGCGGGTATATTCTGCAGGGTCGTCCAGAGAATGTTGCGCCCGGTTGAGTTCGTTCCCTACCATCAGCAGTTGCTGGGCAGGAGAGAAAGAATTAAATCTATTTTGTAAGGATTGATGCCAAACGGTCATTGGGTGAGCTGCTCGGTGGGCGCTAACAGGTATTTTTCGGCCAGTTTTTTGATTTTAGCACAAATCTTTTTATCCAGAATTTCCATAGCGGGATTATCGTCGCGGGGCCGGATATTGATCAGGGCAGTATATTCGAGGCGCGCTTCCGGTTTCCGGTAGGGATAAAAATTGGCGCCCCAAATATCCCGTTGGTCGGAACCGTTGCGGATCAATTCAGCTTCGGCATCGGCGTGTAGTTCCCCGCCAACTGCAATAATATTTTTTTCGATATCAGCCACAAATTTGACAAAGGTTTTGAAATATTGTGTACATAAGGCCGTTAGTTCTGCCGGGGCTATTTTTTGATTCAGTATTTTGACGGGCATCAGAATGTACAGGTTGAGGTTAAGGTTGAGGGTGAGGGTGAGGGTGAGGGTGAGGGTTTGGCGGAATAGGGACGCTGAAGGACAGCACAGGGAATCTCTTGACAACCTGTAATATCTGCAGATTTTTCGATTCGGTTCCGGCGGGTTGCTGTTGTGATGTCTGTCATTTTCTGACTGAATTTAAATAGTTCAGATCTTCTTTATCTCTATATCGGCCCAAAGCCCTTTTATTTTCAATTAATGCTTCCAGACCAATATAAAAAACCTTGATTTGCGTGCCGGTCACAGTGAGTGATTCTGTTTTTCTGTTTTCCCACGCTGCATGGAAGGCAACATTTTCAATTTCGTTCATCAGATCGATTCGATTGGGCGGTACACCAAATTGAAATACGACTCCGGGTTGCCGGAGCTCATTTTTATCCGCTATACCCGGAATATCATGCTGCCAAAATTCTACAAGGGCGTTAAACAACCGATCGGCGTTTTGTTCTTCCCGGTCATAAAATATATCAATATCACCTGTTAACCGGGCATATCCATGATAGATAACAGCCTCACCGCCCACAATCAGGTAGTGTACCTCATGTTGATAAAGCAGATATAAAAAATCACGGATATCCGGGGAAAAATAGGACTCATTGATCAATTTTTACCCGTCCTATTTCCGAAGGTTTTGGTCCATAGGCCTTTATCTTCAATGCCTTGGCAATCTGCTGCCTTTCCTGCGGACTTAAGGAGACCTGCTGCCGGATGTCCCATTTTTGGGCTTCCTGAAAATTTTTGGCTTTATGGACAATTCTTTTCATAGACGGCTTACTATTGATTGGCTTTTAGCGGCTTTGGATGGTGTTTACCGAAAATTCGAGGAGCCGTTGCGATAAGTCAAGCCGATATCCCGGTTTATTATCGCTTGATTGTAGCTGAGGTCGGATGTCAGAAGTCAGAAAACGGATGTCGGAAGTCGGAAAACAGAGGCTGTTTATTTCCAATTTTCGGATAGATTGTATATCTTCGCATTTAACTGGTCGTAACTTCTGTTAAGATCTGAATATTCTTCCTGAGAAATGTATTGGCAATCTTTAGAGAAACTCAACCAGCCGCGGGTTTCCTCGGAAGAACCTAACGCATCAATAAGAAAAGAAAAAAGATTAAAGATGAAAGATTAAAGAAGAGAAAAAACGTGGTGGTTTCAGTTATAAGTTGCCTTTTTACCTTTTTGATATATGGCTCCGAAAATGAGACTGATTTCCACTGATTCCTGTAAGAGCTTTTCACAGATGCCATATATTTCAGAGTTTATGGGTAGAAGTTCTTTGATTATTTTATACCAATATACGGTTTCTTTGGCTTCTTTGAGGCAAATATTGATCCGGTGTCTGAATTCTGATTGACTCGATGCTTGTGATTCGGCATAATTGGCTCCGACTGAGGTGGCAGATTTGGACAACTGGTTGATAAGGACAGCAAATTCTCTGCTACGGGGCAATTTACTTAAGAATTGGATGGTGTTAACCGAAAATTCGAGGAGCCGTTGCGATAAGTCAAGCCGATATCCCGGTTTATTATCGCTTGATTGTAGCTGAGGTCGGATGTCAGAAGTCAGAAAACGGATGTCGGAAGTCGGAAAACAGAGGCTGTTTATTTCCAATTTTCGGATAGATTGTATATCTTCGCATTTAACTGGTCGTAACTTCTGTTAAGATCTGAATATTCTTCCTGAGAAATGTATTGGCAATCTTTAGAGAAACTCAACCAGCCGCGGGTTTCCTCGGAAGAACCTAACGCATCAATAAGAAAAGAAAAAAGATTAAAGATGAAAGATTAAAGAAGAGAAAAAACGTGGTGGTTTCAGTTATAAGTTGCCTTTTTACCTTTTTGATATATGGCTCCGAAAATGAGACTGATTTCCACTGATTCCTGTAAGAGCTTTTCACAGATGCCATATATTTCAGAGTTTATGGGTAGAAGTTCTTTGATTATTTTATACCAATATACGGTTTCTTTGGCTTCTTTGAGGCAAATATTGATCCGGTGTCTGAATTCTGATTGACTCGATGCTTGTGATTCGGCATAATTGGCTCCGACTGAGGTGGCAGATTTGGACAACTGGTTGATAAGGACAGCAAATTCTCTGCTACGGGGCAATTTACTTAAGAATTGGATGGTGTTAACCGAAAATTCGAGTAGCCGTTGCGATAAGTCCACGGGATATTTCTGTTTTGTCACTCTTAACTATCCCCAGCAAATTATTCTTAAATCTTAATTCTTTGATCTTTGATCTTTATTCTTTGATCTTTATTCTTTTGTCTTGCCTCAGGCAGGGCTTCGCCCCGTCAGTCCCATTGTCCGACGAGGCGTGATTTTATTTAGGGTGTTCCGCACCAGGGATGGAAGCGCTGGAAGTTCCAATCAGTTGTAATTTAAATATAAAGCAGATGTATGAATTGGCATCCCTGCCAAAGGTTTAAAAAACGGAAAACTTTACAGAATAGAAACAAAATAGTCCTTTTGGTTGAAAATCCCGGTTGGGCTGCTGGCTTCTGTGGCTTTTTATCTCTGCGTCGAACACCGTATTTCCCTCGCTAATTCACCGTATTATGCAGAACGATCATATATTAATAATTGGTAGTTAAATATTCAATGATTTTTTGGGAGGAATGTTTGCGCTTAATCACAGAACCGGAGAGTAGGTTTCTCGCCAAGACGCTAAGCACGCTAAGGGCGCTAAGAATGGCTTTTTTTGTTTCTCGCGGAGACGCTAGGCACGCCAAGAGCGCTAAGAATGGCTTATTCTGTTTCTCGCCAAGACGCTAAGCA
>CAZXFH010000056.1:0-17540 GCA_964640055.1 uncultured bacterium | reverse complement strand
CTGTCCAAATTGGAAGGATCGGAAAAGGTTAAATTCGCAGTCGGATATTTATACCTTTCCGGCTTTTACCATATCGCTGACAAATTGGAAAAGCTGCAGTCAGCCAAAATATTGATTGGTTCCAATATAAACCGACAACTGATAGAGGCTTTAGCAGAATCAGTCAATGGAGATCAAGAATTAAAAGCAGCCTATGAAGCCGAACAGTATCAGCGTCCCGCCGACAAAAACAACGTTAAAACCAAGGTACAGGATCGTATTACTGGTAATCTACAGGCGCTGCCCCATACTTCAAAACGTCAGCGGGAAATCCGGAAACTGGTGGAATTGATCACTGAAAAAAAAGTGGAAATCAAGGTCTATACCCGGCATCCTTTACATGCCAAAGCCTATATCTTCAAATACACAGATTCAGCCGCCCGAACAGCAGCGGCCGAAGGTATCGGAATTGTGGGCTCATCCAATCTGACCATTAGTGGCTTCTATCACAATACCGAATTAAATACCTATGTGCGGGGCAATAAAAATTATACGGAACTGAATAAGTGGTTTGACCGATTGTGGAGCGAAGCGGAACCCTTCGCAGATATATTAAAAGAGGTCTTTGAAGAATCATGGGCCCTGAAGACCGTCAATCCCTATGATATCTATATTCTGACCCTGTATCATCTATCCAAAGCCGCGCTGGACCGGCAGACCGAACAGATCTGGTTTTGGGAAAATCAGGAGTATATGGATCGCCTGGTTTCCCGTTTTAAGCGCATGCAAGACCTTTATCCTTTCCAGAAAGTTGCGATAATGCAGGGTTACCAGTGGGTCAACAAATATAATGGCGTGTTTATCAGTGATGTCGTTGGTCTGGGAAAAACTTATATCGGTTCCGGAATTTTACGCCAGCTGCATCGGCGGGCTTTAATCATCTCTCCACCGGGATTGGTGGGTATGTGGTCAGATTTCATGGAAAAATTTGAGATCGACGGTAAGGTGCTTTCCCGGGGAATGTTATATAATGGTGTTTTCAATAAAAAGAGCGCACTGTATCCATATCGAGACCGGGAAGTTGTTTTAATTGATGAAAGTCATCACTTCCGAAACAATGATACCAAAATGTATCGCGAGCTACAACCCTTTCTGGCCGGTAAAAAGGTTATTTTAATGACAGCTACCCCCCAGAATACATCAGTCTGGAACATCTACAACCAGATAAAACTGTTCAATCAAACCGAAGAAAATATATTTCCCAATCGTTATGCAGAACCGCACCTGAGAAACCTTTTCAAAAAGACCGAACGAGGTGAATACTACTTACCTGATCTGCTGAAGTATGTGGTTATTCGGCGGACCCGTAAACATATTCGTAAATTTTATGCTAATGAAAATTTTCAGATAGAGTTTCCCCAGCGGCAACTGCAAACTGTAAAATATGATATTAATTCAACCTATCAGAAACTCTATGATACGATCCGGGCTATGTTGGAAAAGTTGTGCTATGCCAGATATGATCTATGGAAATACGTAAAACCAGAAAAAAGAGAAATAGAACCCTATATACAGTTGAAAAAAGTAACCGGTACTTTGCGGGTATTTCATAAAATCCGGCTTTTTAAACGTCTGGAAAGTTCCATATATGCTTTTCGAGAAAGTGTGAACAATTTATATGATATTCATGAAAAATTCCTAACAATTATTGAAAAGAAACGCATAATACCAGCGGGTGAATTAATTCAGGATCGAATCTATCGCTATGAGTTGGATGACATTTGGGATCAAATAGAAACACTTACTGCTGACTACCGCTCTGAGGATTTCAATATTGAGAAATTGAAAAAAGACCTGAAAAATGATCTTACTGTTTTAGAAAAAATCAAAGACTCTTTGAGTTATATCCCCCGAAACAAAGATACAAAATACGATGTTTTACTGGGTTTAATTGAAGAACTAAAGAAACAACGTAAACAGGAAAAAATATTAATTTTCAGTGAATACGCAGATACAGTTAAATATCTATATGACCGTCTGCAACATACCTATACAAAACTGGCTATGGTCCATGGTAATACTAAAGGGAATGATACCAAAATAAAGGCTTTTGCCCCAATAGCCAATGATTATGAGGGCGATAAGGTGATTAACTTGATGGTCGCTTCGGACGTATTGAGCGAAGGCCATAACCTTCAGGATTGTTCCGCAATTATCAACTATGATTTACATTGGAATCCGGTACGTTTAATTCAACGGGCCGGACGGGTTGACCGGATTGGTAGTGCCGCTGATAAGATATGGATTGAAAATTTTCTACCGGTAGAGGAAGTTGAAAAAGAAATCAATCTACAAAAAACTTTGGAGCGCCGTATAACTGAGATCCAGAGATATATTGGAGAAGATGAGCGCATTCTGACTGAAGAAGAAAAACTCAATGAAGAAGCCCTGTATGCGATTTATGATCAGACAGACATCGATACTCTTGAGCAAGAAGAGCATAAAGATTTCACTCCGGAAGAAGCAGAGATTATTATTCGTAATTTAATACGGGATAATCCAGAGTACATGGCGTTAATTCAAAAAATGCAACTGGGTTTACGCTCCGCAAAGAGAGCTCAGAATCTAAAGGGCAGCTATGCCTTTTTCAGATCAGGAGAGTTTGCCCGCTTATATATCAAAGAATCCGAAAAAATCATCACAGAAGACTTTGTAAAAATTTTAGAAGAGATCCGTTGTAATCCAGATGAACCGGAAATATCGGTTGGTTTAGATAAGGAAGAGAAATATTACACTGATCTAACAGAGCTAGAAAAGCATTTTCAGGAAACCATATCCAGCCAGAACCAAATCAGTCGGATTGAACCCGAGGTCCGCAAAGCTGCCAACCGGATCCGCCGCATGGCGCAGAAGCGTACTGATCAGGAAATATTTCAAAAAAACGCTGAAAAAATAATGAGTGTATTAAATGCTTATTTCCCCCATCATCTGATTTCGGAATTAAAGCGGATTAACAAAAGTGAAAAAAACGATGATCGTTGGTTTGAAGAAATACTTAATATGTACGCCAAAGAGGAACTCAGTCAAATTTCAGAATCCAAAGAATCTGTACAAAGTCATCCCATTGAATTTATTTGTGGTGAGGTTCTCGATTAATGTAGGATGGAGAAAAAATTACTGGATTATGAATAAAAGAGGTGTTGACTAAATACAATAAAAAATCCTCCTTCAAGGAGGATTCTAGTCGTAGCGGAGCAGGGACTCGAACCCCGGACACGCGGATTATGATTCCGCTGCTCTAACCAGCTGAGCTACTCCGCCATCGTTGCCAATCAGCAGGCAAATTTAACATTCAATTTACATTTTCACAACCCCTATTGATCTTCCGGGGCATTTATTTTCATTTTTACTTTCATGCGTAGATTTGAATACTTTACTTTCGCAGTGGAATTTCGTATTTTTCCTCAGGAAAAATAAAGATTTAAAAAGAGACTGAATAAATTAACAACCCGGCAGATAGATTTTTAAATTCCCATGACATCAACAGGAAAGCCTAATTTAATAAATATTCATGCACAAAATACGCTATCTTAAAAAACCGCAAAAAGTCGTAGCCAAACGGCGTAGTGATCAAAAGCATCTGCGGCTGATTTTTATCGGGATCAGTCTGATCCTGATCTCATTGTTACTATATCTAGCGCCGCGAGCCAAGCCCACACAATCGATTATTAATTATGAAGCCCAAGCCCGACTCAACAAACAGGTCCGGACCGCACTGGTCAGGGAAATGGACTTAACGGGTATTCAGATAAAATCAGATGTAAAGGACCAGCTGGCGCTGGCTTTTAATTTACCGGAACAATATGACAAGCTGGCATTCCAAAAAAAAATCAAAGACCTGTTGCAAAAAAACGGTTTTACTGTGCGCAAGACTATCAACTTATCACGTAACAGAGGGTTTACCTTTTACCTGGATTACCAGACCCATGCCGTGGGCTCGCTCTCTTTCATCAAGGGAGGAGATTTCAGCGATTTTGCAATTTATAAAGGGCAGCTGAAGCAGAAGCCCAGACTATCGATCGTGATCGATGATTTTGGTTATAGCAATAATGCAGTAATTCAGGGTTTTTTAGAGCTGCCAATTGACCTAACCGTTTCCGTTATTCCAGGGCACCGTTTTTCACGCTGGTGTGCGACCAAAGCCGATGAACTGGGTAAAGAAGTGATCGTGCATATGCCCATGGAACCCGAGGACCGCAATTATGCCTCCGGTGAAGATCAGTATATGCTCGCTAATAATTTAATGCCTTTTCAGATCGAGCAGCGCATCCGCTCGGCTTTTATGGAGCTACCGCAGGCGGTGGGCATGAACAACCACATGGGCTCTCTGGTAACCACCAATGAACGGATCATGCGGGTCGTTACCGGGACTTTGAAAAAGAATGGTAAATATTTTATCGATAGCCTGACCACACCCCGCAGTGTGGCCTACGAAACGGCCAAGAGTGCCGGAGTTCCCACCACGGTACGGACGGTATTCCTTGATAATCAGCGTAATAAAGACGAAATTCGGGCGCACTTTGAAAAAGCCTTGCAAGTGGCCCGGCGCAGCGGCCATGCATTGGTGATCGGACATGTGTATAAAGAAACGCTGGAAACTCTGCGGCAAATGATCGCTGAGCAAGCCTTTAAGAATATTTCCCTGGCCTTTGCCTCGGAAGTGGTTTCCTAAACAGAAAGTATTGTCATGTCCTACTTAGAAGTAAATTTAGACCCTTTCATTGAATTAAAATCCCTGGTTGAATTCCCTTTGACCAATCCGGTGAACCTGCTCAGCTATATTGAATCCGTAGGGGCGGCTGGTATCAGTTTTACCTATCATCCGGAAAATCCCGCCTTCAATGAAATTTCCACCTTGAAAGCCCTGACCAAGGCGCGCATTAACATTCGTGTGCCAGTCGACAATCAGGCGGTCCAAAGAGCTGTCTTACTCAAACCGGATATGATCACGCTTCTGGATCCCGAATCGCCCGCCAAAACCCTGAAACTACCCTCCAAGGTGGTTAAAGAAGTTGTGGATAGTGTGAGTAGCGACGAAAAATTGGGATTGGCATTACGGTTGCCTATGGATGTCAAGCAATTAAAAGAAGCCTATCAGTTTGGCTGTGATGAGGTAGAGCTGGCCACTGATCAACTGGCGGAGCAAGCCACACATAAAGAATTTTTAAGGTTGCTGGAGATACTCACCCATGTTTTCCGGATTGGGGTAAAAAACAACTTGCGCATCTCACTGGCCGGCCGTCTGGATCGTCGCTTAATCCAGGCCATCAGTGATGTTGTCACACCGGAATTCTATTCCGTGGATGAAAGCCTGTTGGCCCAGGCCTTAATCAGAGGATTTGAGCCGGCTTTACAAGAACTAATCGATCTCGTCGAATACATTTAAAGGAGAAATTTTATATGATTTTAGTGACCAAATTCTACCGGGGTAAAGTGGTGGAAAGTTTTGACCTGGGATACGGTGTTGTAGTGAATGAAAAAAACGAGGTGATCTTTACAGCCGGTGATCCCCACTATCCCATATATATACGCTCGGCCGCCAAACCCTTTCAGGCCGTACCCATCATCGAAAAAGAAGCCGATAAAATATACAAACTCTCGGAAGAAGACCTGGCCGTGATTTGTGCTTCCCATAGCGGCGAAACCATTCATACCGAACGGGTTTCGGGTATCCTGAAAAAAATCGGGCTGGGCGTGGAAAGTCTGAAATGCGGGGTCCATACCCCCTTAGACAAATCCGCCTACGAGCAATTAATTCTGAAAGGCGGACGCCCCACGGTGCTGCACAATAATTGTTCGGGAAAACATGCCGGTATGTTAGCCGTGGCCAAGGCCATGGACACTACCATTGACGATTACCTGGCCCTTAATCATCCCGTACAAAAATTGATCCTGGAAAAAATCAAAGAATATGCTGAAAAAGATAAAGTCCTTACCGCTGCTGATGACTGTAATGCACCGACCTTCTTTTTACCGATGCAGAATTTGGCCATAATGTACCGCAAACTGGCCCAGGAGACAGATGATGCCCTGAATAAAATTTTTCACGCCATGACGCTGCGACCAAAAATGATCGCCGGTCGCAATCGATTTGACACGGATTTCACCGCCGCATTGAGCGGCAAAGGCCTCTCCAAAATTGGATCACAAGGAGTGCGCGCCATTGGCTTGCGCACCGGTGCCGGTCAGCATATAGGCTTGGTGGTCAAGGTGCTCAGTGGTAATAAAGCCGCCTCGTCTTCCATGGCCATGAAAATCCTGGGCCATCTTAAATTACTCGATGAAAAAATATTGGCCAAACTTTCTCACTATGCCAATCCGGAATTGAAGAACTATGTTGGCCGCAAAACCGGCAAGGTAGAAAGCGAAATCACCATAGAAGGTTCCAAATAATCCCCTTCCCTGTGCATGGCCCGACAATGACCCATGAAAGGTAGGAAGAGAAGTATATTATCTCACCTATTAAAAAAAATATAACTTCCGTTTTCTGTATCTAATCCACAGGAGTAATGGAAAATCAATGACCACAGGATTATGAAGACCACCATCTTTTTTGACTTAGGTAATGTACTAATCAATCACGATCGCTACAAAGCGATCCAGGCCCTGGCCCGCTTTATCCCCGCAGCACCAGAGCAATTGGAGCGTAATATCGACATGGCTCTGGAACATGAATTTGAAGTGGGACAATATACCATATCAGAATATATCGCTGAAATCAACACCCGTTACCAGCCTCGAAAGCCTATTACACAGGCTGATTTGCTTTCCGTCTGGGCCCTTTCCTTCTGGCCCAATCATCCGGTTTGTGATCTGCTTGATTCTTTAAAAAGCCAGGCCCAGCTGGTATTACTTTCCAATACCAATGCACTCCATTATCAAGCGATACTAAAACATTATGGCAGTATGCTCTCAAAACTGGATGACCGGGTACTTTCCTACGAAGTCGGCGCTCGCAAACCACAACCCAAAATTTATCAAGCTGCCTTGGATCAAGCCCGGACCACAGCCCGCCAAGCGCTCTTTATTGATGATCTAGCGGAAAATATTCAAGCCGCTGAAGCCATGGGAATCACATGTTTACACTACAAAAGCTATGCGCAACTCACCGGTTTTTTAACTCAAAATGGCTTTAAGCTTGCTTACAAACAGGCTAAAAGAGAAAGGTAAATAATCATGGATACATACGGCTGGGTCTCCATTTTACCCCCCCTTTTCGCTATTATTCTGGCGATCATCACCCGTCAGGTATTTATCTCCCTGGCGGCGGGCATCTGGATTGGTTGGACTATTATTTCCGCCTGGAATCCCCTCCCGGCCCTGGCCGCCACCCTGGATTCACTGGTGCATGTCTTCCAGAGTCCTGACAATACCCGGGTGATCATCTTCAGCGCCCTGGTGGGCAGCCTGATCGCCTTAACCCAACGTTCAGGTGGTGTTAACGGCTTTGTGAACTTCCTGTTTAAACGCAACTGGATCAAGAGCCGTCAAAGCGCACAGCTACTGGCCTGGGGAATCGGAGTAGTGATCTTTATTGAATCCAGCATCAAGGTGTTGATCGCGGGTACGATCTGCCGGCCCCTGTTTGACAAACTCAAGATCTCGCGTGAAAAATTAGCCTATATTACGGATTCTACTTCGGCCGCCACCTGTATGCTGATTCCCCTGAATGCCTGGGGCGCTTTTACGATCGGATTATTGGCCTCCCAACAGGTGGCCAATCCCACCCAGGTACTGATCAGTTCGATTCCCTATAACTTTTACGCGATAATTGCGGTACTCATGGTTTTCTTTCTGGTGATGACCCGAATCGACTTCGGCCCCATGCGCAAGGCGGAGCAACGGGTTATGGGCGGTAAACTCTTACGGGATGGTGCGGTTCCCTTAATGGACGAATCTATTGTGGAGATGAAACCGATACAAGATATTAAACACCGGGCCCGCAATATGGTCATCCCGGTGGTCGTGATGACCGTGGCCATGCCTTTTGGTTTACTGATCACGGGTCAGGGAAATATCACCCGGGGATCGGGATCCACGGCCGTATTCTGGTCAGTAAGCCTTTCCATCGGAGTTGCAGCCCTTATGTACCGCTTCCAGCGCATTATGTCAACCAAGCAGATCATGGATATGATCCTCAAGGGCGCCGGTGGCATGATTTCACTGGCGATCCTGATGATGCTGGCTTTTTCATTGGGTGAAACCTGTCAGAGATTGGGAACTGGCATGTATGTTGCACAAACCACATCTGGCTTTTTGATAAAAGAACTTGTTCCCGCGCTTATTTTCGGGATTTCCGCTTTTGTGGCCTTTTCCACCGGTACCAGTTTTGGAACCTTTGCCTTGATGATTCCGCTGGCCGTGCCTTTCGGGGAGACTCTGGGCGTTAATCTGCCTCTGCTGGTCTCAGGTGTATTGGGGGGCGGCGTGTTTGGCGATCACTGTTCGCCTATTTCCGATACGACCATGGTTTCATCCATGGCTTCTGCTTCCGACCATATCGACCATGTGCGTACCCAACTTCCCTATGCCCTGATCGCAGCCGGAATTGCACTGGTCATCTATTTAATCGTGGGCTTTATTATTTAAGGAATGGCAATCTTGACGACTCAATCAAAGCTTTTGAGTGAAAATGTAACCGCGATTATCTTTGATTTCGATGGTGTGATCATCGATTCCGAACCCTTGTACGAAGATACTGCCAACCAGTTATTCCGGGATTACGGGGTAACCATCCCGGCGGAAGACTGGAAGGAATTCAAGGGATTGTCAGAGGAAGGCTTTCTCAATCTGGCCCGGGAAAAATACGGTATCCGGGCGCCCTTGAGCGAAATCATGTCCAAAGATCGTGAGCTCCTGAAACAAAATTTTAAAAAGGGTCTCACCTACATGCCGGGTTTTCAGGAATTTTACGAACAGGTGAACGGTGCGTATACGACTGGTCTGGTCACCTCCTCCTCCCGACTATTATTGCAGTGGATCTTTGCCAATACGCCGATTGAAAATCATTTTGAATACACGATCACAGCCGAAGATATTGTCCAGCCCAAGCCGCATCCAGCGCCCTACCTAGCCATGAGTCAAAAACTGAATATTGCTCCTGATAAGATGCTGGTGATTGAGGATTCATGGAATGGGATTAAATCCGCCCAGGCTGCCGGAACGCTAACCGTCGCATACCTGAGCACTTTTAAAAAGGAAGATTTGCCTTTGGCTGACTACTATGCCGCCAGTTTTGCTGATATTAGTGATTTACTGGGGATTTCCGGATACTGAACGCCCTTTTTAGTACTTGATTTTCAGTGTTAAAATCAAGTATCTTATTCTTTAACGGTATTTGAGTGATATGTTTGACAAGATGACAGGTAATATCGGAACCGCTTGCACCAGATGCTTAATCCTATATGGCTGGCATACACTCTTATTATCACCCATCTTTTCCCTGAAAATAGCTCCCAAAATAAAGCCGGAACAATTTATATTTTGTTATCGTTACCAAGAACAAAGTAACAGAGAAAGTCTTATATATGCCTGAAAATATGCAGCTAATTGACAAATTAGCCAGAAATCCCATACCGCTCTTATTGGACAAAGCGCCCCTGGCGGTGCAATACCATACCATGCGGACTATTTACCCCCAAGAGCAGGAAAAAATCGAACAAATAGCGAGCAGGTTACAACAAAACAAGGAGCGTGAGCAGCTGATCAATGCCCAACAGGACAATGGTCGCTGGCAGTTACAAAAGGATTTTAAAATAGAAGAAAAGCAGAAAGCCATGCTTTTTCTACTGCAGTTAAAAAATATGACAAAACTGCTTGACCTGGGCTGTGATACAGAGCTGGACGCCATTAAAAAAGGGATTATCGGCTTGTTGAAGCTGCAGAAACCCGACGGAAAATTCCCCTTGAATCTGCATCATCATGGTTTTACGCTCTATTTATTGAGTCAATATGGCCTGTCAGCCAACCCTTTTGTAGAAAAGGGCTTTCGCTGGATCATCAAACGGCAGCGTGAAGACGGCGGCTGGTTATCCTTGTCGATGCTGCCTGAAGGAGAATCAGTAAAAGCAGCCGGCAGTTGTATCTGGACTTCCGTCATCGTCTTGCAGGCCTTTACCCATCATACCCGCTTGAAAAAATCCAGTGCCAGTAACCGGGCTGCAGAATTTGTGCTGGACAGCTTTCTGAAAACCAATACCACCACCCTGTTTCCGCAACCCGATGCCTGGGATCATCTCTATCTGAATTATTCCGACAACGGACTGTTTCGTGGTGGCACCTTACGCTTTCTTGAAGCGCTGGCACCGCTTGAAGAGTCCCACGGGCACCGCAATTTTAAAAAAGCCCTGGATTGGTTGCTGGCGCAACAATTACCCTCGGGATTATTCCCGGCATTTGCTAACCGTTCCGAAGACGGTGATTATTGGGTGACTTATCGTGCTATTAAATTACTAAAAACCATAGAGAATACAACAGAATAATATATCATTACATATATAAATAAGGATATCAAAATGACAGAAAATAATAAAGATGATAAAAATAAATTGATCGAAAAAAACCAACCGGTGGAAGGGATTACCTCGGTGCCGGAAATATTGCCGATTCTGGCCCTGCGGAATACCGTCTTATTTCCCCAGCAGGTCATTCCGATCTACATCGGCCGTGAGCATTCCCTTAAGTTAATAGACGATCTGCCCGAAACCAAGAAACGGATCCTGGTGGTGGCCCAGAGAGAAGGAGCCATTGAGAATCCCGGTAGTGGTGATCTGTTCCGCTGGGGCACCGTGGCCCAGGTATTAAAAGTATTCAATATGCCCGACGGCAGCAAGAGTGCTATTGTCCAGGGTATGGAACGGGCCACCATTCAATCCTTTATTCAGGAAAAACCCTATTTCAAGGGGGCCGTTCAGAAGGTCCAGGAAGCTTTTGAATCTACGATTGAAATTGATGCCATGATCACCAATATCCGGCAGCTCTTCAATAAGCTGGTTAAAAAAGCGCCTTACCTGAGTGATGAACACAAATCCATTCTATCCAATATTCAGCACCCCGGTCGTCTGATCGATCGGGCCATCCATCTGATGAATGTACCTGTCAAAGAAAAACAGGAAATCCTGGAGGAATTAGACGTTAAGAGCCGGCTGGAAAAAGCCACCGTGGTGATCAATCGGGAAATTCAGCGCATCGAACTGGGTGAGATGATCCAGTCCGAAGTGCAGGATGAAATCTCGAAAACCCAGCGGGAATATTTCTTACGCGAGCAGATGAAAACCATTAAAAAAGAACTGGGTGAAGACGAAGGACAGCTGGAAGTTAAGGAATTAGCAGAAAAAGTTGAAAAAAGCAGTATGTCTGACGAAGCCCGTAAGGTGGCGGAAAAAGAACTCAAACGCCTGGAACGGATTCCGCCGGCTTCACCGGAATATACCGTGGCACGCACCTATTTGGAGTGGCTTACCGATCTGCCCTGGAACACCTACACTAATGATACGCTGAACATAAATGAAGCCCAGGAAATCCTGGATGAAGATCATTACGGACTGGAAAAAGTCAAGACCCGGGTGATCGAATACTTGGCGGTACGTAAATTAAAGGAAGAGATAGATAAAGAAAAAGCCACCAAAGGCCCAATCCTCTGTTTTGTCGGGCCACCGGGCGTGGGTAAAACCTCAATGGGCAGATCAATTGCCCGTGCTATGGGACGGAAATTTATCCGTATCTCTCTGGGCGGCGTGCGCGATGAAGCCGAAATACGGGGCCACCGCCGTACCTATATCGGTGCCCTGCCCGGACGCATTATACAAAGTATCAAAAAATGCGGCTCCAGCAATCCGATCTTTATGTTGGATGAAATTGATAAAGTGGGCGCTGATTTTCGTGGTGATCCATCTTCCGCCCTGCTGGAAGTACTGGACCCCGAGCAGAATTCTACTTTCAGCGACCACTATCTGGAAGTAAACTATGACCTGTCCAAGGTCATGTTTATTGCTACGGCTAACATGCAGGATCCGATCCTACCGGCCTTGAAAGACCGTATGGAGATTATTGATTTTCGGGGTTACACCGAAGATGAGAAGCTAAAGATTGCCCGCAAATTCCTGATCCCGAAACAGATCGAAGAAAATGCACTTAATAATTTCGAGGTTCGGTTTACCGATAATGCCATCCGGGAAATTATCCGCAATTATACCCGCGAATCCGGTGTACGGAATCTGGAACGGGAAATCGGAAACGTATGCCGTAAAATCGCCCGTAAGCACGAAGAAGACAAACGGCGCAAAAGGTTCAAAGTCGATAAAAAATCCGTGTTCCGGTTTCTGGGACCACAGAAATACATCCGGGATATCGTGGAACGGGTTTCCCGTCCCGGCGTGGTCATTGGCCTGGCCTGGACTTCAACCGGCGGTGATATCCTCTTTATCGAAGCCACGGGGATGAAAGGCAAAGGTAAATTACAACTCACCGGACAGCTGGGCGACGTGATGAAGGAATCGGCCGAAGCGGCCCTGTCCTATATCCGGGCCAATGCCACCGAGCTGGGGCTGGACGAATCTGTCTTTGCCAATACTGATGTGCATATCCATGTGCCTGCCGGTGCCATCCAGAAAGACGGTCCTTCGGCTGGTGTTACCATTCTGAGTGCGGTCTATTCCCTATTTGCCCAAAAAACGATTAAGAGCAAGATCGCCATGACCGGAGAAATAACCCTGCGCGGGGCGGTGCTGCCTGTCGGCGGAATCAAAGAAAAAGTCCTGGCGGCCAAGCGTGCGGGCATAACGACTGTTATCCTGCCGGAAAAGAACCGCAAGGATATGGTGGAAATCCCCAACCGGGTGAAAAAGGAAATGACCTTCCACTTTGTCAAGGAGATGTCCGAGGTTCTGGAACTGGCTTTCGAAGAAGAGAAAAAAACCAAACCTCAGCCGGAAACAATAACCGCTTGAGATAACAGATAAACTAAAATGGGGAAATCAGTCCTATCTGGTTTCCCCATAATTAAGATTTTGATTTTTAACTGAGATTACTTAAACTTGCAGGCTTTTTATAGGCAAGAAACAAATCTAAAGGGCGCTTAGCTCAGCTGGTTCAGAGCGCCTGCCTTACAAGCAGGAGGTCACAAGTTCGAATCTTGTAGCGCCCACATCCCTAATTAACAATAACTTAGCTAGTCTGATAGAGACTGTATTTAGCTGAATTTAAGCGAATTTTAATGCAGTAAAGTGTATTTTAAAGAAAATAAGCTCGTCGAGACTTTCGCGGCAAATTTGCGGCATCCAACTTCGGGTATCCAACCGCAATTTGGGGAAATGTGTTGAAAAATACATTTGGTTTAACTTGATCAAAATCAATTCATATTTTCTTCAGCGACAACGTTATTATTACAGACTATTCCAGGGAGAAGATTGATTGTATTCTCTTAGACATATTTTTTGAGAAGCACAAATTTTTTAATTCCGCCACTTAGATAAACATAATTCCACCACCAGGCCGATAAATTTTTAAATAGTATTTGTCTTCTCAAACCGTAGGTTTTATAATGCTGCAAAATACCTAAATAGGAATTCATGCTACTGATAAATTTCTCTTGCTCTGCTCTTGTGGGTTTATGATCCCTGGCAATTTGATTTTGCTTCATAATTGCTTCGTAAAAATTGCCTCTGGTTCGTTTGGCAATATAAATCCGGTGGGGCTTTATTACCGCACCGAGGTATTTGACTCCTTTTGAGTAATGTTGCAGGTATATCTTACCGGGATGAAGTTGAAGATAAAGCTCCTTCCTCAAGTAGCTCCCAATCTCTGGAATCAAAGATTTTAAATACTCTTTACTTCGATGGATAAGAATAAAATCATCTACATATCTTCCGTAATACCGGATCCTCAAATCCCTTTTTACAAAATGATCAAAGTTATTTAGATATACATTTCCGAATAACTGGGATGTCAAATTACCAATTGGCAAACCACAGTCAGGCTTGGCATAAAACAGACTTTTCGACTTAGGCAATCCAAACCAGTCCGACTTCCGCCCCTTTATCGAACAGTTTTGAGTAGGATTATTAAACACTGTCTCTTTAATGAGATATAGAACCAGAGCATGATCAAAGTTTATTCTATGCACATTCTTTATAATTTCGGCCTTTACCCTATTAAAAAGCAAATCCCGGTTAATCGACATGAAATAGCCCTTAATATCCAGCTTCAAGATATAGCAGTCTCGCTGGTAATTCTCAGAACAGGAACGGATAAACTTATCAATCCTCCGAATCCCGTAATGAGTTCCCTTGCCCAAGCGGCAACTATAACAATCATTGATGAAAGTCTTTTCAAACAAGGGCGATATATAGTTATAAATAAAATGATGAATTATCCGGTCACGAAAAGCAGCCGCAAAGATCTCACGCTTTACTGGTCTGTTCACAATAAAGCAAATACTGGGGCTCGGCGTGTAACGCCTCTCCATGATTTCATCATACAGATCGAAAATATTGGATTCAAAATTCCTTTCATAAACGAGAGAGTTTATTGTGTTACGTTTATTCTTACGGGCATCGAAATAGGCTCGGAATAAATCATTCAGGATCTCGTCTTTGACATGGATTGGAAATAAAGATAACTGCATAGAGATATAACGTGGCGGCCTTTCTAGACCGCCACGCGCTCATGACTGTTTTAAATCCCTGACCAACCGAACAGAAAATCCATCTCGCTTATTGTTGTTGTTACGGTTGACTTCCGAATTGTTGTAGTTCAATTTCCGGTTCCATGCGTTGTTACTATTGTTCTCGGTAGACGACCAGAAGTTGGCGTTGTTACCCATATTGTTGAAGTTACCATTGTTGTTGCGGTAGCCCCCGGGCAACGCGGCAATAAAAGCAGCACTTGAAATAATCATATCTCCATTCCCAGAAGATATGAACTGATACCTCGTAAAGAATACAAGGAGGCTGCCGGATTTAAACACGCTCGCTTGCTTATGCCGTAGCAATAAGCAATTCTGGCTAAACAGTCAATTCTTTTATGGATTTCTGCCATCCCGTTAATTGCTTGGATACATTTTCAATCTGTTTATTTACCTGTACGAATTTCTTGAGACTGATCTGGTGCAGGTCTTTCATAAGCCGTACAAATAGGCGAATCACCTCTATCTTCTCCCTTGCAAACTGAAGCGTTTCCTGCTTATCTCTCTTGCAGTTGGCACGATAAATATAAGTGATTAGCTCAAGAGTCTCCCTCTTTAGGCTTTCGCCAACCGTATATTTGAATTCCCGCTTAAACTCTTTGGTAAAATGGAATATCTCAAGCAGCAAGTCATAACTGGCTTTATAGACCGGTAACTCATCATATTTAGCCATATTAGTTCCACATTTTCGATCCCGACTTCGTCGGGATCAATAGTCAAATAGACAAATAGTCAAATGCCCGCCGGGCATCCCGATAGCGGAGCGTATCGGGATAGTCAACCTAATCCCTGACCAACCGAACAGAAAATCCAGCTCGCTCATAGTAGTTGCCACGGCTGACTTCCGAACCGAAGTAGCTCAACCTCCGGTACCATGCGCTGTAACCATTGCTCTCGGTAGACGACCAGAAGCCGGCGTCGCTACCCATACTGCCGAAGTAACCATCGTGGCCGCGGTAGCCCCCGGGCAACGCGTTAAATCCGGATGTGCCAAACTCAGCGTTTTCTTCTAAAGCACCATCTTCCCATAAGTCTGCCTGACCAGCCAGCTGACTGCCCTCATTGGTTCCACGCCAGCCATCATCATCAGCCTCTGACTGACTCATACCCAGGTACATCTCCAGCTGCTTCCACTCCGCATCACTAGGGACATGCCATCCTTCTGGGGCTAAACCACTACTATCATCGACTGCATACCAGTTGTATAGATAACCGTAGGTGTCTGCATTGGATTCTGAATTGTTATAAGCACAATATGCACCAGTCTCATTCTCATCCAGATTTTCCCATTGATCATCATCAGTTACATTTGGTATCGGATCACCATTCCGATAATGGGTCACTTTCAGGTTTTCGGCCATCCACCATTGATCGCCAATCTTAACTGTTTCATACTTATTACCATCAATGTCAGTCACTGTATTTTCATCTTCTGAACTGGTAGGGTCTTTTTCGCAAGATAAGAAAATGGAAAAAAGAAAGCATCCTAGAAAAATTTTAATAAATAATTTTAAACGCATCATTCAACTCCAGTTTATTTTTTTATATGCTAATATATTTATACAGTATGACCTCTCTCATTTCACACTTCTGTATTTATAAATAAGTTTTTCAATATAAATAATCCGAAAATGATCTGTGCCGTTGAATTAATCGCATTTTGAAACTCTGACTTAATAAACTTTAAACAAAATAATCTATTTTGTCAACAGAAATAAAATAAATTTGTCTATTAAAACCCTGTTGCGTATATTATTTCAGTACTCGAAAAAATATTAGATAACTGGATTCTTTCCAGCTACGGGCTACAGTGAAAAGCCGGGACGCTTTCGGGGGGAAGTGTCCCGGTGAGGTTTAATTAAAATTTTCAAAGCCAATTTTCCATATCCAAAAAACGTCACCATTACGAAAATTATGCTGTGTGACTTAACTATATGTCCATTTTTTTGTAGGAATTCCAGCCTGAGTGTCAGCCACTTACAGAGACACTTTTTCGCCTCTGAAATCTGATTTTATGGGTCTGTTGGGATCAACTACAAAAAACATACTGATTCCAGCTGGGATATCGGGAGGCTGTCATATCAGAATCGTAAATATATACGCCGATTTGTATCGTAAATATATTCGCCTATTGACAATATACAATAGAGCTTGCCAAACAGCAGAATATGGCAGGCTCTAGTTGCTGTTTTTATTGGTCGACCTGATCAAGTTTCTGAATCTCTTTCTCCAAATCGTCGAAACTGAGATTGGCTTTGGCTTCGTTATAAAGTGCTTTTTGTCGCCGTGCCTCATCCATGGTTTCTTGAACCAAACTGTTTAAATTATATTTGGCCAGGGAATAAGCATGATACATGGAGCCTTCGGTTTTCATTTCCCGCTTGACGATTTCACACCCTCGCAAGACCTTATTGGAAACCTGTTTACTAACCGATGAGGTGAACTCTAGGGCTTCAGCTTCTTCGCCTACACCACTTTCTTGCATAAAGTTTTTCAACATATTTTCAACTTTGATTTCCAAAGATCTTGCAATTGCATCTCTAGCTCTGGCATCAGCTGATTCTTTAGCCAAGCCCATACTTTGTTTAGTGGCATCACCAGCATCATAAACTGCATCTTCGGATTTTGGTGGTGTCAGATACCAATCAGGTATATCTCCCATCTTAGCTTTTGGTTTACCGCCACAATTCACCAACAACAATGTCAGGGCAAGCAACATTGCAAAAACAAGTAGCTTTTTCATAATGTCTCCTTTCAAATTAATAAGTAGTGTCAAAAGTTTTTCAATTATTTGTACCTTAATTCATTTATAATCATA
>CAZXFH010000055.1:0-17959 GCA_964640055.1 uncultured bacterium | reverse complement strand
TAAAATGAGTATTTATGAAAGTATCTTATAGATATATATGCATTGGTGCTTACTACTCAAGGGGTTAATAAATATTGTATAAGATTATAAATATCAATAGCTTGGTAATAGACAGATAAAACCGACAATTTCAAAACCGGGTTTAGTTATAATGATTAACCCAAAAAATTAAAGAGACCAAATAACTTGAGACAGGCCACAATTATCGCTATGAAGAGCACCATCCGGACCAGTTTTTCGCCTTTCTTGACGGCACTGATTACGCCCAGATAGGCGCCAAGCATATTGCCTGTTGCCAGAACCAACCCGTATAGCCACATGATTTTACCGAAAAAACCAAAAATAAATACAGCAACCAGCGTATAACATAAAATAATAAATAATTTGATCGCATTGGCCCTGACCAGATTATAACGCTCGATAAGATTAAGTCCCGCCAGAAACAAGAATCCCACGCCGGCCTGAACCAAACCGCCGTAAAAACCAATCGCCATAAAGATGATTATTTCAAGCCAAGGGGGTATTTTTTTGCCTGCCGCCCGGGTCGCTGATTTGGGGATTAACATAACGATTAATATAAAGATAAATATAATGCCCAATAGAGTATCAAAGTGTTCTGTGCTTATTTTGACCGCAAAAAAAGATCCGGCAATAGCACCGGCTACAGCAGCTAGAGTAATGGGCAGTACTGGTTTCACTTTTAATTGATCATAGCGGTAAAATCGCCAGACGCCTATCACATTTTGCAGTAAAATTGCCACTCGGTTGGTGGCATTGGCGATGGGCGAAGGTAAGCCGGCCAGGATAAGCACCGGTAGGGTGAGTGTGGATCCGCCGCCAGCCAAGGTGTTAATAAATCCGGCCACTATCCCGGTCATTAAAAATAAAATATAATACCAGTCCAAAACAGAATCCTTCCTGATCAGTTCTCAATCCAAAGGATCGTTAATGTTCTTACCCTTTAAAAGCTTGGTATTTTATCTCCGATTAAAAATAATTGAAATTTCAGGATGATCAAAGGGAACTTTGTCGGGATGGAGCAGAACATGACAAATTGACTTATAACAGTTTTGGCATGATCTTGGAATATATGTTTGTACTGTAGCAGTATTTGAAAATATAAGATGTGAAATTAAAAGGAGAGCAAGGAATGGCAAAAACAAAAAAAGAGACGCAGAAGAGCAATTATCAATTCAAGGCTGAGATCACCCAATTGCTGGATCTTATCGTTCATTCTTTATACAAACATCCTGAAATATTTCTGCGGGAGTTGATCTCCAATGCTTCCGATGCATTGAACCGGGTCCATTTCCGGCAATTAACCGATAAGAATGTGATTGAACCAAAGGCAGAATTAAATATCAACATCGAGGTGGACCAGAAAAAACAGCTTTTCTCGATTGAGGATTCCGGTATTGGGATGACCAAAGAGGAATTGGTCCAGAATATCGGTACGGTGGCCAATTCCGGCACCCTGAAATATTTAAAAGAATTACAAGCCCAGGGCAAACAGGTAGACGCCGATATGATCGGTCGTTTCGGCGTGGGATTTTATTCGGTTTTTATGGTGACTGATGAGGTTATCATTGAGACCCGTCATGCCGACCCCCGCTCCAAGGCCTATCGTTGGGTTTCGGATGGTAAAAGTTCCTTTACAGTGGAGGAGATAGAACGTAAGAAACGGGGCACGAAGATTAGTTTTCGGCTCAATGATGATTACAAGGAATTTGCCGATGAAAATCGGGTGCGTAATACGATCCAGAAATATTCCAATTTTGTGGATTTTCCGATTCTGATAAACGGTAAGAAGGAAAATGTGGTTCAGGCGCTGTGGCGTAAAAAAGAGTCCGTGATAAAAGATGACGAACTGAACGAATTTTATAAGTTTGTATCCATGGATTATGAGGCCCCTTTAGGCCATATCCATTTGGCTATTGAGGGTAAAGTGAATTTTAAAGCCCTGCTCTTTGTACCCAAAAAGGCGCCCTTAAACTTATTCTATGAGATTGAACAGAGTAAAGGGTTGCACTTATATTCACAGCGGGTCTTTATTCAGGATGATGCCGGTGAGGATCTCTTGCCGGAATACCTGCGCTTTATCAAAGGAGTGGTGGATACCGAAGATCTACCGCTGAATGTGTCCCGCGAGTCCACCCAGTTCAGTCCGGTGATGGCTAAGATAAAAAATATTTTGACCAAAAAAATATTGACAATGTTAGAAGATTGGGCACAGAATGATCCGGGTAAATATGAAAATTTCTATCAGAATTTCGGTCCTCTGTTTAAAACCGGGATAAACACGGATTATAACAATAAAGAACGCCTCCTAAAACTGCTGCGGTTTGAATCCACAGCCACGGAAAAAGGCTCTTTGACCTCTCTGAAGGATTATGTGGACCGGATGAATAAAGATCAGAAAAATATACTCTACATATCCGGTGAAAGCAGGGAAGTCGCTGCCAAAAATCCCAACCTGGAATATTTTCGTAAAAACGATATCGAAGTCCTTTTCTTCACAGATCCGGTGGATGTATTTATCCTGCCCAATCTGGATAAATATGATAAAAAATCCTTTCAATCCATCGAAAAGGCGGATGTGGATATCAAGGATGAAAAGGATGAAGATAAAACCGAGGCAATTGGCAAAGATGCCCTGAAATCCTTAATTGAAGTATTTAAATCAACCTTGGGAGATAAGGTCGCTGATGTGGCTACTTCCAGACGCCTGGTTGATTCTCCGGCGACATTGGTGGTGGCCCAGGATGGCCTGGATCCCCAGATGGAACGCATGATGAAAATGTTTAATAAGGGATCTGTGCCGCAGAAAAAAATCCTGGAAATCAACCCCCGGCATCCCTTGATCAAAAACCTTTCCCGTTTGAATCTGGGCGATAGTAAAGACGAAACCCTACGCAAATCGATCGTTCAATTGTATGAGTCGGCTCAATTAATCGAAGGCAATCTTTCCAACCCGACCGAATTTGTCAACCGTATGAATGAGTTGCTGGTTAAGGCGACCTCATGAACTTGCTTGTTTTTGTATAAATAAATCAGGGCAGGTGATTATTCAACCAACGCCTGCCCCTGATTTCCTGTTCTGCTGGTAAAAGGAGTTTACTTGGATTTTAAAAATTCTATTCCGGAACTGATCAGGGCGCGCACCTCCTGCCGCAGTTATCGTTCTGAACCGTTCAGCCCAGAGTTAGTCAATACCCTTGCGGCGCGCTTGTCCGAACCTCACCAGGGTCCCTTTGGAAATTGTATTGAGTTTAACCTGGTTAAACAAAAGCATAATTCCGGAAGCAAAAAAATTGGCACTTATGGCATTATCCGGGGCGCCCGGTACTTCATTGCTGGCCTGGTCAGGCCCACTCTTGAAGGATTATTGGATTATGGCTATACCATGGAACGGTTAATCCTTTATCTGACTGATCAAGGATTGGGTAGTTGCTGGCTGGGAGGTACTTTTAAGCGGGATCAGTTTGCCGTTCAATTAAAACCGGATGATAAGCGCATTATTCCCGCGGTGGCACCTCTGGGTTATCCGCGCCAGCACCGCACCCTGGTTGACCGCATGCTGCGTTTCGGAGCCGGTTCCAGACATCGCAAACCCTGGTCAGATTTATTTTTCAGAGATACGCAATTGGCACCGTTAACCACAACAGAAGCAGGGGAATATGCCGAGGTATTGGAAATGGTGCGGCTGGGACCTTCAGCCTCTAACCGACAGCCCTGGCGGCTGATCAAACAACAGCATAAATATCATTTTTATTTGGCTCGCACCAAGGGCTATCAAAATCTAACCAAAGCAGTGGATTTGCAGCTGCTCGATATCGGCATCGCCCTCTATCATTTTGCCGGTACCTGTCAGGAAAGAAATTTAGCCGGGCAATGGCAAAAATTATCCCCCCAAATTCCAGTCCCAACCAATTGGCAATATATCATCAGCTGGGTAGCAAATAACCCAGACTAGAAGCCGATTTAAAAACGGATTAAGAGTTAAATGTATTGACTGAGTTATATTATTGATGTCGATAAAATTCCAGCAACACCTGCCATTTTAAAGCGCTGTCTTCCAGAAAGTAGAACTGGATTTGAGTGTCCTTAAAGGTTACCTGAATTTGTTTATTGCCTTCAATGGTAATGGCTTGAATCGCTTGATAAGCCCACTGAAAATGGTCTTTATCCCCGAAAAAATGAACCTGATCTGTGGACAGGGTGAGATAGCCGGTGTCCTTGCGGATTAAATCAGGATACACGCCGCCGGATAGCACGCATCTACCACTGCGATGATTTAAATATCCGGTACTTTTGCTTATGTGGGGAAAAGGAAATTTAAGCAGATGCCCATACCATTGCCAGAAGTGTTTTTTAGGTGCGGGAAAATTTTTGGGATGATGAATAAGCATTTGATTATCATCGGTTAACTGCCAATGAGCCCGGCAAACCGCACAGCTGACTTCAATATTTTTGATGGCGTTGATACTGTCCAGCTCACCACATACCGGACAGCGCCAGAAAAGCCGTGCGATACCCTGATTGCGATCTTTACGGGTATAGATATGATGATCAAAATTCTGGTTGGGCGGGTGTAGGATGGCGGATAAATGCGCTAATAGGGTGGCCTCGTCCCAGCTGGGATCAATTTTAAATTCAGGATGGAAAATTACCCGGGTTCGTGCCCGCCGCCATTTATCGCTCCAGCGGGGCATGACACTATAAAGCCCACAGACACTCACAGGAATGATGGGATATTTTATCATCCTCAATACACGACCGACACCCTCGGGATAGGGACTGGGTGCTCCGGTCCAGGTTCGTTTGCCTTCGGGAAAGTAGCCGACGCAATATCCCTGGCTCATTAATCTGAACATGCGTCTTAATCCGCCCGGATCCTTTTGAAAACGCTTTACAGGTATGGCCCCCATTTTTTTTAAAAACCACCTGAATACGGGTTTGCGAAATACCTGGGCGGTGGTCAGATAACGGATTGTCCGAAAGCAATGGCCCCCCATAAAAAAGGGATCCAGATAGCTGAGATGATTGCCTACAAAAAAGACACCCCCTTCTTCCGGGATATTCTCTTTTCCAAAGACCTCAATTGGAAATAAAAAAGGGCCCAGTAAATTAAAACTGGCCTGCAGGATCAAGCGGGGTAGTGAAGGGCCTTGCAATCCCTTTTTATGAAAAGACCAGATCCGGGGGACCTGTTGGCGGTATTTACGGTACTTTCGATCGCCGTACCGTCGGATGGTCAATGGTTCTTCGATTAATAGAATATAGATATATAAAGAGCCGAAAAACAGCGGTAAAACAATGAGCAGGGTTGACAGGGAATTGTAGATTACAGCCATTGCCAATAGTATCAGAGCATATCCCACAAATAAAGGATGACGGGAGTGGGCATATAAGCCGACTTCTATCAATCGTTTGGGTGGGGCTAAAAAACTCGGGATAGACTCACCGATAACCATGACCGTAAGGCTGGCTTTCAAGGCAATATACAGACCGAGCAGTAATAGGATGACGGCTGATAATTTGATCGGTAGAGGCAAGGTTGGATCTAAGCGGAGGCTGTTGTCCAGGAAAAAGCCCAACCTAAACAGACCATAAGGGAGTAACAGCCAGAAGAGGAAAAAAGTTAAAAAGAATAGAATGATCAGCTTGGTTTTATACATATATTATCCATCACTAAATTAGGCAGCACTTATTCCTTTTCTTCAGGGAGCAGGGGAGAAACATTTTCGCTGTTCAGGAAAAAATATTTTTTATTCTTGGCGGTAAAAAGTAGCTCTGTTTGGCCCTTATCCAAGCTGATGTCCTGATACCATTGATACTCGCTTTCCGTGTGGTTGAAAAGGACAACAAAATATTCCCCGGCTTTTATATCGAGATAGGTTAAGGTTCCACTGGTATCAACGCTATCCACAACAATCGCCTTTGCCGCTAACTTTTGTAAAATAATTTGATTAGTTGGGGAATAAATTCTGGATTGCAGCTGGCTGGTCAGCTTTTTCGGAAAAGTATCGATTGCAATTTCTAGAGCTAACAACTCATTTTTCAGCCACCCTATCTGTTCTCGTATGGTTTTGAGGGAATGTTCAAAATTTGAGGTGACATGCTCAAATTCCACCTGTAGTTGTGCTAAAAAGTCCTCCCGGTCTGTGCAACATTGGGACATCTTAAAATGTAATCCCGGATTGGATGATATATCAATGTATAACTCAGGATAGAGTTTTACCTCTTCCGGTAACAGGTTAATCGGGATTGTTTTATTTTTCACGAGCAAATCGTGGTTAAACTTTATTTGCAGGGTTATTGCATCAATTTTATCAAAACCATAATTACTGAACCTTGTATAGAATTGCCATACTTTCCCGAATTTATTAAAATCAAGCAACTTGACTTGTATCTTTTCCCGGTAAACTTTTTGGAGCGAATCCTGTTGAGCACTATATTTTCTTTGTAACTGATTCAATTGGGCTTCTTTTTGGGCATATTTATTTTGTAACTCCGATAAGTTGTCCCGCAATTGAGTGGCTTCTTGGTGATAGTATATTTTTGATTTTGTTACAATCTCAGCAATACTAGTTAATGCTTTTGGATTGATAATATAGAGTGTAAGGGGTGGGTCAATCGGGGCTAAACAACTCTCATCAATAGTAATTTCCAGATTGGCCTGTTGTGAACAGTGGCTAAGGGTCAATAACAAAAGCAACAGGGATACTATAAAATATTGTAATAATATTTTCATAAGCCTACTATGAGTTTATTTTTGGCAAGATTACAGAGCCCATTAAAGCACCAAAGTAATTTAGGATAATTTCATCGGCGCTGCTCAGATGAAATGTGTCCGGATCAAAATCACAGGTTAAGACAGTTTCGTAACCGGGGGTCAGGATAAGCGGAACGGCAATGGCGGCCTGGGTCTCGAGGGCATTCCATATTTTACGTACATCCCGAAAAAATTCCTCATTGGTTTTACTCAGAACGATCTGTTTTTCCAGTATCGCAGAACTGGCTAAGCTGTTACGATTATAGGGGTGGGAAAAAAAATCAAGATCGAATTCAGGGGAAATATGGACGGTCTGAAAACATTCCATGGTACTTTTATCACCTGATAATTTGTATAGACGGGGATAGGAGAATGGGTAGCGACCCATCAACCAGTTTATAAGTAATTCAGCTCTGTTTTGATAGACTTTGGCATTAATCGCAAACAGCTGATGGATATCATTGATTATTTTGGAATAGTTGGTAAAATTATCTGAGAACTCGGCAAAGTAGAGAATTATGATCATATAACGGAAATCACCCAGGATATGGAAAGGAAGAAAATGAAAACAAAGCGGCTTTTTGCTGACATTGGCCTTATCAATGGTGACACTGCTTACTTTTAAATCGTCCCGCGCCGAGCGGTAATAGGGCTCAATTTTATCACTTAGCTCTGTTTTTAAAGCTTTAAATATGCCGTAATGCAAATCCCGGGCACTTAAATTCAAGATTAATTCAGCCGGCGCATTCATCTCTTCAATCTTATCTCGATGGGATATTTTTACGAACCCAAAGCCAGCTTGCTTTTGAAGGGTCTGATGAAAGTCTTGCGCCAGGGCTAAATTGTCTTGTGCAATAAACTGTTTGATGACTTCTTGCAGCACACTTAAAATAATATTTGGAATTCTCAGGTGGGCCAGATCGGGTTTTTCATGTACTTTGGGTTTATCCAGCCGCAGGACAGCGACCGGGCGGGATTTGAAATAGATAGGCGCATACAGAAGATCTTTATCATGCCATTTGTTTTTAATATGTAAGGGAATTTCCGAAATCATACCACCACTTAAGATCCGCCGGATTTGGGAATCGCTCCAGGGTAAATAGAAAAAATTGCCCAACCGCCATTTTTTGAAGATACTTCCCAGCAGTTTTTTTCTAAAATCAGAAGATACTTTATGCTGTTCGGCAATTTTTATTTCCTGGTCAGAAAAACCACTGTAAAGTGTGGATAATGTCTGATATTGCTCGTTAATAAAAGAGAGCGTTACTTTCCGCCATCCGGTTCGTCGAAAAGTATCCAGTAGCAGCTGACACTTCAGGTTTAAGTCAGACTGATTTTTCAACTCATCAAATTTTGAGGATAGAATTTCAATATCTTCAATTGGGGAATGCATGATCCGTAATTCCTATCAAAAGCGTTATAATCAGACTATGATTTGATTTCTTTCCGGTAATTCCAGTAAATCCGGCTGACCTCGGCGCCCACTTCCCGAAAATAGAATCCGATCGGTCCCACCCAGGGTATAATAGCATGTGTTAAGCCATCGGCTTTTATATCTTGCAGACAACGCTTCAGTAGTATGCCACCCAGACCTTTCCCGCGGCAGACCGGTTGGGTCCCCATCGGACCGAACCATCCCATCTCTTTGTTATTGACACTATGAGCTGCAAAGGCCACAACTTCATTGTTTAACCAGGCTATATGTAAAGGTACCGGGGTCTGATCAAAAGCCCGGGTAACTTCTCTGATCCAGAGTGGGAAATCGGCTTTGATGAAAGCGGCAATTTGATCGAAGTCCGTTTGGCTGGCACGCTGGATCCGGATCGCTTCGTTTGCGCTTAATTCCTTTTCTCTGGTCTCAGTTGCCAGAGGGGCGCGGATTAAGTCAACGGTCATATTGACATTATCACGCTGCTTGAAATATCCTCGCTGCTCAACCAGGGTTATCAGGCTGGTGTAATGGGGATCAATACCCGGGAAATAATAGTTCGGAAAGCTGTCAAAGACACGGATTAAGCGGGCTTTGTTATCGATCAAGACCTGTTCTATCCGATCGAAAATATCCTTTGTCAGCGGACCCAATTTATTTTGGTCCGCAGCAGCAAGGAGTTTTATCCAACCGGTGGGCTGATCCTCTTGCGTGCGCACAAATCCGCTGGCAAAGCCGACCAGCTGATTGTCATCAAGTACCTTAAAATTTCCCTCCGGCAGATAATTTTTTTCTGCAAGCAATTTTTCCGTCATGAGCGCCACAGTGATTTTGTCCAGGTGATAGGTGGTGTTGAATAATTTAACCAGTTGGAGGATATCGGTGCGTTCAATTTCCTTGTATTTCAGCATATGTTTCTCCTCATAATAAAATATCAACCAAACCGTTAATGTCCAAACTATTTATATCGGACCGGTCTAATGGCTGACAGACTGTTAGTCAGGCAACCCAACTGCGGTCTGAAACAAAATAATTGGAGGGAGGCAATTAAAAATATGAGTCGCGTCATACGCATTGTCATGATCCTAAATCTTTTTCCTGTATTCAGTTAGCTCCTGAAAGCAGCGAAGTGTATTTCAAATTTCATAGCCCTAATCAGACAGCCCAAAATAAATATTCCTTTGCTAAATGTCAATTTAATACGGTCTTGTTTATAAATAGAGGTATCAGTGACCTTATAAGCATAGGATTATATCCCGGTTGACAATAAGGGCATTTGTAATCTTATAATCAGATGTTTAAATTTAGATATCAAGCCGATTCTTAAAATCAGGAGAAATTTTGATGCGTGCCATGGTACTCAAAAAAATACAAAATTTAAAAGATACCCACTTACCGTTGGAGTTGGAGGAGCTACCTCAACCGGTGCCGCAATTACATGAAATATTGATTAAAGTCACTGCTTGTGGTGTCTGCCATACCGAAATAGACGAAATTGAGGGGCGCACCCCTCCCCATAAATTTCCGATTATTTTAGGCCATGAGGTGGTGGGTCGCGTGGTCAAACAAGGGCCACAATCCGACCGATTTCGATTGGATGAGCGGGTGGGGGTAGCCTGGATCTATAAGGCCTGTGGCCGTTGTGAATATTGCCGGACCGGACAGGAGAATTTATGTCCTGATTTCCAGGCTACGGGGCGGGATGCCCAGGGCGGATATGCGGAATACATGCGAGTTCCGGAAGCCTTTGCCTATCCGATTCCGGATAGATTTGAGGATGTCGAAGCCGCTCCTTTATTATGTGCCGGTGCCATTGGGTATCGCTCTTTACGGCTGACCGGCATCAAAGATGGCGCTAGTTTGGGCTTGACCGGTTTTGGGGCGTCCGCTCATCTGGTGCTTAAATTGGCGGCCTATCAGTTTCCGCAGAGTAATATCTATGTATTTGCCCGTAATCCCAAAGAACGCGAATTCGCCAGAGAACTGGGCGCAGAATGGGCCGGGGATACAACTGACAAGTCGCCCCAGAAAATCAATGCCATTATTGATACAACACCAGTCTGGAAACCGGTTGTGGAAGCCCTGCAAAATCTTAAACCCGGCGGCCGCCTGGTGATCAATGCCATTCGCAAGGAGGAGCGGGATCTGCATTATTTTGAACATTTGGAATATGCCCGTGATCTTTGGATGGAAAAAGAGATCAAGAGTGTGGCTAATGTAACCCGGCGGGATGTAGCGGAATTTTTAAAGGTTGCCGCCGATATTCCCCTTAAACCGGAAGTCCAGACCTTTCCACTGGAAGCAGCCAATCAGGCCCTAATGGAACTAAAAGAAAGTAAGATCAGGGGCGCAAAAGTATTAAAGATAGCCTAATTCAACGAAATTTGATGAACGATTCAGTTGGGTATTAAATATGATCGACTTTGATCGACTTTATCGCGCCTATGAAAATAAAGGTTTTTATGCCTTGCAACTGGAAGTGGGTGACAAATGTTACCAGGGCTGTATTTATTGCTATATGAATGCGCTGGAAAAGGCCGTGAATACGCTTACAGATAGACAAATCAAAGCCATATTAATAGATGCCGATCGTTTAGGTGTTACTGCTATTGAATGGCTGGGTGGGGAGCCGCTCCTAAGGGAATCTATTTTTGACCATATGGCCTTAACAGCCGAGCTGGGCATGCGCAATAATATCTGGACCGGGGGCTTACCTTTTCGGAAAGCTAGTGTGGTAAAGGCAGCGGCCCGCTATGCCAGCAATGGCCTGATCGCCCTCCATGTTTCCAGTATTGATCCCCAAGTCTATAAAAAACTGCATCCTGAAATTGAGACAGATCATTTATCACAAATTCTGAATGGTCTCCGTGAATTATTAAATCAGGGTTATCCGGCGTCCCGAATCCTGAATTCGGTGACTTTTACCGGCTTACAAGCCGCGGAAGATATGATCGCCACTATCGATTATTTTGAAAAAGAATTCAATATTAAAACCACCCTGAATGTCTATCATACTTATCTGCGACCGGATATCTCCCGACAGGAGTTGGCAAAATTTGTTCCCTCCCCCCGGGCGGTGGCCAAAGTCTATAAACGCTATGCTAAACAGTGGGGTGTGCGGCAGTTTCCCATGAATTGTGTGAATAAACAATACTGTTCCGCCACCTTAGCGGTTTTATGTGATGGC
This sequence comes from uncultured bacterium, assembly GCA_964640055.1. Lineage (GTDB taxonomy): Bacteria > Fidelibacterota > UBA2242 > UBA2242 > JAFGTP01 > CAZXFH01. Next base: position 6,568 of record CAZXFH010000055.1, on the reverse strand, counting down.
AGCGTCACCCCCTGCGCCACAATTCGTGAACCGGATGCCCCAAATATTCATCAGAAAGAATCACTCTATTCTATTGCAAATGCCAACCGGGATCACCTGGTTTTTAATGAATTCAGGAATAAAAAAAATATCCCGCAAATCTGCCAGCAATGTAAACTGAATGATCAATGTTTCGGCTGTCGTTCACGGGCTTATGCGGCCGGGGCGGGACTCTATGGGCCGGATCCGCGCTGTTATAAGTCAAAAAAAAGTTATAGGGGAATTTAAAATATTCTATTAATTTAAGTTTGGCAGTGGAAATGCAATTGCCATTGATCTTCAAGATAACCATAATGATTTTATTACTGAGTGAAAATTAACTTAATTTGGATTACAGTCGCAGGGTATAATTTAATGTTCTATTATTAATCTATACTGTTTGTTAAAGGGGAAGGTATGAAAAGGGCGTATTTTTTTATTCTGGGGATATTAATAATATGTATTTCCTGGCTGGATGCAGGTACGACCGGGAAAATCAGCGGAAAAGTGACCGATCAGGAGACAGGTGATCCCTTAGCCGGTGTCAATGTAATTCTGGAAGGCACTAATCAGGGTGCCGCTACCAATAGCGACGGTTATTATGTCATTCTGAATGTGTCACCCGGGGCTTATACTCTTAAGGCCATGATGATCGGGTATGCCACCAAGGTATTTGAGGATGTACGCGTTGAGATCGATCTCACCCGGGTAGTGAATATCGAAATGGAAACTGAGGTATTGCAGGGCGAAATTGTGGAGGTTGTGGCCCAACGCAAGATCGTGCGGGAAGATGTGGCTTCGAGTCAGCTGAATATTACCACCGATGAAATTGAAAATTTACCAGCCATGAGCATCGAAGAAATCATTACCACGCAAGCCGGCGTGGAAGGCCTAAGCGTCCGTGAGGGGGGCGAGGATGAACTGGCCCTGATTATGGATGGGGCTACATTGAAAGATGACCGTACGGGGCGTCCCATCACCGGAATACCGCTCAGCTCGGTTAAGGAGATCATGGTTCAATCGGGAGGATTTAGTGCCCAGTATAGTGATTTACAGGCCGGCGTTGTGAATATCGTGACCAAAGAAGGAAATGTCCGGAATTATAATATTGATCTGCAGGTCAGATATAGCCCCCCCGCTCCTAAACATTTCGGGGAATCGGTGTATGACCCAAATTCTTATTTCATGCGTCCCTGGTTAGATGATGCGGTCTGCTGGACCGGGACCGACAACGGTAATTGGGATAGATATATGCAAGAGCGGTATCCCTCTTTCGATGGCTGGGTGGAAAAGGCCAATGCACGCATGAGTAATGATAACCCTAATGATGATCTTACACCAGCTGCCCTGCAACGTCTGTTTCGTTATCAGCATCGTCGGAACGGCTATATTGTGGATCCGGATTATAATTTGGATCTGGGCCTGGGTGGTCCGGTTCCGGTTATTGGCCCTAAGTTGGGAAACTTACGTTTCTTTTCCTCTTTACGAACCGTTCAAAGTATGTATCTGGTTCCCCTGCAGCGCGATCGTTATTATGATTGGTCCTGGACCAACAAAGTAACATCCAATATTATGGAAAATATGAAGCTGCAAGTGGGAACATTCATGAAAAATGTGAGTGCGGTATCTTCCAGTGGCAGCGGCAATCCTTATATTTTTGAAAGTCTCTGGGACGTTGCCGGGGCTTTTGGAAGCAGTTCCCAGCAGCGCAGCAAATTGTTCTATCCGGAATATTACTGTCCGTCTGATATTTATAACCGCATGATCAATGTCAAATTAACGCATTCGATCAGTAATAAAACCTTCTATGAAGTATTGGCTGAATTTGCTGCAACCCGCTATAGCACTAATCCCGGTGCTGTCCGGGATGCCACCCGGGATTATGATATTTTACCGGGACCGGAATCCTATTTTGTCAGCGAGGCACCCTGGGGATTTGAAACCGATCTCAGTGCGGAGAGTGTCGATGGGTTTATGATGGGTGGCAAAAGCAACTCCCGTGATTCGACCCGCACCTCCCGCTTTAAATTGCGGTTTGACATGATTTCACAGGTCAATCGTTATAATCAGGTTAAAGTGGGTTTTATTTTTGAAAAATTTAATTATAATATGAATTACGGAGCCATCAATCCGGCTTTACCAGTAGGGCGGCCCTGGACCGATTGGAATGCTTATCCCTATCAAACCGGTCTATATATTGAAGATAAACTGGAATTCGAAGGATGGGTCGGATATGCCGGTTTACGGGTTGAATATTTTGAACCCAATACCAATTGGTACCATGTCGATCCTTATTATAGACCCCTGTTTTCCTCCAACTGGAAACCGGAAAAAGAGGATGAAATTCCCAAAAATGAAGCCGATGGTTTGATGACCTTTTTACCCCGCCTGGGTATCAGTCATCCCATTACAACGAACTCAAAGCTATACTTCAATTACGGACATATGCGCCAGCGGTTTTCACCTGATCAGTTATTTGGTGTGCGACGGGTTACCAGCGGCCGCATGAGTACCTTCGGGAATCCGGAATTACCCATGGAGAAGACGATTGCCTATGAACTGGGGTATGATCATGCCCTGTTTGAGAAATTACTGATTCATGTTGCTGCCTACTATAAAGACAAAACTGATCAGGCCGGTACGGTTGGCTACTATAGCGCGGACAATACGGTGCGATATTCCCGTTATACCAATAATTTCTATCAGGATATTCGCGGCCTGGAAATCGAGTTACGCAAAAGCCGGGGATATTATTTTACCGGGTTTGTGAATTATAATTATTCCGTCTATACCTCGGGTCGGTTTGGATTGTTGAGCTATTATCAGGACCCGGCCGAACAGCAAAAACAGAAACTGAATGTCTCCGCCCATGAACAATATAAACCCATACCAGTACCCAAAGTAAAATTCAATTTTTCCTTGCATACGCCTTCAAAACCCGATCCGCTGATGAAACAATTATTGGTAGACGGCTGGCGGATATCATTGCGGGGACATTGGCGAGCCGGAAGTTACACTACCTATGGGAATGTTATTGGTGTTATCAATAATGTCCGTTGGCGCGATTCCTATAATGTAGATATGAAATTGACCAAAACTTTTCGCTATAAAAAACTGCAATTTACCTTTTTGACCGAAATTTATAATGTTTTTAATTTTAAGCATCTCTCTTTTGCTGGATTAGGAGATTCCTATTTAACTCCCCAAATATATCAGAAGTACATGGAGTCACTCCATTTTAAAGCGAAAGTATATGACGAATTGGGTGAAAAACATATTGCCGGAAATGATAAAGTCGGAGATTATCGTCCTCTGAATGTGGAATATCAGCCCATGACCTATCAATATCGGATTGATCCCCAATTCAGCGGTGTAGCCGGTATGATCTATAAGGCAGAACAGATTGATCTTGATTTGCTGGATCAGGCCGGGCTGGATTTGTCGGATTATACTATTATGAATAATCGAATTATTGATTTTAATGAATATGTACAAAAAAATTCGGATGGTAGCTATTCGATTGTATCGCGGTCAAAAATAGATAAAATCATTGGGGATAAAGCCTATATTTTCAATCCCGCCAATGAATCTTTTATGTTCCTGCATCCGCGCGATGTTTATCTGGGCATCAAAATCTCCTATGAATTATAATAGTTATGTTTAAATAAGGTTCAAATTATGATGAAACGTCTAAACAATCAAAAGTTCTTTTATTTACTTACATTTGGCATGATAGTAGTACTCGGATTGGGGACGATTACGATTCTTTACGGTGCCGCCGCCAAATGGATCCAGGTGGGCAATTTACATAATTTCTATCAGGAACACGGTTGTGAACCTGAAGAAGATTTTGGAACCGAACAACAATTTGGATTGCGTTGGCCCGGTTTTTATTGGGATCAGGACTGTCAGGCTGCCAAGGGCCTCTGGATTGGTGTGCGGAATTTCGATGATCCCCTGGCCGGTAAGGTCTATCCGCATAAAGTGATCCACTGCGGTCCCCGACCCCGCCCGGAGATTGTGGAGAATGAATTTATGCCAATTCCTTTTGACCAAACCGGTACGGGACTAAAACTGTATGGTCGGATCGAACATCCCTTGGTCTATGTTGATAATATGCCCGCCACGGATCTGACTTACAATGATATTGTAGAGGTAATTGATCCGAGCTTAAAAGTTGATCGTATGATGGCCAATAACTTCCACACCTCGGTGGGAATTTCTTGTAAACGGAAAATATATGCCTATAGTCATGCCGGATATGATAACTTTCACATTCAGGAATTTGTATTTACCAATACAGGGATTTGTAGCAAAGACGAAAGCCTTACCCATAATCAGACGTTGGAAGATGTCTACTTTCAATGGCAATACCGCTATGCGATCTGTGGTGAGGGCACGGTTGAAGGCACCGGTATTAATTGGCGCAATGAACCGGGCTGGGGCACTCCGCGGGATATGCGCTGGGGTATCAACACCATGAATGAGGTGATTGGCGAGCATCCTGATAATCCGCGCACCAATTCCCGCTATCCGGGCAGTTCATTGTTGAATAAATTTGATTTTGGTGTTGATGAATATGATCATAACAGTAATCCCATCCGGGCCTTTTATACCTGGCATGGCAGGCATTCGGAAACAGATTATGATAATATTGGTTCACCCAATGTATATGGATACAAAGCGGATGGTCGTCTGGGAGCCACCCAGTTTGTCGGCGTGGTCACCCTGCATGCCGATAAAAGTCCTGACGATCACAGCAATGATTTCAATCAACCCTCTACTGCGGTAAAAATAGAATCCAATTGCGATGCAAATTTTAATAATAATCAATTCAATGAACAGAGAATGACCAACGAATATCAAGATTACTGTGCATTTGGTTATCGTGACCTGAGTCAGGCAGAAGAAGTGGGGGATAAATATGCCAATCAAGCGGCAGAAGTCGGTTTAGGCGGTTTTTCACAGTCAATTGCTTTCGGTCCTTATACTTTAGAGCCGGGAGATAGTGTGCGCATTGTATGGGCGGAAGCAGCCAATGGTCTGGCGCGTAATCAGGGACATTATGTAGGGCGAAACTGGTATCGGGTTTTTAAACAAGGAAAGTCTATTAGCGTTGAAATGCCTGATCCGAATAACCCCCAACAATTGGTTACCAAAGACATTACCGATGAAGATGAAGCCAATGATTATAAAAACAGTTGGGTCTATACCGGTAAAGATTCTCTAATGAATACCTATCGAAAGGCCATTGATGTATTCAATCAGGATTTTGATCTGGAGAATCAATATCCACCCGATCCACCCAGAGAATTTTTAGTTGAATCCCAGGGTAACCGTATTTACCTGACCTGGGCTGATAATGCTGAGAGCCATCCCCGCTTTGAAGGCTATCGCATCTATCGTGCGCAGGGTAAAGCCGACTCAACCTATTACCTGATTGCCGATTTAAATAAAACCGATGGAAATATTGCCCATGAATATTCTGATTATAATGCGGTTAGGGGGCAGGGGTATTTTTATTATATCTCCGCTTATGATGATGGCAGCACTAATAATGGAGTCCCCCTGCTAAGCAGTCCTTTCTGGACTCGCACAAACAAGGCGGCCTATTTGCTTAAACCACCCTCTGAGACACTGGCAGATATACGTATAGTCCCCAATCCCTATAATATTCGCAATACCGACGGATACCAGTATTCAGAAGAGCCCTATAAAGTCATGTTTCTAAATTTACCCTTCAGATGTAAGATCCGGATTTTTACCGAACGGGGAGATTTGATCTATAAAATGAATCATGAAGGTAGTGGTGATGCCCGTTGGGACCTGATTACCGATTCACGCCAGATCGTGGTCAGTGGTGTATATATAGTTCATTTTGAAGTCGACCAGGATATTCGCGACCCCTTTACCAATGATTTAATCATCAGCAAAGGCACTTCTACTTATCGTAAAATGGTGATCATTCGGTAATTACTGCGACTTAATGAATAAACTTTAGTACCGGTTGAACAGATGAAAGCCAATCCAAAATATAGTAGTATATTATTCTTAATAATCATTTTTTTATGCCATTCACTTAAGGGAGATGAGATCCGGTTGTTACGCATCGGTATGCTACATAACTGGTTTTCCAGTGGTGGTTGTGAAATTGAAGTGGGGCGCCGGCACCTGAGTGAAGATCAGCAGGATGGTTTTCAATATCCCGCCCTTTACCAATGGCAGGATATGCAGGCTGCCAAAGGGCTGTGGGTCGGCACACGCGATTATGCGGATCCCCTCGTTGATGATAAAACTTATGACTATAAAGTTATTCACATTGGACCGCGTGTCTTTGATGAAACGCTGGAGTTTATGCCGCAACAATTTCAATTGATTGGAAAATTTATCCCTCCGGAAGTGACTGTGAATCAGTTGCCGGCCAGTGAACTCAATCTTGACGAACAGTTGGATGAGATAGACCCTCAATTAAAAGCGGATAGAATGCTCTATAATGTGGTCAACACTTCTCTGGGTATCACGATCACGCGTAAAGTCTATGCCTACAGTC